>JAKZTB010000279.1:0-2784 GCA_047517345.1 Alphaproteobacteria bacterium
CCGTAGACATCCTCGAACTTCATCAATCTCAGTCCCTGCAACTGCTCCGTCCGGCGCATCCGATTCCTCCAGATTTGGAGGAAATCTAAAACCGGACAGATCATCTGTTACATAGACCGGTCATATCGTGTGTTAGCGACACCGTCCAATCACGAGTTGCCATAAGTGTCTACTTGTGTTCCATTTCGTGGTCGGAAGACCGCAACGGTATCTACTACTCGATCGAATTACGCTTGGGTGCCGGAAGGATCGTGTCGTCATCATGTATCTGGGCCGTGTCGTCGAATCGGCGCCGACGGAAGAGCTGTTTGAAAATCCGAACCACGCCTGCACGATTGCCCTGCTGTCGGAAGTGCCGCGCATCGATGTCCGGGGCCGCGAGTTCACGCCGGTCAAAGGTGAAATCCCATCGCCGATCGATCCGCCCAGTGGTTGCCATTTCCATCCGCGCCGCCCGCATGCGACAGTACGCTGCAAGAACGAGCAGCCTGTGCTCAGGGATATCGCGCCCGGCCGGCTCTCGGCGTGCCATTTGAACGACGAGGCGTAAGTTGCGTACCAGAATCCCTGGCGTTCTTTATATCAAACGGTCGAACGGCAATTCAGCGCCGGTCGTATTCGACTCGCCCCACAGTGGTGCGGAATATCCGGAAGATTTCGACTGTATCGCACCGATGGACGTGGTGCGAAAGTCGGAGGACGCCTTCGTCGATGAGCTCTACGCAGCGGTTCCCGAGTGCGGTGCGAACCTTCAGGCGGCCCTGTTCCCGCGCGCTTATATCGATCCAAACCGGTCGCTGATGGATATCGATCCGGAACTCATCGAAGAGCCGTGGCCGGACCCCTTAGCGCCAAGCGAAAAAACCAGACTAGGACACGGTTTGATTTGGCGCCTTTGCCCACCGGACTACGCGCTCTATGACCGCAAATTGCGTACGAATGAAGTGCGAAAGAGGATCGATACTTACTGGCGGCCCTATCATTGTGCGCTGCGCGACATGCTCGACATTGCACAGCAGCGCTTTGGCCAGGTCTGGCATATCAATTGCCACTCCATGCCGGCGGCCGGCGTTCCCCAGCAGCCGGGTACGGGCAATGGCGGCCGGATCGATTTTGTATTGGGCGACCGAGACGGGACGACCTGCGACCCTGAATTCACCGACCTTGTCGCGGCGACCTTGCGGGGGTTCGGCTATCGTGTGCGGGTAAACGACCCCTATAAGGGGGTCGAACTCGTGCGTGCACACTCCGACCCCGCGAAGGGACGGCATAGCCTCCAGATCGAAATCAATCGTGCACTTTACATGAACGAGTTGAGCCTGGAGCGGGCCGACGGGTTCGGCGCCCTGTACGCAAATTTGACACGGCTCGCCGAAGTGTTGTGCAGCTACGCCCGCGCTAAAACGCGTTAACCGGCGCGCCTGCCGGAGAATTCAACTCAGCTTGCAAACTGTTCCTTGAGAATCCGTTCTTCCAAGCCATGCTCCCGGTCGAACAGAATCGTTACGGCAAGTTCCGGCGCTTCGCTGATCTCCACGGTGGCGACATCGCGGATTTCGGTGCCATCGGCGACGGCGCTAACCGGACGCTTCTCGGCTTCCAATATTTCAAACCGGACGGTTGCATTGTGAGGCAGAAGGGCGCCGCGCCAGCGGCGCGGCCGAAATGCGCTGATCGGCGTAAGCGCCAACACGCCCGATCCCAGCGGAACGATGGGGCCGTGCGCCGAGAGATTGTAAGCCGTACTGCCCGCCGGTGTGGCGACCAGTACGCCGTCGCAAATCATCTCGGGCATTCGTTCGATCCCGTCGACCAGAATTCGGATTTTCGATGCTTGGCGGGTTTCGCGGAGCAAGGACACTTCGTTGATCGCGAGCGCTTCGTAGCTTTCGCCGTTAATACCGGTTGCCTGCAAGCGCAGGGGTATGAATTTTACGGTTTCGGCTTGTGTGACCCGTTCATACAGGTTGTCTTTGGAATATTCGTTCATCAGAAAGCCGACCGACCCCCTGTTCATGCCGAATATGGGGACGTTCTTGCCCATCGATTGATGGAGACTATGGAGTACGAAGCCGTCACCGCCGAGTGCGACGACAATATCGGCTTCTTCTACAGGAACGTTCGGGTACCGATCGGTGAGTATTTCCAGAGCTTCGACCGCTATAGGCGATCCGGACCCGACAAACGCGATTTTCTTTTCCTTCATGGGACGACTCTGAAAATATTGGCGGAAATAGCGACGGGACGCAGTATAACGGAGCGGCGGAGCGGCGCCAGTTGTCCCGAAAATTTTTTAGCGCAGGAAAGCGAAATGAGGACATCCAGATTATGGGCCATGGCGGCGTGGCTTATGTTCATTCCATCGGTATCGCAAGCCGCCGATCGCCATTCGGGTTACTACTATCCGGCCCCACAAACCCAGGAAACCTACAAAGCGCGCGCGCAGACCTTGGCGAAAAGCGGAAGACGCTCGCGGATCGCGTTCGTAACCGGTCTTACGAACCGCATGTTGCAAAATCCTTACCCGCCCGAATTCGCGATATTTGCCAAGGGATCGGAAGCGCAAAAGTTGATTATCGTCGCGGTGAAAAGCGACAGCTACAACACGCTCTACCGTATGCGCGCGCTTTTGGCGACGCTGACTGCGTGTAGCGCACCCGGTTCCTTGGACACAAGTTTGTCTCACGCGGCGGGCCTGATTGAGATCGCGGCGTGCCACGCCTGACGAGCTTGAGCGGGGCTCAGGTAGCCGTTCTTTTCGACGATCCACTGGGCATTGTAGAG
>JAKZTB010000280.1:0-21670 GCA_047517345.1 Alphaproteobacteria bacterium
CGGGCATGGAAGGCCCTGATCAGCGCAACCGACACACCGGCCAACGACAACATCAGTCCACGTGCAGCAGCCATGGCAATCGCTGCCTGAACTCAACGAACCAAGCCGCAGACATCACTGCCATGCGAGACTCGCACCCAAAGAGGACGCTGGAAAGTTCCTGCCGCTGACCCGCAAATTGGCGCACGGCACGAATGTCTACAAGAACCAGTACCGCGCAAAAAAACCTTAACCGGCACTCTCCAGCATCTTGCGCATGCGCTGATAGTCCGCGCTGAAGCGCCCGTAGGGGATCGTCGTCATTGTCTTGACGATGTTCGCGAAGTGGCCGCTGTCGAGCCGAAACGCCTGCCCATAAAGCGCCATAGCGTCGTCGACCCTATTCCCCCGCTGGAGACATCCGCCTAGCTCTATCATCGCAAGAGCATGATTTGGCTGTTGCGCCAATACGGCTTCGAAATGGCGGCGCGCGTCCGCGATGCGGTATTTGTTTTTCAGAAAGAGGCCGAGGCTGTAGTGCGCCCTCACGTGATCCGGTTGACCGGAAAACGCACTCTCCAACCCCGAAATTGCGTTGTCGAGACATCCCATCCTGAAAAGTGCGATACCGCGATCGACCTGGAGTTCGATATCGTCCGGTCTAAGTGAAATCGCTTCCTCGTAACACTTTGCGGCGCCTCTGAAATCCCCGGTACTCGTCAATGCGGTACCAAGTTGGATACGCGCCTCGACATGGTCTGGAACCAACGCAACGACGCGGCGAAAGATTTCGGCCGATTCATCGAACCGCTGGCTCGACGACAGTATTCTTCCGAGTCCCACGAGAATATCCGGATGATCGGGCGCCAGTTCCAAGGCTTTGCGAAGCGCCGTTACGGCTTCCTCCGAGCGTCCCAACGCATCGAGCGCCACCGCCCGGTTCGCATATGCCTCCACCATTTCGGGATCGATTTGAACCGCTTGCCGATAGGCCTCCGCCGCTTCTTCGAACCGTTTGGTCTCATTGAAAATCCGCCCGAGGTTCGAATGATACCGGTGGATTTTGGGGTCTTTGGCAATCGCCTGCCGGATCAGATCAACCGCCTCCGGCGCGCGCCCGGTTTGGTAGTGGACAAGACCGAGCATATGCAAGGCGTCGGCATGGTTCGGATTCGCCGTCAGGAATTCGCGGTACAAGGATTCCGCATCCGCCATAGCGCCGGCCTCATGGCGGGCCTTCGCATCGGCGAACAATGCGTCCGTACCGCGCGCTGTCCCCCGGCCATTCGGCCCGCGGGCCGCCCGTCTGCGTTCCGCTCTGTTCATCCCTTGCCCCGCGCCAGCGCGGCCATTACGCCGCGGCGGTTAGGTAATGGATACTGAACAAATTGTCGGCGTCCGTCCACCGCGCCGCGGCGCGATATCCCGCCGTCTCCGCAAGCGCGGCGAACCCTTCCAGAGTATATTTATACGAGTTTTCGGTGTGGATCAGTTCGTCTTGCGCGATCTCGAATTGGGATTGTCCGACGCGCAATATCTGAGACTGCCAGCTTCGCAAATGCATCTCGATACGCCCCTCGGCTTCGTTATAGAAGGCATAATGTTCGAATGCCTCGGGATCGATCGACGCGTCCAACTCAGCGGCGATGCGATGAAGAATGTTCAGGTTGAACGCCGCCGTGTAACCGGCCGCGTCATTGTACGCCCGATCGAGCCGGCCCTTGTCTTTCCGCAGATCGACACCGATCAAAAGCGCGCTGCCGGCCCCGAGCACCGGATGCAAACCGCGCAGGAATTCTTGCGCCTCTTCCGGCGAAAGATTGCCGATCGTCGAGCCCGGGAAAAATCCGAGCCGCGCGCCCTCTGTCGCCTCCATCGCCTCCGCTGGAATCGACAGGGGCGCGGTGAAATCCGCGCAGACCGCGCCGACCCGAAGCCGCGGATAATCGACGGCAACCGCCGTTGCGGCTTCGCGAAGATGCACGGGAGAAATGTCGATGGGGACATATTGCGCCGGCCGGTCGAGGGCATCGAGCAGCAGGCGGATTTTGAGATCGGACCCGGTCCCGAGTTCGATGACCGTCCGCCCGGGACCGGCGAGATCCGCGACCTCCGGCCCGACCTCGCGCAACAGCGCCAGCTCCGTCCGGGTAACGTAATACTCTTCCGTCTCGCAGATCTTGCCGAACAAATCGAGGCCGATTTCGTCGTAGAAGAACTTGCAGGCCAAGCGCTTCGGCGTGCCGGAGAGCCCCTCGATCACAGATTCCTGAAAATCCGCGACCGCCGGCTTGAGGTCGACGAAGAAGGCGAGTGGCGAATCTAGCATGCGGATATTCAGATTGGATTTACGGCAAGGATGAGCAGGGTAAGTAACAGCCTCTTCGGCGAATGTAAATTGACGCCGCATCAACCCCAGTTTGTGTGACGCTTAACCAATCAAAAGACTGTAGATTAACGCTCGTTTCGTACCGCCGGAGCCAACACTTTGCTCACCGTCGACAAGCTTTCTCGACCTGGGATGCCATCTGTTTCATTCGCCGTCGCCGATGGCGCCTGCCTCGCCGTCATGGGGCCGTCCGGCAGTGGCAAGACATTGCTGCTGCGCGCCATCGCCGACCTGGACCCGAGCGAGGGCAATGTTTCGCTCGGCGATGAGAACAAGGAGTCGGTGGCAGCGCCCGAATGGCGGCGGCGTATATCCTACGTCGCGGCAGAGCCTGGTTGGTGGGCGGCAACGCCCGCCGATCACTTCGGCGATTGGTCCGCTGCGCATGCGCTTGCGGAGGCGCTCCTGCTGTCGCCCGACATCGGCGCCGCCCCCGTCGCGCAACTCTCAACCGGGGAAAGACTCCGACTTGCGCTGATGCGCGCCCTTGTAGGAGCGCCGCGTTTTCTCCTGCTCGACGAACCGACCGGCGCCCTCGACGCGGCCGCGACGGAGGTCGTCGAGCGCATCCTCCGGCAGCGCATGGCGGACGGCATCGGTATCGTTCTGGTTTCACACGATTCCGGGCAGGCCGCCCGTCTGGCCGATAGCGTACTTCGGTTTGAAAATGGCCATGCCGAGGTTCTCGCGGCATGACGTTCATCGCCCTCGACTATTTCGATATCGCGCTCGCGGCGGCCCTGGTTTTGATCAACGCAGCGCTGTCGCTCCGCCTGGAACTCGGCCTCGAGCGCCGATTTCTGATCGCCGCGGTTCGGATGGCGGTCCAATTGACACTGGTCGGCCTGGTGCTGAAGGTGCTGTTCGCCGTCGCCTCGCCGGTTTGGACCGGTTTGGCGGCATTGTTCATGATCCTGTTCGCCGGGCGTGAGGTCATGGCGCGGCAGGAACGGCGTTTCCTCGGCTGGTGGGGATACGGGCTCGGCACGTCGGCAATGATGACCGCGGCGCTGCTGGTTACCGTCTTCGGGTTGGCGACGCAGGTCCGGCCGGACCCGTGGTACGACCCGCGTTACGCCATTCCCATACTCGGCATGATCCTCGGCAACACGATGACCGGTGTGGCGCTCGGCCTCCACACGTTGACCAACGGCGCGGTGCGCGACCGGGCGGCGATCGAGGCGCAGCTCGCCCTCGGCGCCACCCGGCGCGAAGCGCTGCACAACACCGCGCGCGACACGCTGCGCACGGCGATGATCCCGATCATCAACTCGATGTCGGCGACCGGCCTCGTCGCGCTGCCCGGCATGATGACCGGCCAGATACTGTCCGGCGTCGATCCCATCGAGGCGGTCAAATACCAGTTGCTGATCAGCTTTTTGATCGCCGGCGGCACCGCCATGGGCGCGCTCGCCGCCGTGCAGGCCGGCGCGCGGCGGCTCTGCGACAACCGGCACCGCCTGCGGCTCGACCGTCTGTCCGCCCCTAAAGATTAGCACCCAATCGCCGAGCCGTGCGTTGCCGGCGCGGAAATGCTATCGATCGCAAAACCATTCGAGGGAGCATGACGCATGGGCCGCAAGATCCTGTTCATCACGACCGACCAGCAGCGCTACGACGCGCTCGGCTGCAATGGCGGTACCATCGCGCGCACGCCGGTGATCGACGGGCTGGCGGCGGTCGGTCTCAATTACAGCCGCGCCTACAACCAGAACACGGTCTGTATGCCGGCGCGCTCGACCATGATCACCGGCCAATACGTGCGCAGCCACGGCGTGGTGATGAACGGCATCCCGTTGCCGACCGACGGGCCGGACGCCGCCGCGCAACTGCGCGACAAGGCCGGCTACCGCACCGCGCTGATCGGCAAGGCGCATTTCGAGCCCGCCTCGGCCCCCGACCAAAGCTATTTCGAGAACTTCGCGGCGCGCAACGACAACACCGGCCCGCACCGCGGCTTCGAATGCATGGAACTGGCGGGCCACACCGGGCGCGCCGGCCGCAGCCTGTTCCACTATCCTAAATGGCTCGCCGAGAAACATCCGGACGCGGTCGACGGCTATTTCGAATACGTCACCGCGAAGAAGGAGATCAGCTCGCGCGGCGGCGGCGATACCGGATTGTCGCAGCTGTGGCACAACGATATTCCGCGCGACCTGTATCACACGGACTGGGTCGCCGACCGCGCCATCGCCTGGCTCGACTCCCTGCCGGACGAGGACGACTGGTTCCTGTGGATGTCTTTCCCCGACCCGCATCACCCCTGGGATCCGCCGGCCTCGGAACTGCACCGTTGCCCCTGGCGCGACCTCGACCTGCCCGACTTCTATCCCGGCAGTCCCGAGAAGATCGTCGAGCTGCTGGCGGAAAAGCCGCGCCACTGGCTCGAATGGTACGAGGGCAAGGGCCAGTTCAACTACGAGGTCCCGCCCCTGTTCCGCCCCAACGAACTGACGCCGGACCAGGTTTGCGAGGTCAACGCGATGGTCCATATCTCGAACGAGCTGATCGACGAGGCCTGCGGCAAGGTCCTCGACCGCATCGACGCGCGCGGCTGGGGACTGGATACGGACGTGTTCTACACGACCGATCATGGCGAAATGCAGGGCGAGTTCGGGCTCCTGTTCAAGGGGCCCTATCACGTCGATGCGCTGATGCGCGTGCCGCTGATCTGGCGCCCGGCCCCGTCGGCCGGCGTGACCCCGCATGCGATCGAAGCGCCGGTCGGCCATCTCGACCTGGCGCCGACCTTCTGTCAGGTCGCCGGCGTCGAGCCGGACTCCCGCATGGAAGGCGTCCCGTTGCCGCACGACCCGAAATCCGGGCGCGAACGCGTCCTGACCGAATGGGACAGCAATTATCTGGGCAATGAGATCCGCCTGCGCTCGATCACCCGCGACGGCTATGTCTGCACCGCGTACGAGAAGACGAACTATTACAGCGGCGAGGAAGGCGAGCTCTACGATCTGGGCGAAGACCCGCTGCAATGGCGCAATCTTTGGAACGACCCGGCCCGCGCCGGTTTGCGCAGCGACCTGCTGGCCGACCTGCGCGACAGCCTGCCGACGCCGCGTAAGCCGCCGCTCGAAGCCGTTGCGCTCGTTTAATGACGACCGCGGTCGATTCCCCCTGCCTCGGCGTCTGCGTGATCGACGCCCGCAGCGACACCTGCTACGGCTGCTTCCGCACACCCAGGGAAATCGCCCGCTGGCCCCGTTGGGGCGAAGACGAGCGGCGCGCGACGTTGAAAAAGCTCAAGGCGCGGCGCAAGAAGGCGGGCCTGCCGCCGTTGGCGTTCTACGAGGAAATCGAAGATTTGTGAGCCAAAGACCGCAGAACATTTAGTACCCTCATGTTTGAAAGACTCGCCATGACCGACCGCACCTTCCACCTTTTTGCCGACGGACCCGCACCGGTGGCGCCCTACAGTCACGCCGTATCGACCGGCGACTGGATATTCGTGACAGGACAGTTGCCGACCGGCGGTGAAAGCGATCCGATCCCGGAATCGATCGAGGACCAGACGCGCAAGGTAATGGCGAATCTGAAGACCGTGCTGGCCGGCTGCGGGTCGGGGTTGGAGGAGGCTGTCAGCGTGCGCATCTTCCTGACCCGGTTCGAGGACGAGTACGATCGAATGAACGCGGTCTACGAGACCAATTTCCCCGCCGACCGCCGGCCCGCCCGCACCACGGTCGGGGTCACGGCCCTGGCGCGCGGCTGTCGCGTGGAAATAGACCTGATCGCCAAGCGGCGCGGTTGATCGCCGCACGGAACGATTGTTAATCTAGCGGTCAGATGAGGCCATCAGCCGCTGTTCAAATTTCGGGAGGTTCCATGCCAAAGGGTACGACGAAGATCGACGCCGGAAACGTCGCGTTTACGGTTCGTCAGGAACAATGGGATGCCAACATTCACGACCACGCCGACCAAGGCGTGATCATCGATGTCGAGGGACAGGTCGACGGCGCGGACACCGCGTTGCTGCGTTTCACCTGTTTCGATATCGAGCGCAGCTACACCTATGCCCCCGAAGGCAAGAGCAAAATCTGCCGAATGGACCCGATCGTCGACGGCAACCCGATCGGCTGGAGCGTGAAGCAAATCCGCAATCACCTGCCGGAGATGCTGAACGCCGCGGGTTACGGGGAAATCACCGCAGGAATCGACACGCAGCTGGTGTCAAAGCAACTCGAAGAGGTCGACACGGTCGCGCGCGAGAAGTTCATCAACGGCCGGCGGCTCGTCAAACACAACCGCGGCACCGACATGTTCGAAGCCGGCATCATCCGCTTCGGGCTCGAGATGCGGGACCTGGGCGCCGATGGCGGCCTGGCGATTCACGTGCTGACCGACCTGGCCGGCACGCCGACCGCGTCCTATGCCGAGGAAACCGAGCTGCTTGCCTTCGACTGTTTCCGCGAGGCGCCGCATTACCACTACGGCCCGCGCAACAAGAACCATCGGATCTATTTCGACAAAACGCTGATCAAGGACCCGCTCGAATGGACCTTGGACGTGTTCAAGACGCGCAAGCTGTCGCAGATGATCGCCGCCGCCGGCTATCCCGGCGTCGCCGCGGATGTCGACGAGGAGCTGATCGCCTCGCTGATCCCCGCGATCGAGGCGAAGGCGCGCGAAATGCAGCCCAAGACGGCGGAATGAAATACGTTTACGCGGGTTTGCCGACGGTGCGCGCGAGCTTGGTTTCGGGCCGATCTATTATGCGAGGCTGTCCAACGCGCGCTTGATGCGCGCTGCCTGGCCTTCCGTCACCAGACTTGCCAGCACTTCGGTAAATCGCGGATGCCGTATCCCGGCAAACAGGTACTGTCCGCGATAGGCGTTCAGGAATTCGTTTCGATCGCGTTAAGCGTCACCTTGTCGAGCGGCCGCGCGCAATACATCGCAAAATAGCGCGTATCCAGGGCGGCTTGCGCTTGCAAGGTCCGGTCGAATTTTTCGATGAGCTCGATGAAACCGTCGACGGCCGCGTCCCGGGCATCGAGCGACAGGTCGGCGTTGTGCTGGATAATATTGATTTCGGCGATCATCGCGCGCAGGCTCACGCCGGATTGCTCCCGCAGGAAGGCATTGCGGAAAATCGGCGATACGGTTTTGCCCGACGCCGCAGCGGCGTCATGATGTATCTGCTTGAACAACTCGACGGCCAAAGACAGTGCGCGAACGCCCCAACTGGACTTTTCTCCCGCCAACTCATCGAGGTCCGACATGGCGCGATAGCCGGCAGGCATGCTTCTGACAAGCGCCTGGTCCATGCGCCGGAACAACATTTGCCGCGCGAGGGCCGCATCGTCCGCATCCGACTTCGCGTCGATCTGGTCGACCGGGCAGTAGTCGCCGAGGTTTTCGTCCAACGTTTCGTCGACGAGCCGCGCCAAAGCCGCGAACAGATTCACGTAGGTCCGCGCCTGAATGTGGCCGACGAGACGCCGTTCCATATCCGTCAGGAAGTCGAATTCGTCGATCCGCGATACGGCATCCGGCAGCAGTTTATCGCGCAGGTCGAAAACGCTGCGCTGCACGAGTTGCATCGTATCGGCCGCCGACGGGCGGCGCGATACCGCGATGGGCTGGACGTGTCCGGCGGGGCTTACGGCGGCGGTCAACATCGTCGATCTCCTCATCTCGATGGTGGCAGCCTATGCGGTCCTTGTTTCCGTCGGATTTCTACAATTGCGTTTAATGTTTCAATTGTATCAGCCCACGCCCTTGACAGGCGGCGCAGGCCACTGCGCAGAATGACCCTTTAAAGCTGTGGAGACGATCGTGGAAACGACGCTATCCAAGCTCGCTATGCGTCTTGAAGATGGCCCGATCGGGGCCGAAATTATGGGGCTCGACCTCGCCGAGACGCTCGATGACGGGACCTTCGCGGAGATCGAAGCAGCGCTGAACCGGCATGCCGTCGTCGTCATCCGCGACAATCTGCTGTCGCCCGCGCAACTCGCCGCCTTCTCGCGCCGTTTCGGACCGCCGCAGATCAACGTCCGGGCCGAAGCGCGCAACGCGGACACGCCGGAGGTGTTTTGGATTTCCAACATCACCGAGGACGGCAAGCCGGTCGGCTCGCACGATGCCGGGCGCTATTGGCATTCCGACCTGTGTTACCTGAAAGCGCCGAGCAAGGTGACCCTGCTGAACGCGATCGAGGTTCCGGCGCGCGGTGGCGAGGTGTTCGGCGCCACGCAGTTCGCTTCCGCCGCCGCCGCTTACGACGCGCTGTCCGATGCGATGAAAGTGCGGTTGGCGGACCTCAAGGCGGCGAACGGATACCGTTTTATGTGGAACAAGAAGGCACACGAGTTCGGGTTGCGTCCGGTTCTGAGCCAAACGGAACTGGAAGAACGATTCCCGCCCGACGCGGTTCATCCCATCGTCCGTATACACCCGGCGAACGGTCGAAAGTGCCTGTTCGTCTGCGAAGGCTACACGCATTCGGTCGTCGGGCTGCCGCAAAATGAAAGCGACGCGCTGTTGCGGGACCTTTTCGACCATCTCGCCGATCCAAGTTTCCACTACCGGCATAAATGGCGCATCGGCGACGTGCTGATGTGGGACAATTGCGCGGTGCAGCACAAGGCGACCAACGATTTCGAACTGCCGCTGCGGCGCTTGATGCAACGCTGCACCATAGAAGGCACGGTTCCGATCTGAACCATGGGCCGGAAGCTTTTCGCCAGTCTCGCTTTCCTGCTGCTCTCCGCCAATGGGGCGGGCGCCTTCGATCTCGAATACGTCGCCGCGTCCGCCGAGATATTTGCCGAACCGCACGATCTGGTGCTGTCGCCGGACCGCCTCCATCTCTACGTCTCCGACAACGGCAACGACCGCATCGCGGTCCTCGACCCGAAGACGTTGGCGCTGCTCGGCACCTTCGGCGAGGATGAGGTCGGCGCGCCGCACGATGCCGCGTTCGACGCCGCGGGCCGGCTGCTGGTCGCGGACACCGACAACAGCCGCATCGCGATCTACGCGGTCGAGGGCCCGAGGGCCAAGCTGGTCGGCGAAATTCGCGGCGGCATCAGCCGGCCGGAAGGCGTCACGGTGCATCCGAACGGCAGGGTCTACGCGACGGGCGCCGGTTCGGGCAATATCGTCGCCTTCGAGAATGGCCGGCCCGTCGCCGAGGCGGGCGGGCTGTCCTCGCCGCACGATGTGGCGATCGCGGCGGATGGCACCGTCTGGATCGCCGACGCGGCCAACGACCGGCTGGTGCAGATGACAGAAGATTTGAAGACCCTGCGCACCGTCGAGGGCGGCGACTACGCGTTCAGCGGCCCGCGCTATCTCGGTTTCGACGCCAAAGGCAGGCTCTACGTTGCCGACAAATACACGCACAGGATCAAGGTACTCGGCCCGAACCTGGATGTCGTGCTGGTGATCGGCGGCAGCGGCAAGGGACCGGGCAAATTCGACCGGCCCGAGGGTATCGCTATCGACGGCGCCGATATCTGGTTTTCCGACACCTACAACGACCGGATCGTCCGCTACCGCATCGTCGAATAGTGGCGAAGGTTGAACTTACACGACCGATAGCAATGTAGAGCATGATCCCCGTATAAAGGGCCATGACCGACCCGCAAGACCCCTGGCCCAAATCACCAAAACCGCACCGGCGGCTGCCGGTCTTCTGGCTGTTCGCCGGCGCGGTGGCCATCCTGATCGCACTGCTGATTTGGCGTTTTCCCTTCGCGATGGAAGAACAGGGCGCGTGGGCGCACCTCGTCTATCTGTTGTGTTTTCTGGCGCTCGTCGCGGGCGGCGTGTTCCATAAAGGACTCCAGTTGCGTCAGGTCCTAAAATACGCCTGCATCTGGATCGGCATCGCGGGACTTGCCGGGCTCGGCTACGCCTATCGGTTCGAGCTGGGCGGCATCAAAGACCGTTTTCTCGGCGAATTGATACCCGACGCCGGCATCCAGGCGTCCGGCGGCGAAATCCTGTTCCGTGCCGACAGCAGCGGCCATTACATCGTCGAAGCGCTGGTCGACGGCGTTCCCGTTCGTTTCCTTGTCGACACCGGGGCGAGCGACGTGACCCTGTCGCCAAAAGACGCCGCGCGGATCGGTCTCGACCTGGACCGGCTGAACTTCAACCGGCCCTACCGGACCGCGAACGGTGTCGTCATGGGCGCGCCGGTGAACCTGCCGAGCATTCGGATCGGTCCTATCGAAGTGCGCAACGTGCCAGGGTCGGTCAACGGCGCGCCGCTGGGCGCATCGCTGCTCGGCATGTCGTTCCTGGAGCGGCTGAGCGGCTACCGCGTCGAGAACGGTACACTCATCCTGCGGCAGTAGCTGTCGACCTTCGTTTGACGAGATAAAATAGAATTGTTATTCTGAAATATGGCACGCATTAGAGAATTCGATCCCGAAGACGCCATCAAAGGCGCCATGAACGTGTTCTGGCGCAGCGGCTACGGCGATACGACGATGGAGGACATCGTCTCCGAAACCGGCGTCAGCCGGTACGGTCTGTATGGCACTTTCGGCAACAAGAAAGACCTCTTGCTCGCTGCGATGCGGCATTACGAGCAGACCATGGGGGAAACAGTTTGGGCCGGATTGCGCCGACCGGATTCCGGTCGTGCGGAGATTATCGAACATTGGCAGATGCTTCGCGCCCATGCCGAAGATGAATGCTTCTGCAACGGCTGCTTGATCGTGAACGTCGCCGCCGAAGTCGCACCGCACGATCCGGACTTCGCTGCCGAAGTCCAGCGTATCGATCAAGAGCATGCCGCGCTGTTCGCGCGCGCGATCCGCAACGGCCAGGATGCGGGCGAAATCGCCGCTGCGGTCGATCCGGAGGGCGTTGGCAAGATGCTGGTCGCCCTGTCTCGCGGCGGGGCGCTGATGATTCGCGCCGGCACGCAGCCAGCCGAGTTGGCGGGCGCGATCGAAGCGGCACTCTACTTTCTACACCAACCGCAATAATCCGGTTGACATTGATACCAGAATACTTATTCTGAAATTGATGCGTGCATAAATTTTTGGCCTTTGGGCGATTTTTTGCACTTAAACAGAATGATAGTTCTGTATAGTCCGGATTTTGAGATCAGAAAATGGGCACGAGCATTTCAGACCGTTGGGCGATTGCGCTGGCCGATTTTATCATCCGCCGTCGTTGGCTCGTGATCGCCGCGACCCTCATCGCGGTCTTCGCCATCGGCGCCGGCGTCCGGCACCTTGAATTCTCGAACAACTACCGTGTTTTCTTCGGCGCCGACAATCCGGAACTGATCGCCTTCGAGAAATTCCAGGCGACCTATACCAAGAACGCCAACATCCTGTTCGTCGTACAGCCGAAGGACGGCAAACTGTTCACCGCCGATCATGCCGCCGCCGTCGAGCGCATCACCGCCGAGGCTTGGAAGACGCCCTTTTCCATCCGCGTCGACTCCGTGACCAACTTCCAGCACAGTTGGGCCGACGGCGACGATTTGACGGTTGAGGATCTGGTGCGCAACGGCGACAAGATGGCGCCGGAAGAGCTGTCCCGGCGCACCGCGATCGCGCTTGCCGAGCCGCTGCTGCGCGGCAACCTGATCTCGCGCAGCGCCGAAACGACTGGGATCAACGTCGTCCTGCAGTATCCCGAGAAGAGCCTGACCGAAGTGCCCGCCGCGGTCGCCCATGTCCGCGCCGTGCGCGACGCAATTCTGAAAGACTATCCCGATCTCACCATCGCGCTGACCGGCGTCTCGATGCTGAACAACGCCTTTGCGGAAAGCGGCCAGACCGACGCCGCGACCCTGATCCCGATCATGTACGGCGTGCTGCTGGTCTTCATGATTGTGATTTTGCGCAGCGTCACCGGCACCTTCTCGACCTTGCTGGTGATCGGCTTCTCCACCGTCGCGGCGATGGGCTTCGCCGGTTATATCGGCATCAAGCTGACGCCGGTTTCGATCACCGCACCGACCATCGTTCTGACGCTCGCAATCGCGGACAGTGTTCATATTCTGGTGACCCAGCTGGGTTTGATGCGTGACGGGATGGACAAGATTTCGGCGCTCAAGGAAAGCATCCGTATGAACGCGCTGGCGGTAACAATCACCAGCATCACGACCATCGTCGGTTTCCTCAGCATGAACTTCTCCGACGCGCCGCCGTTCCACGACCTCGGCAACATCACCGCCGCCGGTATCGCCGCCGCCTGGGCCCTGTCCCTCATCTTCCTGCCCGCCGTTATCAGCCTGCTACCGTTGCGGGTGCGCGAGACCCATGGCAAAAGCGCCTGGATGGAGCGCGTCATGGGGCGCCTGGCGAATTTCGTCATCGGCCGCCACCGCGTCGTCCTCGTGGTCTTCGGTACGGTCGCGGTGGCGCTGGCCGCGATGATCCCGACGATCGCTCTCGACGACCAATGGGTAAAATATTTCGACCACCGGGTGCCGTTCCGCGGCGACGCCGAGTTCGCGATCGAGCATTTGTCCGGTCTCTACCCGATCGAATTCTCGGTCGAGTCGGGCCGTCCCGGCGGCATCAGCGACCCGGAATATCTTAAGAAATTGGACGAATTCGCCGGCTGGCTGCGCACGAAGCCCGAAGTGCGCCATGTATACAGCTATACCGACATCATCAAGCGCTTGAACAAGAACATGCATGGCGACGATGCCGACCGATACAAGATCCCGGAGGCGCGGGATCTGGCAGCGCAATATTTGTTGCTCTACGAGCTGTCCCTGCCCTTCGGCCTCGACGTCAACGATCGGATCAATATCGACAAATCGGCCACCCGGGTCACCGCGACCTTGGACGAGATAACGACCACGCAACTGCGCCGCTTTCTAACCGAGGCGAAGACCTGGCTCGAACAGAACACGCCGAAGGCAATGCATACCAACCCGACCAGCGCTTCGGTGATGTTCGCCTATATCTCGCAACGTAATATCGAAAGTATGCTGCGCGGCAATGCCGTAGCGATTGTGTTGATCGCCGCGATCATGGCGCTGGCGCTGCGCAGCGTCGGCATGGGCTTGCTCAGCCTGCTGCCGAACGCGGTGCCGATCATGATGACCTTCGGCCTGTGGGCTTTGCTGGTCGGCCAAGTCGGCATGGCGTCGGCCACAGTGACCGCGACGGCGCTCGGCATCGTCGTCGATGACTCGGTCCATCTACTGACCAAGTTTCTACGCGGTCGCCGGGAAAAGGGCCTCACGATCGAAGAGGCCATCCGCTACGCCTTCCGCATGGTCGGGCCGGCGATCATGACGACCACCTTGATCCTGACCGCGGGCTTCGCGGTACTGGCCCTGTCGACCTTCAAGATCAACGCCGAAATGGGGCTGCTGACGGCGATGGCCATCGCGCTCGCCCTTTTATTCGATTTCCTCTTCCTCCCCGCCTTGCTGTTGCTTGGCAAAAAGAAAACGGAGACGACAAATGCGCAACTCGCTGCTGCGGAATAGCGCCGCCGCCCTCTTGCTTGCCGCGGCAGTCGCCCCGGCGATTGCCGAAACGCCTGAAGAAAAGGGTTTCGCGATAGCGGCCCGCGCCGACTGGTCGGACCGGGGTTTCACCGATAGCCGGGTCGAGATGAAGATGATCCTGCGCAACGCCGCCGGCCAGGAAGCGACACGCACATTGATTCTGAGCACACTGGAAATCCCCGACGAGCAGGTCGGCGACAAGACCCTGATCGTCTTCGAGAGCCCGGCCGATATCGACGGTACCGCCTTGCTGTCGCATGCCAAGATCCTGAAGGCAGACGACCAATGGCTCTATCTGCCGGCCCTGAAACGGATCAAGCGCATATCCTCGGTCAACAAATCCGGCCCCTTCGTCGGCAGCGAGTTCGCCTTTGAGGATTTCACCGCGCTGGAACTTAACAAATACACCTACCGCTATCTGCGCGAGGAAGCCTGCGGCGAATTGACCTGCGACGTGGTCGAACGCAAGCCGCGCTACGAGCATTCCGGTTATACGCGCCAGGTTTCCTGGACCGACCAGCGCGACTTCAAGGTCCGCAAGGTCGATTTCTACGACCGCCGCGGCGATCTCCTGAAGACCTTGGAACAAAAGGAATATAGGAAATACGACGACACGTACTGGCGCGCGCATGTGTTGGCGATGACCAATCACAAGACCAAGAAAAGCACGGATCTGGTGTTCAGAGATTTCGCGTTCAAGACCGGCCTGGGCGAGCGGGATTTCGTCAAGAACTCGCTGAAGCGGATCAGATGATCCGACCGTTCCGGCCCCCTCCGTGGATGGCGCTCCTCCTCACGGCGTTCCCCGCCGTTTACGCCGTCCCGGTGGCCGCCGGCGAGGTAAGGATGTCCGGTTTCGTGGCGTCAGAGCTTCGCTGGTTCCCCCAATCGCCGCAGTTCCCGGGTCAATTTTCCGGTGTTGAACCCTCGCTGCTGGCCAATCCGGAATTCCGCTACCGCAGCAAGGACCGCGATACACAAGCGGTCTTCATTCCGTTTCTTCGTCTCTCCGGACGCGACAACGAGCGCACCCACTACGACATTCGCGAAGCCTACGTGGCGACCCGTTCGGGCGATTGGGATCTGCTGGTCGGCGTCAACAAGGTGTTCTGGGGTGTTGCGGAGTCGCGCCACCTGGTCAACATTGTCAACCAAACAGACGCGATCGAGGATACCGACGACGAAGACAAACTCGGCCAACCGATGGTCAATGTCGGCGTTCAGAAAGATTGGGGACGCCTCGATCTGTTCGTCCTGCCGGGCTTCAGGGAACGCCCCTTCCCACTTACCGAGGGGCGTCTGCGCGGCGGGCTGATCGTCGACGAAGATTTAGCGAGCTTCGAAAGCGGCGCCGGAAACGCACATGTGGATTATGCGGCGCGCTATTCCCACTTCATCGGCGACTGGGAAATCGGCCTGTCCCTGTTCCACGGCCTCAGCCGCGCACCGCGGCTCCTGCCCAACACGAGCGGCACGGCCCTCGCCCCGCGCTACGACAAGATCACGCAGCTCGGCCTCGACGTGCAGTACACGATGGACGCCTGGCTGTGGAAATTCGAAGGCATCGCGCGCGAAGGCCACGGCGATACATTCGCCGCGATGGTCGGCGGCTTCGAATACACTTTCTTCCAGGTGGCGGAAAGCGACGCCGATCTCGGGGTCCTCGCGGAAGTCCATCTCGACGGTCGCGACGAAAATCGCGCGCCGCCGACGCCGTTCGACCGCGATTTGTTCCTCGGCACCCGTCTGGCGCTGAACGATGTCGACGACACCCAGATGCTTGCCGGTGCGGTGATCGACGCGGAAGACGGCACTCTGTCCTTCTTTCTGGAAGCGGAGCGCCGCCTCGGCGATTCCTGGAAAATCGAAGCCGAGGCCCGAATTCTCGGCAATGTCGACGACAAGAATGTCCTGGCGCCTTTCAAACGCGACAGTTTTCTGAACGTGCGGCTCTCGCGATTTTTCTGAGGCGATTCAATCGGCGCGGCGCAGGCCGAGGACGATGGCCATGTAGTCCGGCTCGGTCTCCGGCGTCAGGTAGCCGTAGCGGACCAGGAAATCGATAATCGCCATATTGCAGTTGTATTTGAAGTCGAAGCTATCGCGCACCCGCGCGGCCACCTCTTCGACGGGCCAGAGTTCGAAACTGTCGATCTCGCCATCCGTGTTGACCGGCGTGAAGTCCGCCGGCAATTCCAAATCGTAACAGAACATCTGGTCCGGTTTCGCGCCCTCCGAACTCTCATGACAATAGCTGATCACGCCGACCGGCCAGGCGCGGGATGACAGGTCTTCCGGAATACCCGCCTCTTCGGCGCACTCCTTGATCAGATTGTCGCGCGGCGTAATGCCGACCGGCTGGCCGCCGGCGACCATGTTGTCGAGCATGCCCGGATAGGTCGGCTTGTCCTTGGCGCGGATGGCGACCCACATATGCATTCTCTCGTCGCGGCGCACGAATCCGTTCATATGCACGCCCCAGGCGCGGATGCCGAAATGGGGGCTGGCGGCACGCTCCATCTGCAGCAGCGGCGGATCGCCCCACACCGCCATGACGGGATAGGGCTCCTCGCGCCAACCGGTGATTTCGCCGGCATCCGCCAACGCGCGCAACGGACCTTCGACCGCCGCGCTGCGGGCCGTGAAACCGACATGCGCCGGGATCAAAGCCACAGTATCGGCACCGACATCGAAGACATCCGGCCATGCGGCAAGTTTCGCCGCGAATTCGGGCCGCAACCAGCCAAGCCGGTTTCCCGCGACATGAAACGGCACGAAGCGGTTTAGATCGGCGTTGTTACAAGCATGGATATGGTCGAGGTAGCTCATCGCCGCCTTTTAACTGCTCACGCGACATCGGCGTAGCGTTTCTCGGAAACCAGAACCCGGTCGACTTCGAAAATGCGGTCGAGACAACGGCCGATATAGCCCGCGAGTTCCAGATCCATATCGCGCATCTGGATAACGACCGTAAGCGTTTCGCCGCTACGGCGCGTGTCGAAACGGTCCGGGACCAAGCCCCGTTTCGCGAAGTACTCCAGCACCCGCGGTAAAACGCCCGGCCCGGCGTGCGCCGTTATGGTAAAGCAGGCCGTGGACGGTTCAGATTCTTGTGCAGACATGACGCGCAACCTCGATATTCGTTTCGGCAATAGGAAATACGACCAGCCGGTCCTGGGCGGGGACCGGGGTGGTAATTCGTTTGCCGATTAGGTTTTGCGCGTCCATGGCAATGCTTATATCAAGTCTAATCGTCAATTTACAGTTTGAATTTTGGCCGTATGGGAGACGTTGCGGTGAAAATCGTCACTTCGAGATGGCTACTCACAACGATTTCGGTCCTCGCCGTGGCCTGTACGGCGCCGGAGAAACCCCGCTGGACACAGCCCGGCAGCGGTGCCGCACCGAAACCGAACGACGCCGCGAACTGCCGCGCCGACGCCAACCGGAGGGCGGAGCGCGAGCTTCTTCTCGACACGCAGTTCCGCAGCGACAGCGACTTCGGTTCCACGGGAACGCTGCGGGACGAGATGGCGCGGCGCGACGCCAAACGCTACCGCCAACGCCTCTACGAGGATTGCCTGCGCAGCAAGGGCTACGAAAGGACCCGGTAGGCAAAAAGAGCTCTGACCCTTTTTTTAGTATGGCACCTGTGGGCGGCATAACAAGAAGGTAACAGGCAATGGCCGCCCTTCTCGGGGCGTGGTATATGTCCGCGAATTCCTGCGGGACGGCCTGATTTGGCAGAACAAAAGAGCACGCGGCGAAAATTGCGCCTGGACGAACCGACGCGGAAATTGGCGGGTCGCATCTGGCGCGACTATGTGCGCCATCATACCCGCACGATCCTGCTAGCGGTCGTCTGCATGGTCATCGTTGCCGCCGCCGCCGGCGGACAGGCGCGGCTGATCGAGCCGGCGCTCGACCGGGTTCTGGTCACGGGCGACGAAAATCTGGTCTGGTTGATCCCGCTCGCCTTCCTGGCCATCTCGATCATCAAGGGCTTCGGCAGTTACGGACAAACCGTGCTGATGAACCGGGTCGGATTGCGCGTCGTCACGACATTGCAAAGCCAGATGTTCGACCGCATCGTCCGCGCCGATCTGGCTTTCCTGCACGGCGACCCGACCGGCAAGCTGATTTCCCGTTTCACCAACGACGTCAATTTCCTGCGCGAAGCGGTAATCAAGACGGTCACCGGCTCGGTCCGCGACCTGCTGACCGTCGTCGTCCTGGTCGGCGTCATGTTCTACACCCACTGGGTCCTGGCAACGATGGCCTTCGTCGTCTTCCCGGTCAGTCTGTTCCCGATTATTTATCTCGGCCGGCGCCTGCGCCGCGTCTCGGCGGAGACCCAGGCAGAGCTGGGCGTGCTCACGGCGCTGCTCGACGATGTGTTCAAAGGCGTCCGCCAGGTCAAGGCCTACGGAATGGAGGATCACGAGCAGCACCGCGCCGACGGCATGTTCGAATCGATTTTCCGTTTCATCCTGAAAGCCGCCAGCGTGCGGGCCCGCTCCTATCCCATCATGGAATCATTGGGCGGGCTGGCGATCGCGGCGGTCCTGTTCTACGGCGGCTACCAGGTCCTGCACGGCGAAACGACGGTCGGCAAGCTGATCGCCTTCCTGACCGCGCTGGTGATGGCGTTCCAGCCGATCCGCAGCCTGGCCAGCTTGAACGCCAGCCTGCAGGAAGGGTTGGCCGCGGCGCAGCGCATCTTCACGATGATCGACTACCGGCCGCAAATCGTCGACAGACCGAACGCGATACCGCTTGAAATCACCGAAGGGACGGTCCGGTACGACGACGTTTCCTTCTCTTACGGCGACGGGATTGCAGCGCTTCGCGGTGTGACGATCGAAGCGAAGCCGGGACAGAAGGTCGCCTTGGTCGGCCCCTCCGGCGCCGGCAAATCGACCGTCCTGAACCTGTTGCCGCGATTTTACGACGTTTCGGGCGGATCGGTTTCGGTCGACGGGCAAAATGTCCGCGACGTGACGATCGACTCCCTGCGGCAATCCATTGCCCTGGTCAGCCAGGAAACCGGCCTGTTCAACGCGTCGGTGCGGGACAATATCGCCTATGGAGACCCGGATGCGGACGAGACGGCCATCGCCGCCGCCGCCGAGGCCGCCGCCGCGCACGACTTCATTTCCAAGTTGCCGGAAGGCTACGATACGATGGTCGGCGAAGGGGGCCTGCGGCTCTCCGGGGGACAACGCCAACGGTTATCGATCGCCCGTGCGATGCTGCGCGACGCCCCGATCTTGCTGCTCGACGAAGCCACCTCGTCTCTCGACTCCCAGTCGGAACGTCAGGTGCAGGACGCGCTGAAACGCCTGATGACCGGCCGCACGACCCTGGTGATCGCACACCGCCTCTCCACGGTGATCGACGCCGACGCGATCTATGTGCTGGACGGCGGACAGGTCGTCGAGCAGGGCAATCACAACGAGCTTCTGGCGCGCAACGGCTTGTATGCTGAGCTCAGCCGCATGCAGTTGACACCTGACGAGGCGGAGGCACCTGCCGCTCAGGCGCGGATGTAATCCGATGCGGGCGCTGCGGCCGATCATTCGCCATCCCAACATGCAGACCGTCCTGTGCTCGATTATCGGGCGCTATATCCGTTTCGTCCGCTGGACGGGAGATTGGACGTTAATCGGCGACGAAAAACCGTCTGCGCTCGCCGCTGCGGGAAAACCGTTCATCATGGCCTTCTGGCACGGCCGCCTGCTGATGATGCCTTTCTCGCTCCCCGTGAATTGGCACGTCGACATACTGATTTCCGACCATCCTGATGGGCAGTTGATCGCCAAGACGATACGGCTCTTTAACGTCGGGACCATCGTCGGCTCATCGTCGAAAGGCGGCGCGAACGCGCTACGGCGCCTCGCCCGTGTGCTCCACGAAGGCGGCATTGTCGGCATTACACCGGACGGCCCACGCGGTCCCCGTATGCGCGCCAGCGAAGGCGTCGTTGCCCTGGCGCGGATCGCGGACGTCCCCGTCTTCGCGGTCTCAAATTCGGCAAGCCGGGGAAGGGTTCTCGGAAGCTGGGATCGCTTCCTGCTGCCCTTCCCCTTCACCCGGGGCGTGTTCGTGTGGAGCGACCCGATCGAGATTCCAAAAAGCGCCGACAAAGGAACCCTGGAAAACAAACGACTTGAAGTGGAGAACGCGCTGAACGATACAGCCCGCCAGTGCGACGAGCTGATGGGCCGCCCCGCCGTCGAACCCGCACCGGCCGCCGAACTGGTGCCCGCGACGGCGGAGTGCTAAGGGAATGGCGGGGCAAATGCTATACCGGGGTCTGACGGAGATCGGCGCACCGCTCATCCATCTCTACATGCAACGCCGCTTGAAAAACGGCAAGGAAGACCCGGCGCGCTTTTCGGAGCGGCGCGGTATCGCCTCGCGCGACCGTCCGGAAGGGCCGCTCGCCTGGGTGCATGCCGCCAGTGTCGGCGAAGCGCAATCGGCACTTTCACTGATCACCAAAATGCTCCGGGCACGGATCGACCTGCATATCCTGATTACGACGGGTACCGTGACGTCCGCGAATCTCTTAGCGGAACGTCTGCCGCCGCGCAGTTTCCATCAGTTCGTACCGGTCGACCGGCACCGCTGGGTGCAGCGCTTCCTCGATCACTGGGAGCCCAATATGGCGGTCTGGATCGAATCCGAATTCTGGCCGAACCTGCTGACGCAAACCGCCGAGCGCAACATTCCCACGGTTCTGGCGAATGGAAGGATTTCCCGAAAATCGGCTGCCAACTGGCGCATGTTGCCGGGTTTCATCGGCGACATCGTCGGCGGGTTTCGCCTGTGTCTGACCCAGACCGACGAAGAAGCCGAGCGGTTTCGTGCGCTCGGTGCCGATCCGGTCAAATGCGTCGGCAACCTGAAGTTCTCCGCCGCCGCCCTGCCGGTCGAAGAGAACGCCCTCGCAAAGGTCGCGGAACAGGTCGGGGACCGGCCCCATTGGCTGGCCACGAGTACCCATCCCGGCGAGGAATTGCTGGTTGCGGAGACGCACGGCATCTTGCGCGAACGCCATCCCGACCTGTTGACCCTGATCGTGCCACGGCATCCGGCGCGGGGCGCCCAGATCGCCAAGGAGATCGGCATAAAAGGGCTCCGCGTATCGCGCCGCGCCGCGGGCGAAGCGATTGATAGGACTCTCGATATCCACATCGCCGACACTTTAGGCGAATTGGGCCTTTTTTACCGCCTCTCGGATATCGCGTTCGTCGGCGGTACGATGACGCATCATGGCGGACACAATCCGCTCGAGCCTGCGCAGCTCGATTGCGCGATCCTGCACGGCCCCGATATGGCTAATTTTTCTACAGTCGCGGGGCAACTTGCGGCGGCAGGTGCGACGACGGAAATTGGAGATGCGGAAACGCTTGCCGCGGCTGTCTCACTTTTTCTCGACGATCCGGACGCCCGGCAATCGGCGGCCGCAGCGGCAGCCGATGTCGCCCGCTCCAATGCCTCGGTCGTCGATTCGGTGATCGAGGAACTCAAGCCGTTCCTCGACGCGCTGCCGCCCGGAAATTCCGATGCGCCCCCCTGACTATTTCGCCCGGCGCGAGGGCGCCGGACAGTTACTCGCACCCTTTTCGGGCGTCTATTCTGCGCTAGCCCGGCTGCGCCAACGCTGGACCCGGCCATGGCAGGCGCCGGTCCCGGTAATCTGCATCGGCAATCTGACGGCGGGCGGCGCCGGCAAAACGCCAGTCGCGCTGGCCCTCGGCGTCTTGCTGCGCGATGACGACCACGACGTTCATTTTCTCAGCCGCGGCTATGGCGGCCGATTGCGCGGACCCTTACGG
>JAKZTB010000281.1:0-3506 GCA_047517345.1 Alphaproteobacteria bacterium
TCCTGCTCGACCCTGCCGTCGTGACAAAATCCTGCCTTGGAGCGGCCCATTGTCACGAATAGCCGTTTTCGGCCGTTCGTCTCGACACAAAAAACGCACTAAATCAATGACTTATATTTTCCATACCAGACCCACACCCGATAAGGCGGTGGCAGGCTCCGGCGTCGGACGTCGCATATCGGCTATTCGCGTCGGTTTGATCATGTCCGAGTTACTTCCGCCGTCACTCCAACAAGCGACAATCGCGCGGGAATGTCTGCTTTCCGCTGATTTACTTCCGCTTTTTCACAGCTTCAGACATCGTGGATGACAGCGCCGACTTCGCTTGTTGATGCTGTGCGTGGTGCCACAGACTAACTCTGGCGGTGGCGGGCACTGGGCATAAGCCGCCCAGCTGGCAACTGTCTCCGCGTCCGATACCCTGCACCATTCCTCCTCGAGGCGGGCGTGTTCGGCAATCAGTTCGAAAATTACGGCGTCGGTCTCGTATGCGCTGGCGATAGCGGGTAACGCGGTTGCGGCCGCCGCGGCGGGGATTGCCGCAAGCGCGGTGCGTCTTGCAACGCTACCAGGTATTACGGGACAAGCGAGATATCGTCGGCGCCGCGACGTGGGACCACGTCATCGCGAAGATACGGGGAATTCAGAGTACGGAGCCGGGCACCGAACACTGACGGCGCGCTGGTGTGGCTGCAGGTGGCCGCGGTGGAGGGGTTGGAGAAGACGGAACCGGGCGGTGCGGTGCATTGAAAAGCGCTGCGAATTAGCCCTCTCGTGCTAACCATGTGCTAACAAGTCGCTTCTTCGCCAATTCGAAAACTACGTAACATATTGAAAATTATAGTGTTCTTAGGAGAACTCGAATCTCTAATCTCCTGAAATTCCCTCA
Organism: Alphaproteobacteria bacterium; assembly: GCA_047517345.1. Classification (GTDB taxonomy): domain Bacteria; phylum Pseudomonadota; class Alphaproteobacteria; order UBA8366. Next base: position 890 of record JAKZTB010000281.1, read on the forward strand.
GCTAATCGCATCGGTTCCCGATCGTTTACATTGCTACTTGCAAGCGCGATTTCATGCCGGCCGCGCGTAAAAGTCCCAATGCGAGACCAGTCTGGCGCAATTCAATCAACAAGTCGACTACTGTTGTATGCTCGCGATCGCCGCGTCCACGGCGGCGCCGAGACGATCGGTGATATCGGCAACATGCGACGCGTCAATGATAAAAGGCGGCGCCAACAGGACGTGGTCGCCTTGCCGGCCGTCGATCGACCCGCCCATCGGATAGCACATCATGCCCCGCGCCATGGCCTCCGACTTGATCCGCGCATGGAGTTTTAGTCCCGGGTCGAACGGCGCCTTGCTCGCACGGTCCGCGACCAGTTCGATGGCCCGGAACAGGCCCCTACCGCGGATATCGCCGACATGATGGTGGTTACCGAAGCGTTCGTGCAGCGCGTCGTTCAGACGATCGCCCATCGTACGGACGTTTGCGAGCAATCCCTCTTCCTCGATGACTTCCTGCACGGCGAGCGCCGCGGCACAGGCGACGGGGTGGCCCATATAGGTATGACCGTGCTGGAAGAAGCCGGAACCGTCGCGGATCGCGCCATAAACTTTCTCCGTCGCCAACGCCGCACCAATCGGCTGATAGCCCGCGCCGAGCCCCTTGGCACAGATCAGGATGTCCGGCGTAACGCCCTCCTGTTCACACGCGTATAGAGTCCCGGTACGGCCCATGACGCACATCACCTCGTCGAAGATCAGCAGCACGCCGTACTTGTCGCAAATATCCCGGATGCGCTTGAAATAACCGGGCACGGCCGTTACTGCGCCGGCGGTCGCGCCGACGACCGGTTCGGCAAGGAACGCCAAAACGGTGTCCGGGCCGAGTTCGAGGATCTTGTCCTCAAGCTCGTTGGCCACACGCAGCCCGTAATCCGCCTCGGTTTCGTCATCGCGTTGTTCGCGGTAGGCGAAGCAGGGCGCGATGTGGTGCGTGTCGATCAGGATGGGTTCGAACATCTCGCGCCGCCACATATTGCCGCCCGCGGCGAGGGCGCCCAGCGTGTTGCCGTGATAGCTCTGCCGCCGCGTGATGTAATGCCGCCGCTGCGGCGCGCCGATCTCGACGGCGTATTGCCGAGCCAGCTTCATCGCCGCTTCCATGGCCTCCGATCCGCCGGACACGAAATAGACGGCCTCGAAACCTTCCGGGGCCGCGGCGATCATCCGATCGGCCAAATCCTCCATCGGCTTGCTGGTGAAAAACCCGGTATGGGTAAAGGCCAATCGGTCGACCTGATCCTTGATCGCCTGGGTGACCTTGGGATGGCTATGACCGCGGCAGGACACCGCCGCCCCCCCAGACGCAGCCAGATAGCGATTGCCATCGGTATCGACGACATAGAGGCCATCGCCGTGGGACGCGACCGGCGGCACAACCCGCGCGTTGCGGTGGAATACGTGGCTCATTGACTTTCTCTTTTACTCTGATGAATTAGCGTCGCCGGGCGGCTTTGTCCTTGGGACTGTCGTTCTTTTCGCCGATCGTCAAGGTCCATTCAACCAGCCGGCGCATCGTCTTTCCGAGTGAATCGTCGAAGGCGCGGATAATCGATTCCATCGTGTTCGCGTTGGCGTCGACCAGGAATTCGAAGTTTTTCGAAGCGATGATCGACCGGCGCGGCATCTTAATGAGTTTGGCGTTGAGCCGAACGCGAATTGTCGGCGGCGCAACATTGCCGATACCGCCTTCGGTATTCTGTGGCAGACGCTGTGCGAACTCGGCCTGGAATTCACGCAATTCGGTCTTCAAGACATAATCCGCCCGCAGCCCGATCGCTTCCCGGCCCACGGCGATAATTCGGTTGGAATTTTCGAACGACTCGACGATCAGCGTCTGGATCATTCGCGGCGCCAGATCCGTCCAGTTCGAGAGTTCGAAATATCGCATTTCGATCGGGCTGTCGCGCAACGCGATCCGTGCCGTATTGATCCCGGCTGGAGATTGCGGCACTTCGACAAGAAGTTGCCAGTCAACCGTCGGAAGCTTCTCCGAAAACGTACTCTTCGGGGTCAATACATACATACGCGGCGGTTCACCGCCACCAGGCAACTCAAACGAACAGGCGGATACGAGCCCTAAAACCGCGGCAACCGCGCCCCATTTCGCTGCGGTTTCCCAAGTGCGCGGAACAGAAAACCAAATCATCGTACACCGACCCCCCGTTGCGAATTGCCAAATAGGAACCGCGCCGGATCTCGTTCGATTTGGCCGGATATGCGCGATAATGCCGTCATCAAGGTTCGGGCTTCGGCTATCAGTTGCGTAATTTCGTATAGTCCTGAACTGGTGAAATTGTTGATCGGCGCCCGATTCTCCGCCAGTAGTGCCGTCAACTGTTCTTGCGATTTGCCGAGTTCAATCGCCGCTTCTTTCACCGCCGCCATTGTTTCTTTTGTCTGCGGGCCGATATCGCCGAATGCGCCCGATAGTTCCTTGCCTATCCGGTTAACGCCCATGACCGCTACATGTAGGGTGCCGCCACTCTCCCGAGTAAAGCTCGGCATAGGTTGGAGCAGAGGTGTCGCCCGCGATGCCGAGCAATGAGCGGAAGGCGTTGAACGGGTAGAACCG
>JAKZTB010000282.1:0-8167 GCA_047517345.1 Alphaproteobacteria bacterium
GCTTATTGCGCCAGCTGGAGCCGTTCTGGTCGCTCAGATGGTCCTCATCGTCTCGGAGGATGGCGAAACCGCCTTCGTCGCGTTATGTTTCGCCGTCGAGTGAAACCCGGTCAATAGCGCCTTTTTCAACGGGCTGTTAGGCCACCAGTTTTATTAATTTGCCAGCGTTTTTCTGTAAATATGAAATAAAATTCAATTCTTTTCAATTATTTTTACATGAATTGCGTGCGTATTTCTTGTCGTTGCGGACAAGTGGCGACAGTTATTTCCGAGTAAACTTATCTTTTTTCCAACTGGGCAAATTTTGCCGCCTTTTAACTTCACTTTTATTAAAATGTCGTGTAATTTATTTGGAATGAATCGTGCCTTGTTATCCGTTTGCCCGGACGCAGTGTGTGGCCTCATAAATGACCACTGGCCAGGCTTATAAATGCGCGGTTCCGTGGAGAATTTGGCGGTACTCCGTGCCGAAGCAAGGTGATCGAACGTGGATGCATTTCTTCAGATTTTGCGCAACATCGGAACGGTTCGCCTTGGCGCAATGGCAAGCGTGGCGGTCGGTCTTGTCGCGTTTTTCATCTACCTGACCACGAGGCTCGCCTCTCCCAACATGGCGTTGCTCTATGGCGATTTGGACGCGTCCGGTGCCGGCCAGATCATCGGCCAACTCAACACGCAAGGTGTTCCCTACGAATCGCGCAATAAGGGGGCGGAAATCTATGTTCCAACGGGAGAAGTCGGCCGACTGCGGCTTCTGATCGCCGAGCAGGGCTTCGGAGGCACGCTCGGATATGAAATCCTCGACCGTGACGAAGCGATCGGCACTTCGAGCTTCGTGCAGAATATCAACAGGGTTCGCGCGCTCGAAGGCGAAATCTCCCGCACGATCATGTCCCGGCGTCCGGTAAAAGGTGCGCGTGTGCATTTGGTATTGCCGCGCCGCGAACTGTTTACCCGCGATCGGCAAGATCCCAGCGCGTCGGTTGCCCTTCGAATGCGCGGCGCTACGCGCCTTGACCGCGGTCAAGTTATGGCGATTCAACATCTCGTTGCAGCCGCCGTACCCGGTCTTCAGCCTTCGCGCATCTCGATCGTAGACGACCGCGGCGCCCTACTCGCCAGGCTTGGCGATGGCGAAAACGGCCTTCTGCAAGGCGATTTCACGCCGGACGAACAACGGGTCTCATTCGAAACGCGTATCGGAAATCGTCTTACCAACTTGTTGGAACGAACTGTCGGGTTCGGCAAAGTCCGGGCGGAGGTCCGCGCGGATATCGATTTCGACCGCATCGAAATCAGCCAGGAAACTTATGATCCGGATGGTCAAGTTGTCCGATCGACCCAAACGATAGAGGATTCCAGTCAGAGCAGGGAAGGCGAGGCGGATGCCGTAACGGTCGGCCAAAATCTGCCGGATGCCGACCTAGTCGCCGGAGGTGGAGGCACCCAGAATCAATCGAACAGGACCGAAGAAGCGGTCAATTTCGAGATATCGAAGACGGTCCGCCGCAGCATTCGCAGCGCAGGTAAAATAAAGCGCGTTTCCGTCGCCGTGCTGGTCGATGGAATCTTGACCACAAGCGAAGGGCCAGGAAACGTACCGGCCACGCAGTGCGGAAGAAATGGAGCAAATCGAGAAATTGGTGCGCTCGGCGATTGGGTTCGACGGTGATCGCGGCGATTCGATCGAGGTCGTAAATATGCGCTTTGCCGCGGCACCGGGAGCGGTGGAGGGCGAGGAGTCTGGCAAGATACTGGGCATCAGTCAGGACAAGCTGCTGCGCCTCGCCGAAATTGTCGTGTTGGCAACAGTTGGGATTCTCGTCATTCTCCTGGTCGTCCGTCCGCTCATCAGCAAAGTCTTCGAAGCGACGGCGGCAACCGCAGAAGCCATCGCGCAGTCGACCGAACAGAAGATGCTCACCGATCAGTCGGCAGCTGCGCCGGCGCTTGCCGGTCCGGCAGGTGCCGTTGCGGGCATGACCGCCGCCGGAGGTCCGGCGATGGCCGGTCAGCCGGGAATATTCGCCGGTATGGAAGAAGACGAGAGCATGATAAATCTGAGCAATATCGAGGGACGGGTCAAAGCATCGTCGCTTCGGAAAATCGGCGACATTATCGATAAACATCCTGAAGAAGCCGTATCCATAATGCGCACTTGGATGTACCAGGATTCGTGATAACCCGCTGGTGACGACATTGATAATAGGATCGAAAATCGATAACGCGCCTATATTGCCGATTAGAAGCGCCGAAGCCGCCTAGTGCCGGGGAGAGGACGTACTGTTGGAAAATAAAAAGTATCCACCCTATCTTTTCGACGTCGATTTCAACGCCTTGGCGCTTCCGTCCGAGCCCGAAGAAATAGAGGAAGCGCCGCCCCCCCCCCCCCCCGACATTCTCCGAGGCGGAACTTCAGGCCGCGCGCGACACGGCCTTCGAAGCCGGCAGGGCAGAAGGGATTACACAAACGAGTTCCGGATTCGAACATCAAATTCTTGACGCCATTTCGGCGCTACAACGCGGATTCTCCGCATTGTCGGCAGCACAGAATAGCAGCAACCAAGAAACGATGGACGACTCGGTCAGGGTCGCCGCGGCGATAGTAAGCAAGCTTTTCCCCGCTTATGCAGATAGCCATGGGCTGACAGAAATCGAAGCCTTCGTAAAGGCGACGATATCAATATTGTTTACCGAGGCGGAAGTCGTTGTGCGCGTTCCCGAGCAGCTTGCAGATGAACTAGCGGCGCGTCTGGTACCGGTCGCAACGGCGTGCGGCCTCGGCGACAACCTGAAATTCGTTCCCGACGCGACGTTGGGACCGGCAGACTGCCGTATGGAATGGAGCGATGGTGGCGCTGAACGCATCGGCGACCAGCTCCTGGCGGAGATTGATGCAATCGTCGCACGCTTTGTCGAGCACAATGAAATGCCGGAAACGGCTATTACACCGGAAGAAAAACCAGCGGAGATCGCCCAACACGACCAAGACATTCACACAGGTGACCCTGCGCTGCGCGACGAAACCGTGGAAGCCAGTGAACATAACCAGGACTTTCAAGCGCCGGAAACCGCACCTGACGAGCAAACCGGCGACGGTGCGGCTTTTGCAGGGGAGATACGGGGACCGGAAGACTCGGAAATTGTGGCACCACCCGAACAGGAACCTGAAGTCTCCGAGCCTTCAGTACCGAATGCGGACCAGATGCCTGCCGAGGGAATCGAAATAGAGCAACCAAGCCACGAAGAGGTACCGATGGTCGAACCGCAACCTGTGGAATTGCCTGCGATCGTGTTACCCCCGATTGAGCCGTCCACGCCACCGCCGGGCGAAGCACCGGCGCCCGCAACCCTACCAGGGGCAATCGATACCGCGGCACCGAAACCGAGCAACTAGCGTTCCTTGGAGGAGCATGACATGGCCGACAATGAAGAAACGCCGCAGTTAGACGAGCTTGAAGATGAAGAACAAGCCGTAGAGGCGGAAACCGGCGTCGATCCCCGCATTGCGGAAATGGAATCGCCGTTGGGCGCGCGCGATTTGGAAGCGGTCTATCAAATACCCGTTCAAGTTTCAGCGGTATTGGGTAAGGCGACAATGCAAGTCAGCAACTTGCTTAAAATGGGACGCGGCGCGGTCGTAGAATTGGACCGCAAGGTCGGAGAAGCGATCGATATCTACGTCAACAACCGGCTGGTTGCCCGCGGCGAAGTCGTCGTCGTCGAAGACAAGCTCGGCGTGACGATGACGGAAATCATCAAATCCGATCGGAATGCCTGATGCCAAGGGGACGGCATATAACGATGCCGCATGCTGCGTACGGAGCGACGTATGGCGACTGAGGCAGAGGGCCGCGGTGGTCCTGCACCCAACGTTTCGCCGCCGGCGACCCGGTCGTCCGTCGACCTGGCCACGATCGTCGGAATTCCCGGTGCATTCCTGCTGAAATTCACGGCGATCTATCTCGGCGGCTCGCCCGGCGCGTTCATCAATTTACCGGCGATATTCATCGTCCTCGGCGGGACGTTCGGGGTTACCACGGCGTGTTTCTCCCTACGCGACATGTCGAGCGCCTTACGAATAGTCGCGCAAACGGTATTTCACCGATCGCGGGACCCTTCTGGCGCTGCCATACACGTTCTGCAGCTGGCGCAAATCGCCCGCTATCGTGGGGCGCTCGCATTGCAGGCGCATATCGAAAACATGGAAACGGAGCGCATGCTCTTTCGGGGATTGACGATGGTCGTCGACGGTACACCCGGCGACGAAATCGAGCGCATCATGCAGCATGAACTGCAATCTACAGCGCAGCGCCACGCCCGCAGCGCCAACGTCCTGCGCAAAGCTGCGGAAATTTCCCCTGCCATGGGACTGATCGGCACGCTGGTCGGCCTAATCCAAATGCTCGGCAATCTCGAGGATCCCAGTACGATCGGTCCGTCAATGGCCGTCGCGCTGCTCACGACCTTCTACGGCGCCATTCTCGCCAATATGGTTTTTACCCCCCTCGCTTCCAAGCTCGAGCGGAATTCGAGCGAAGAGACTCTGATAAACAGGCTCTATGTCATGGCGTCCGCCTCTATCGGGCGCCAGGAGAACCCGCGTCGGCTAGAAATGTTACTGAACACCATCCTGCCGCCGGGACATCGAGTGGAATATTTTAACTAACGCAGTTCAAGAACGGATCGGCCATGAGACTACTAATCGTCGGAAGCCTTGAGGGGCATATCAGCACCGCCGGCAAAATCGCCATGTCGCGCGGCGCGAAAGTAAGCCACGTCAACTCGATCGATGAGGCCCTTGTTTCCGTGCGCTCCGGCCAGGGCGCGGAACTCCTGATGGTCGACGTAAAATTGAATATCGGCGACCTCGTCACGCGCTTGGCAAGCGAACGGATCAACGTACCCGTGGTTTCGTGCGGTATCGGAACCGACGCCGACGCCGCGGTTGAAGCGATACGTCAAGGCGCGCGCGAATACATTCCCCTCCCTCCGGACCCCGAATTGATCGCAGCGGTCCTGGAAGCGGTGGCCGCCGAAAGCAACTCGATCATCCATCGCGATCCGGCGATGAAAGCGGTCATCGCGCTGGCCGATCAAATCGCGCCCTCGGAGGCATCGGTCCTGGTCACCGGGGCGTCGGGAACCGGCAAGGAATTGATGGCGCGCCACATTCACGTCAAAAGCAATCGTGCGGCACAATCTTTCGTCGCGGTCAATTGTGCGGCTATACCGGAAAATCTCCTCGAGTCGGAGTTGTTCGGTCATGAGAAGGGCGCGTTTACCGGAGCCGTCGCCCGACGCATCGGTAAATTCGAGGAAGCCGATCGCGGCACGTTGCTGCTCGACGAGATCAGCGAATTGCATCCGCGCTTGCAGGCGAAGCTTCTGCGCGCCATCCAGGAAAAAGAGATCGACCGCGTCAGCGGCACGAAACCTATAAAGACCGATGTCCGCCTATTGGCGACGTCGAACCGAGACCTTCAAGAAGCAGTCCGAATCGGTGAATTTCGCGAAGATCTGTTTTTCCGTCTCAATGTCGTTAATGTCCGCCTCCCGGCGCTGCGCGACAGACCGCAGGATATCGAAATCCTCGCCAATTTTTTCGCCGACAAATACGCCGAATCAAATGGTGTGGCGCGAAAACAAATCAGCCAGGAAGCAATGAAGTCACTGATCGAACATGGCTGGCCCGGCAACGTCCGCGAGCTCGAAAATACCATCCACCGATCGGTGTTGCTTTCGCAGGGTGACGAATTGAGTATGGATTCAACGATGTTGCATTCGGCCGGGACCATAGTGACAACGGCTCCAAGCCCTGCAACGTCTGCCGAAGCCGCGCCAGCCGCCCCGGGCGAAATCGCTACGGATGGCGGGTTCGTCCGCCGCACGGTTGCCGAAGTCGAGCGCGACCTGATCATCGACACGCTGCAACACTGCCTCGGCAACAGAACGCATGCGGCAAATATTCTAGGCATTTCGATCAGGACCTTGAGAAACAAGCTGAAACTGTATTCCGAGACCGGTCTCGCAGTTCCCATGCCCGGCGAGGTCGAAGCGCCAACACCCTAGAAAAAGGCGAAACGAAAGAAAATCGTGACGGTCGGAGATAGAAGGTCATGACCGATGCCACGCCGGAGGTAAGCAGCGAAGGTCCAGGCGGCCGAGCTGCGGCCTCGGCTGCATTTAGAGGCGCGATCGGCAATTTAACCAAGCATGGCGATATCGCGCTTGCGCTCGGTATCGTCTGCATTTTGGTGGTCTTGTTGTTGCCGATGCCGACCTGGATGCTCGATTTTTCGCTCGCCGTCTCAATCACATTTTCCGTTTTGATCCTGATGACGGTCCTGTTCATCAAGGAACCGCTCGAACTCAATGCCTTTCCGACAATTCTATTGATTGCGACGATGCTGCGGTTGGCCTTGAACCTGGCCTCCACCCGCCTGATCCTTGCCGACGGGCATACCGGCACCGCCGCGGCGGGCCGCGTTATCGAGGCGTTCGGTAATTTCGTCGTCGCCGGCAACTACGTTATCGGCATCATCGTCTTCGGTATCCTGGTCATCGTGAATTTCGTCGTCATCACGAAGGGTGCCGGGCGTATCGCAGAAGTCGCCGCAACGTTCAGCCTCGATGCGATGCCCGGCAAACAGATGGCGATCGATTCCGATCTCTCCGCCGGTTTGATCAGCGAAGAAGACGCACGCAGCCGGCGCAGCAAGCTCGAAGAGGAGAACTCGTTTTTCGGTGCCATGGACGGCGCCTCGAAGTTCGTCCGCGGCGACGCGATAGCGGGCCTGCTCATCACATTCATCAACATTATCGGCGGAATCATCATAGGTACCGTACAGCAGGACCTATCGGTCGCCGAGGCAGCTCAGAACTACACCTTGCTTACCGTTGGCGACGGTCTGGTTAGTCAGATTCCAGCACTTATCGTCTCCATCGGCGCGGGTATGTTGGTTACGAAAGCAGGCGTAAAAGGAACTACGGACCAAGCCGTCTTCGGACAACTCGGCAGCTATCCGAGCGCACTTGGCATTTCCAGCTTGCTCCTCATCGTTATGGCCTTCCTTCCAGGCATTCCGGCAATTCCCTTTCTCTTTCTCGCGGCGGTGACTGGGGGTGTTGCATTCGCCATCACCCAAAAAGAGAAAAGGGCCGTTGCAGACGAGGCAGCGGTCGTTGCGGCCGAAGCCGCGGAAGTGCCGGTTTCCGAAGAACCTATCACGACCGCCCTGGCCATCGACCTGATCCGGCTTGAGCTCGGGTACGGGCTGTTATCGATGATCAATTCTCAGAAAGAGCAGTGCCTGACCGACCAAATCAAGGCGCTACGGCGTCAGCTTGCTGGCGAAATGGGTTTTGTCATGCCGGCCGTCCGAATTCAGGACAATCTGCAACTTGCCGCCAATGCCTATATCGTACGCATCAAGGAGATCGAAGCCGGAACCGGCGAACTTCGCCCGAACATGCTTCTCGTCATGGATCCGCGCGGCGAACAGATTAGTTTGCCCGGCGAAGCCACGCAGGAGCCGACTTTCGGGCTCCCCGCCATGTGGATCAACGATTAAAGCCGTGAAGAGGCTATGTTCCGCGGCTACACGGTCGTCGATGCGCCGACCGTGATCACGACGCATCTTACGGAGATCATTCGCGAGAACATGTCCGAGTTGCTGTCATACGTCGAAACGCAAAAGCTTCTCGACGAACTCGACGCCGCGCATCAAAAGCTCATCGCAGACTTGGTTCCGAACCAGATATCTGTTGGCGGTATTCAACGCGTCTTGCAAAACCTTCTCGCCGAACGGATTTCAATACGGGATTTGTCGACGATTCTGGAAGGCATATCCGAGGCATGCGGCTACACACGCAATATGACCCAGATTACAGAACATGTCCGTTCGCGACTGGCCAGGCAGTTATCCGATTCGAACACGAACGAACAATATCACGTACCGTTGATCACCCTGTCTCCGGAATGGGAACAAGCCTTCGCAGAGTCGATCATCGGCGATGGAGACGAAAAACGGAACCTGTCAACGACTTTGAGACACCGACGGTTTCTATTTACTGACTCGTTTCTCCTGTTGTGGAAGTGGCGGGTGGGTTGATCCAGACGGCTTCGGGAAGCGGGGCGGGTTTCGGGGTGCCGTGGACGAAGCGT
>JAKZTB010000283.1:0-15492 GCA_047517345.1 Alphaproteobacteria bacterium
AGCTCGATGTGCTGAGTCGTCGTCTGAGAGAGTCGGAACTTTCGTCGGCGTAGGCACGTTCTTCATAACAAATCCCTCCCTTTGTCCGGGAGGAATGCTGACTCAGGGGCCACCGGAAGTCAATACAGAGTTATAAGCCCCAAAATTTGGAACATTTAGTGATATAGAGGCGGCGCGGCACTAAATTTAGACCCAATCCCGAGCCGGGATCGGTGACCGTTTGATCTTTTAACGCGGAAATCCGGTCGTTGTCAGAGCCCCAAACGGGCCTACTGGTTCATCGAATCGAAGAAGTCGTCGTTGCTTTTGGTCCGTTTCAGTTTTTCGAGCAAGAATTCCATACCATCGGTGACGCCCATCGGATTGAGGATCCGCCGCAGCATCCACATCTTACCCAAAGCTTGTTTTTCGACGATCAATTCTTCCTTCCGGGTCCCGGACTTGGTGAGATCGATCGACGGGAAGACGCGCTTGTCGGACAGTTTGCGATCGAGCACGATTTCCGCGTTACCGGTTCCCTTGAACTCTTCGAAGATGACTTCGTCCATGCGGCTGCCGGTATCGATCAGGGCCGTTGCGATGATGGTCAGCGAACCGCCTTCCTCGATATTCCGTGCCGCGCCAAAAAATCGCTTCGGCTTCTGCAGCGCGTTGGCGTCGACACCGCCGGTCAGCACTTTACCGGAACTCGGCACAACCGTGTTGTAGGCGCGCGCCAGACGGGTGATCGAGTCGAGCAATATGACGACGTCGCGCTTGTGTTCGACCAGGCGTTTGGCTTTCTGGATCACCATTTCGGCAACTTGCACGTGCCGGGTCGCTGGCTCGTCGAACGTCGAGCTGACGACTTCACCGTCGACCGAGCGCTGCATGTCCGTGACTTCTTCCGGACGCTCGTCGATCAGCAAAACGATGAGATACACTTCCTTGTTGTTCTCCGTAATGGAGTGGGCGATGCTCTGCAGCATCACGGTTTTACCGGTACGGGGTTGGGCCACGATCAACGCACGCTGTCCTTTGCCGAGCGGCGAAATCAGTTCGATAACGCGCGGCGACATGTCCTTGTTTTCCGGATCGTCGAGTTCGAGTTGCAACTTCTCATCCGGATAGAGCGGCGTTAAATTGTCGAAGTTGATCCGATGGCGAACCACTTCCGGATCGTCGAAATTGATATTATTGACCTTCAGCAACGCAAAATAACGCTCGCCATCTTTGGGCGCGCGAATTTCGCCTTCGACCGTATCCCCGGTCCGCAACCCGAAACGCCGGACTTGACTGGGACTGACGTAGATATCGTCGGGCCCCGGAAGATAATTGGATTCCGGAGACCGTAGAAATCCAAAGCCGTCCGAAAGCACTTCCAGCACGCCGTCGCCGAAGATCGAAATTTCGTTGGTCGCAAGCTGTTTCAATATGGCGAACATCATGTCCTGCTTGCGCAGGGTGCTCGCGTTCTCGATCTCGAGCTTTTCGGCGAACGCCAATAGGTCGGCTGGTGTTTTCTGTTTCAGTTCTTGAAGTTGCATTTTGCCGCCGCAGCGAAAGGGAAAATATTCGTGTCCGCAGAACGCGTTCTGAATACGCCACGGCCTCTGGAAACGGAGCCGGTGAATTGCGGAATGCGTAGCTGGGACAAGTCGCCAAGTCGTTCTTGGCGTAGATGTTGTTCAAATAGCGAATGCCGCGTCACAAGTCAATCGTCGTTTCCGGTATAATTTTCAAACTTGCAAGCATCTATGACTTCAAATTCTAAACACCGAATTAAAACGGCTTGATAACGACAAAGATAACGACCGCGATCACAGCCACGGTCGGCGCCTCGTTCATGAGGCGAAAAAATTTTTCGCTCCTCGTGTTGCGGTCCTCTTCGAACGCCTTGCGATAACGGCCGAACGCGTGATGCAGCACCGTGATGATCACAACGAAAACGAACTTCGCCCAAAACCAGGGCGCGTCCCAGAACTCCCCCAAATAGACCAGCAACGGCCCGGTAGTCCAGACAACGATCATTGCCGGATTCATGATTGCGCGAAGCAGTCGCCGTTCCATAACCTTGAAGGTATCCGACTGCTCGGACCCGGGCGCCGTATTGCAGTGATAGATAAAAAGCCGCGGCAGATAAAGCATCCCCGCCATCCAGGCGATCACGCCAACGATGTGCAAAACCTTGATCCAAAGGAAAAGATCGGTCATTGCGTTTTCTCGGTCACTTGGCGCGGAACGCGCAACCTGCATATAGATCCGGGCATCGGCAACTGGCGCCGTCTCCGCTCAGATCGCCCTCTTGCGCATCGGTCGCTTCTACCAACGCCGCCAGTCCTCCGATGAAACCTTCCTTCGTACCGACAGTATCGATCCGCGTATAGCGCGGCACGCCCGCCTTGTCCGCCACGGCGCGATATTCGATGTCCAACTCGACAAGCGTTTCAGAATGTTCGGAGGTGAACCCGATCGGCACGACGATCACCGGCTTGGCTTCTTTCCCCGCCGTTTCCAAGACGTCCGCGGTATAGGGTCGTATCCATTCCAAGGGCCCGACTTTGCTTTGATAGCAAACGATCCAATCCAAATTGGGCAGATCGACGGCTGCGGCGATGGCACCGGCCGTCCGTTCCACCTGCCACTGATAGGGATCGCCGCCGGCGATCACTTTCTTCGGCAACCCGTGCGCGGTAAACAGTACACGTGGTGAGGGGGCCGTCATCTCTTCCACGCACCGCCGAACCCGCGTGGCAATTGCCTCGATAAAACCGTCGTTGGCGAAATAGCAACAAACCGTCTTCGTCGCCACGGACAATCCAGCCACCTTCGCCGACCGATGCCAATCATCGATCGACGATCCCGTCGTTGTCGACGAGTATTGCGGATAAAGCGGCAGCAATACGATTTTGTCAGGCGCATAGGCTTGCAACTTTGCGATGGTTTCCGCCGCGAAGGGATGCCAATAGCGCATCGCGACGAAACATTGCACATCGCCGCCAAGCCTTGCCTGCAATGCCGCCGCCTGTGCTTTCGTATTGGCCAACAGAGGCGAACCACCGCCTAAATGTTCATAAATTTTCCGCGCAACCGGTGCCCGGCGACGGGATATCAGTTTCGCCAACAGCCATCGTATCGGCCTCGGCGCACCGATGATTGCCGGATCGTCGAATAGGTTAAACAGAAACGGTTCCACCGCATCGGGCACATCAGGACCACCCAAATTGAACAGAACGACAGCGGTTTTACCTGGCGCGCTCAATCGGCGCCGCTCCGGACGCGCGATACCAAAGCGGCAACATGTTCAGGCGGCGTTTCCTTAATGATCCCATGACCGAGATTGAACACGAAGGGACGGCTACCGAGCGTCTCAAGAATTTCGCCAATGCCGTCGTCTAAACAGATCCCCCCCGCCAAAAGCACAGACGGATCCAAATTGCCCTGGACCGGCATTCGCGATTGTAACTGTTCTGCCGCCCAAACGGCGGGCACTGTCGTATCAAGACTCACCGCGGTAACGCCGGTACGGGCTGCATATTCCGTATACAATATCCCTGCGCCCCGCGGAAAGCCGATAATCGGCGTGTCGGGAAACGTCTCGCGTATCCTCGAAACCAGCGCTTTCGTCGGCTCGACGACCCAGCGCCGGAACGCCCCATCTGGCAAAACGCCGGCCCAGCTATCGAATATTTGAACCACATCCGCACCGGCGCGGATCTGTTCGCAAAGATGTTTTGCGGTCGCTTCGACCAGAATTTCGATAAGTGCAGCAAAACCTTCCGGATCGCGATAAGCGAATGTTTTAACCGTTGCGAAATCGCGGCTGCCGGCACCTTCTACCATGTAGCAGGCAACGGTCCATGGCGCGCCTGCGAACCCGATCAGCGCAGTTTCCTTCGGTAACGACGTCGCCACACTTTCGACCGTAAGATAAACCGGTGCCAAGCGTTCGATCATCCGCTCAGGATCCAACGCGGCCAAGCCGTCCACCGTCCGAATTGGTGAAAGCTTCGGACCTTCGTTTTCGACGAACCACACATCCTGGCCAAGGCCATGCGGTACCACCAGAATATCTGAAAACAGGATCGCCGCATCGAAACCGTATCTGCGGATCGGCTGCAGCGTCACTTCGGTTGCGAATTTAGGCGTATAGCAGAGGTCCAGGAAGGAACCTGCCTTCGCGCGAACCTCGCGATATTCGGGTAAATAGCGGCCCGCTTGGCGCATCAGCCAAATCGGTGGCGACGCCATGGTTTCGCCTTGCAGAGCTCGCAGCAGTTTTTTATCGGCCATGAATATCAATACGCTATTGGTTACACACCAGATCACTATCACTTTAAATCTTAGATTTAAAATAAAGATGTTGTTGTAGTGGTGATGTGCATAGCGGGGATTAGGTTTTATCCCGAAATAATGCACGCCTACGCCCTGGGGTTCATGCGAACGTGAATAACAATCCAAAATCCGCGTAAAAGATCGGTAAACAGAACCAGTAAAAGAATGAATTATGTGGATAATGTCCCGCATTTGGACATCTTCCCTTATATTCGGTTCGTTCTTGTGCGTTTATACGCCTAGGGTAAAGCCCGAATAAAATTTAAGTTTGAGCGCATAGATTTTGATCCTCTTCGGATTTCATCGATTATCCCCTTTTTATACGGCGATATCCCCAATTGGGAGTGAGATCGATTCACGTACATGTACATCTTGTTTCGGACGCGACCGGCGAAACCATTCATAGCGTTGCCCGCGCGTGTCTGGCGCAGTTCGAGGGCGTCGAAGCGGAAGAACATAACTGGACCTTGGTGCGGACACCCGGCCAAGTCGAGAAAATCCTGGTGAATATCGCGGAAAATCCGGGAATCGTTATGTTCACGCTGGTCAGCGACGGTTTGCGGCGGACGTTGCAGGCGGGCTGCCGCGACTTGCAGATTCCCTGCATCCCGGTGCTCGACCCGGTTCTCGCCGCGCTGGGCAGTCATCTCGGCATCCAAAGCCGCGGCCAACCCGGCCGGCAGCACGAGCTGGATTCGGAATATTTCGAACGAATCGACGCCATGACGTTTGCGTTAAATCACGACGACGGCCAAGCGGTTTGGGATTTGCACAATGCCGATGTGATACTGCTCGGCGTTTCCCGGACTTCGAAGACGCCGACCTGCATCTATCTCGCCAATCGCGGCGTAAAAGCGGGCAATATCCCGATCGTGCCGAGCGTTCCTCTGCCGCAGGATGTGTTCGACCTCGACAAAACGGGTCCGTTGGTTGTCGGATTGACGAAAGAGGTCGAAAGCCTGGTCCAGATCCGGCGCAATCGGCTACGCTTGTTGAGCGAAGATCACGAAACCGATTATATCGATCCCGAAACGGTTCGTGACGAAGTTGCGATGGCGCGGCGGCTCTGCGCCGAAAACGGTTGGCCGATAATCGATGTCACGCGACGGTCGATCGAGGAAACCGCTGCGGCCATCATGCAAATGATGGAAAAACGCCAACAGGCCGCCGAACGCTAAATGAAATTTATCCTATTGAAATGAAACGAACAGTTGTCTTGGCATCGGCGAGCGCATCGCGCGCTGCCGTGCTGCGCAATGCCGGCATTGCGGTCGAACAAGTGCCTGCATCCGTGGATGAGGATGCGGTTAAAGAATCGTTTCGAGAAAGCAACGGTTCGGCAGCCCAGGCGGCGACGGCGCTGGCGGAACTCAAGGCGCAGCATGTCTCGCGACAGCAGCCCGGCGATTTCGTGATCGGCGCGGATCAGATGCTGCAATGCGGCGGCGTGTGGTTCGACAAACCGATCGATATGGATCATGCGCGCCGACATCTCATCGCACTACGCGGCAATTCGCATGAACTCGTCGCGGCGGTCTGCGTCGTGCAGGAAGGCGAGTGTCTCTGGCGGCATTTAGAAAGCGCCACGCTGACGATGCGACCGTTCAGCGATGCTTTTCTCGATGAATATCTCGATGCTGTCGGCGATACGGTTTGTAGCGCGGTAGGCGCATACCGGCTGGAAGAACGCGGTGCGCAACTTTTCAGTCGGATTGAAGGGGATTACTTCACTATATTGGGAATTCCTTTGTTGCCGCTTTTGGGGTTTCTCGTGAACCATGGCGTCGTAACCAGATGATATTGTCAGGCAAAGCGAAAATCACCGGCGTCATAGGCTGGCCGGTCGAGCATTCCCGCTCGCCGCGGCTCCATGGCTTCTGGTTGGAGCAATATGGGGTAGACGGCGCTTATATACCTATTCCGGCGTCTCCCGATCGGTTCGCCGAAGCGTTGGCCGGCTTGAACGCAGCAGGTTTCCGGGGCGTCAACGTCACTGTTCCGCACAAGGAAAGCGCCTACGCGGCCTGCGACACGCTGGACGACGATGCGCGGCGAATCGGCGCCGTCAATACGGTCGTTTTCGGTCCGGAAGGCGACGTTCAGGGCAGCAACACGGATGCGTTCGGATTCATCGAGAATATTCGACAATACACCGACTGGCCGGGCGGCATTGCAATTGTCCTGGGCGCTGGCGGCGCGGCACGTGCGATTTGCGTCGCCTTGATCGATGCGGGCGCGACGGAAATTCGTCTCGTTAACAGAACGCTGGAGCGGGCTGAAATGTTGGCCGACGCGTTCGGCCCGATAATTAGCGTTGTTAACTGGAAAGATAGATCTGATGCCCAAAAAGGAGTAACATTGCTTGTCAATTCGACAAGTCTCGGCATGACAGGACAACCGTCGCTCGACATCGATCTTGACGCCTTGCCGCCGTCCGCCATCGTCAACGATATCGTTTACGCACCGTTGGAAACGGAACTGTTGCGCCGCGCGCGCGCCCGCGGTAACCCGGCTGTCGATGGGCTGGGCATGCTACTGCATCAGGCCCGGCCCGGTTTCGAGGCCTGGTTCGGTGTCGCGCCCGAGGTAACGGATGCATTGCGCGATTTCGTTTTGGAGTCGTAATGTTTACGATGACGCTCACCGGGTCGGTCGGCAGATGTCCGGCCGGGAAGATGCGGCGCGCCGAAATCGTCGTCGAAACCGAACAAGGAACGGCTAAGATCTTGCGATCCCGCATGGGTATCGCCAAACTGATGAAGCGGCGCAAAATATGGCATTGGCCGCATGCGGTGCAGCCATTCAGGCGCTCAAAGTAAGGTATATCGATAAGATGCGCGAAATCGTCCTCGATACGGAAACGACCGGACTCAATCCGACCTCCGGCGACCGGATCGTCGAAATCGGCTGCGTCGAGTTATTCAACCATATGCCGACCGGCGAGACCTACCAGCAATACATCAATCCGGAACGGGACATGCCGGCCGAGTCATTTCGGATTCACGGTCTTTCGGAAGCCTTTCTGAGCGACTACCCGGTGTTTGCAACGGTCGTCGACGGTTTTCTCGAATTTATCGGCGACGACAAGCTGGTAATCCATAACGCCACCTTCGACATAAAATTCATCAATGCCGAGCTGGAGCGGCTCGGCTTTGCAGGGCTGCCGATGACCCGGGCAATCGATACCGTCCAGATCGCCCGGACCCGCTATCCCGGCGCCAGTGCCAGCCTCGACGATCTCTGCCGTCGATTCGGCGTCGACAATACGTCTCGGACGCTGCACGGCGCGCTGCTCGACTGCAGCCTGTTGGCCGAGGTGTATATCGATTTGATCGGCGCGCGCGAGCCCGGATTCGATCTCGCGGCCCACGATTCAGCGCCCACCGCTGCGGCGCAGCGTGGCGAGCGGGTGGTTCGTCCGGCGCGTCCCCACTCGCCCAGCGCCGACGAACGCGAAGCGCACGAGGCGCTCGTCGGGCGCATCGACGCCGCAATTTGGACGAAGGCTTAATCCGCCGCGAGTGCGATGATTCTAGATTCAAATAGTTAGTGTGCTGATTCACATAAATTTCAACAAATTGAAATTCACGATCAGGACACTAGGCGATGTCGCTTTCGGCGACCGACGCTTTCACATGTTCTTGATAAAGCTTGTTGAAATCGATCGGGCTGAGCAGTAGCGGCGGAAATCCACCGTCGCGGATCGCATCGGCGATGACGGCGCGAGCGAAAGGGAAGAGCTGGCGCGGCACTTCGATCATCAATGCTTGCCGCGTCACATCCGGCGTGGCGCCCTTGACCTGGCAGATACCTGCATAGGCCAGTTCGGCGACAAAGACCGGCTCGTTGTCCACATCTGCATTGATTTCGATCGATAGGACGACTTCGTGAAGGTCCTCTCCGAGTTCGTTGGCCGCGACATTGAAGTTCGCGTTCACGTTCGGCTGCTGCATCTGGCTCATGAAGATCTTCGGCGACGACGGGCTCTCGAAAGAGAGATCCTTCACATATTGCTGCGCGATACCCAGCGAAGCCGTACCCGGCGCTGCGGCGGTATCGCCGTTACTCGTGTCGGACATGCCGGAAATCCTTTCGAATGAACCCTAATTGAAAGAGCGGCTGGCTAACATACATCCGTGTCGGACACAACCGTACCGCCGCCGGGATGCGCGGTCGATGGATCGAAACGCACAATCGAACAGTTTCCGACCCGATGACCTGTCAGGGTTCGGATAAACCCCCAATGCGAAATCACGACGGTCCCGCTCCAATTGCCGGCTTCATGCATGCGCGTCCGGAAGGCGCGCCCGCGCGCGTCCAGCGCGTCCTCACTTTCCTCAAGCGCCGGCCACCAGCTCTCTTCGATGTGGTCGAGCTGTAACTGCGGACAGTCTTTTTCGAGAACCGAGCGCGGCGTACCGATATCGCAGGTAAACGCGGCCCGTTCGCCGATCCACTGATCGACCGTGATGTCGAGGTCCAAGACCTCGGCGATGATCGTGGCGGTCTGAATCGCCCTTGTGTACGGGCTGGTTACCAGTCTGCGGACATCGTGACCCTTCATCGCTTCCGCCGCGGCGTGCGCCTGGCGGCATCCCAAATCGGTCAGGTTGGGATCGCGGATACCGGGATCGATGCGCGTCTTGCCGTAGACGACGTTGAACTCGGATTGGCCGTGCCGAACCAGGATCACGGTTCTTTGTTCCACGGACTATCGGGGTTCGGTTTCCTCGGCGGAGCTTCCAAATCGGCGCTTGGCGGTGTCTCTCGCGTCTCGAATTCCCCGTCGATCACCGTGTTGCGGGGGTTGGACATGTCCATGGCTTCGCCATTGACCCAGACCTTCGGCCCGCCGCCACGTTGTATGACGCGCTTTAGAAAAAGCGCGATCAGATGCCGCACGAACGGCACGAAGAGCGCGAAACCGATCGCATCGGTCAAGAATCCCGGTGTCAGCAGCAAGGCGCCCGCCGCGACGAGGCACAGCCCCGTGAAGACCTCGTTCACCGGAAAGACGCCGCGTCGCAGGCTTTGCGCGGCACGGGTCCACGTCGCCAGACCCTGCCATCGGAGCAATCCCGTGCCGATGATCGCCGTCAGGACGACAGCCCCCAAGGTCGGCCACAGGCCGAACCGTTCGCCGGCTTCGATGAATATGGCGATTTCCACGATCGGCGTCGCGATGAATGCGATGAGAAGAAATAGCCCCATGCTTGCTCTTTTGCGGGAGAACGCCTATCTAAATCTTGGATGCGTGGGCTTCCCGGCGGAAAAGTCAAAATCCCTAGGGGTATCGCGCCATCCTTTGTGTTAAGGTAAGGTTCCTGGCCTCGCCAGGCAACCGCGACCGTATCGGCCGGCCGAAGATCAGGTGCGATACGCGACTGACGGAGCTTAAAATTCGATGAGCGGCGGATTCGGAATATTCGATATCATCCTGTTCGCGATGCTGGCCGCGTTTCTCGTCTATCGTTTGAGAAGCGTCCTCGGCAAACGGACGGGGCATCAACACCGCCGGCCCGACCCCTTCGCGTCGCCGGATAGCGCGTCGGAATCCGGCACCGACAATGTCATCGCCCTGCCGGACCGCGCAACCGATGTCGAAGAGCCGGAAATCGAGCCCGACTCGCCGCTTTCCGCCGGTTTGGCCCAGGTGAAAAGCGCCGATCCCTCCTTCGAAGGCGCACCGTTCCTGCAAGGCGCGCAGGCGGCATTCGAAATGATCATCAATGCGTTCGCCGTCGGTGACGGCAAGACGCTGAATACGCTTTTGTCAGCGGAAGTGTACGAAAATTTCGCCGGCGCCATCCGCTCGCGCGAATTGGCGAACAACACACAGGAATCGACGCTGGTCGGCATCGAAAGTTGCGAACTGCTGGAAGCGGAGATGCAGGACAGCACCGCGGCCGTCACGGTCAAGTTCGTCAGCGAGCAGATCAACGCAACGCTCGACGAAAATGGCGAAGTCGTCGACGGCGACCGCAACTCCGTCGTGACGGTAACGGATATCTGGACTTTTGCGCGCGATACGCAGTCGTCCGATCCGAACTGGAAACTGGTCGCGACCCGCAGCCCATCCTGAATTCCAAGCGATGAAAATGCTTTCGATATGCCGCCTTTGGGTGGTGATGTCGTTCGCGTGCCTGCTGGTATGGGGTTGTGAGAAGCCGCCCAAACCACCGGGATTTGCGCTGAGCGCTGTCACGTTCTCTGATCTGGCCGGTTGGCGCAGCGATCGCCAAAGAGATGCACTTTCGACGTTTCTACGCTCCTGCGCTAAGCCGCATACATTTTCCGCGGCGGTCACCGTGAAGGCCACCGATTGGACAGCGCCGTGCGCCGCCGCCGGCAGTGTGCCGGAGGGCGACGATGCCGCCGCCCGACGATTTTTCGAATCCTGGTTCAAGCCCTTTTCCGTGTCGGACGGCACGAAAGAGGAAGGCCTGTTCACGGGCTATTTCGAGGCCGAATTGCGCGGCGCCAGGCACCCCGATAGCCGCTACAAGGTTCCGATCTACCGCCTTCCCGACGATCACGTCGCCGTCGATCTCGCACAATTCGATCCGAAACTGACCGGCAAACGCATCGTCGGCCGTGTCGAGGGCGGCAGGCTTCAGCCTTATCATCCGCGCGGCGCCATCGACGGCGGCGCTTTGGCGCGGCGGGGTTTGGAACTTCTTTGGATCGACAACGCAATCGATGCGTTCGTGCTGCATGTTCAGGGATCGGGCCGGGTCATCCTGCCCGACGCATCGGTGGTACGTGTCGGGTTCGCGGGTCACAACGGTTTGCCCTACCGGTCGATCGGCCGGGCCCTGATCGAACGCGGCGCGCTGCCGCGCGGTGGGGCGTCCTGGGACGATATCCGCGGCTGGATCGAAGCCAACCCGGAACAGGCGGCAGCGCTGCTGGCGGTCAACCGGCGGTTCATCTTCTTTCGCAAGCTCGACGGGGACGGGCCGATCGGCGCCGCCGGGGTTCCGCTCACGCCGGGTCGCAGCCTCGCGGTCGATCGGCGTCACGTGCCCTACGGCGTTCCCATTTGGCTGGAAACCACCTGGCCAAACGAACCGAACCGCCCGCTGCGGCGCTTGATGGTGGCGCAGGATACCGGGGCGGCGATCCGCGGCGCGGTGCGTGGCGATTTCTTCTGGGGCTACGGGCCGAAGGCGCTGGCCTTTGCCGGGAAAATGAAGAGTCGCGGCCGTTATTTTCTGCTATTACCGCGGGATGCGGCGGCGCGCCGGGTCGGCAGCTAACTGAACGCTGGGGAGTAGCGGGAATCTCGATGCCGGAAAACCGTCCGAAAGTCGCCCTCTTCGTGACCTGCTTGGTCGACTTGTTCCGCCCGGTCGTCGGCTTCGCCGCCGTCGATCTGCTGGAACGCGCCGGCTGCACGGTGACGGTGCCTGCCGCGCAAACCTGTTGTGGCCAGCCCGCCTTTAACTGCGGCGACCGCGCCGACACGAAGGCGATTGCGGCGCAAATCATCGACGCCTTTGACGGTTTCGATTACGTCGTCGCCCCCTCCGGATCGTGCGGCGGCATGATTGCCAAGCATTACGAAGAACTGTTCGCGGACGATTCGGCCATGGCCGCACGTGCCCGCGATCTCGCCGGCCGCACCCATGAGCTGATTTCGTTCCTCGTCGATGTCCGCGGCATGACCGATGTCGCCGCGGCCTATGACGGGACGGTGACCTATCACGATTCCTGTTCCGGCCTGCGCGAGCTTGGCGTCAAGCAACAACCGCGGGCCTTGCTGTCCGCCGTCGAGGGACTGCAGGTGAAGGAACTGCCGGGCGCGGAAATCTGCTGCGGTTTCGGCGGGACGTTCTGCGTCAAATACCCGGACATCTCCAATAGTATGGTCGGCGACAAGACGGCCGACATCGAAGCGACCGGCGCCGACACGGTGCTGGCGGGCGACCTCGGATGCCTCATGAACATGGCGGGTAAGCTGTCGCGCGAAGGCTCGAAAGTCCGCGCCCGTCATGTCGCCGAGGTGCTGGCCGGCATGACGGACGAACCGGCGATCGGCGGGGGACCGGCCGAATGAAATCGTCGTCGCGCCAGTTCAAGGAGAACGCCCGTGCCGCGCTCGCCAACGAAACCCTGCAATCGGCGCTCGCCAAGATGGAAAGCGGATTCGTCGTCAACCGCGCCGCCGCGGCGGCGCGCCTGCCGGAATTCGAGGCCTTGCGCGACCAGGGCCGCGACATCAAGAACCACACCTTGGAACATCTCGATTTCTACCTCGAAGCCTTCGAGACTAAGGTGCAGGAAGCCGGCGGCGGCGTGCATTGGGCCGCCACGGCGGAAGACGCGCGCCGCATCATCCTCTACATCTGCCGCTCGGTCGACGCCAGGACGGTGACCAAGGGCAAGTCCATGATCGCCGAGGAGATCGGCCTCAACGCCCACCTCGAAGCAAACGGTATCCAGCCGGTCGAGACCGACCTCGGCGAATACATCATCCAGCTGCGCAACGAGGCGCCGAGCCACATCATCGCCCCGGCGATCCACGTGCTGAAGGACGAGGTGGCGGAGGCCTTCCGCGAAACCCACACCCATCTCGACCCGAACCGCGCGCTCGAGGAGCCGCGCGCCTTGCTCGACGAGGCGCGCGCCGAGCTGCGGCAGAAATATCTCGACGCCGATGTCGGCATCACCGGCGCGAACTTCTTGATTGCGGAAACCGGCTCCAGCGTCATCGTGACGAACGAGGGCAATGGCGACCTGACCCAGACCCTGCCAAAGATCCACATCGCCGTCGCCAGCCTGGAGAAGGTGGTGCCGACTTTGGAGGACGCGACGGTTCTGCTGCGCCTGCTGGCGCGCTCCGCGACAGGCCAGGAATTTTCCAGCTATACGACCTTCTCGACCGGGCCGCGGCGGCGGCAAGACCCGGACGGGCCGGAGCAGTATCACGTGGTGCTGCTCGACAACGGCCGCTCCGACCTGCTCGGCACGGAAGTGCGCGAGGTCTTGCGCTGCATCCGCTGCGGCGCCTGCATGAACCACTGCCCGGTCTATGGGTCGATCGGCGGCCACGCCTATGGCTGGGTCTATCCCGGCCCGATCGGTGCGGTCCTGACGCCGACCCTTATCGGCGTCGCGGAAGGACGCCATTTGCCGAACGCGTCGACCTTCTGCGGACGCTGCGAGGCCGTCTGCCCGGTGCGCATCCCGTTGCCCAAACTGATGCGGCACTACCGCGAACAGGCGTTCGAGCAAAAACTCTCGCCGGCGACGGAACGGATGGGGCTCGGCCTTTGGGCCTTCGTCGCGCGGCGCCCAGCGCTCTATCGCTGGGTGACCGGTTTGGCGATCGGCGTGCTGGGCGCGTTCGGACGCCGGCGCGGGCGCTTCCGGTCGCTGCCCTTCGCGAAAGGCTGGACCCAATACCGCGATCTGCCGGCGCCGCAAGGCCGGACCTTCCAACAGCAATGGGCGGCCCGCCGCCGGGCGCGCGGCGCATGATCGGTGGGCGCGACACGATTCTGGGCAAAATCCGCAATTCGCTCGGCCGGGGGCCGCTCGCCGGCGACCGGCGCGCCGCAGCGCAGGCGCGCCTGGACGGTCATCCGCGCGGCATCGTTCCAGCGCGCGCTGACCGCGACCGGGCGGGCCAGGTCGATCTGTTCGTCGAGATGGCGGAAGAGGTCGCTACGACCGTCGACCGGGTTGCGTCGCCCGACGAAGTACCGGACGCCGTCGGCGATTATCTGGCGCAGCGCAATCTCGGCGCCGATATCCGCATGGCGCCCGATCCGTCGCTCGAAGACATCGACTGGTCCCGGCGGACGACCTTGTCGATCACGAAGGGCGCCAGTCAGGGCGACGACGAAGTCAGCGTCACGGCCGCCTTTGCCGGCGTTGCCGAAACCGGAACTTTGCTGCTGCATTCAGGCCCGGCCAGCCCGACGACTCTCAACTTCCTGCCCGACAACCATATCGTGGTGCTGCGCGCCAGCCAGATCGTCGGCGCCTATGAGGATGCCTGGGACAGGCTGCGGGCGGTCGGTGCGCTTCCGCGCACGGTCAATATGATTACCGGTCCATCGCGGACCGGCGATATCGAACAAACCATCATGCTGGGCGCGCACGGGCCGCGCCGCCTGCACATCGTCCTGGTCGAGGATGAATAATCGTGGGCAAGAAGCCAGAAGACGATAGCGCGGTTTGGCGATCGGTGACCGCCGATGTGGTGCCGCTACACGGCCGCAAGAAGCTGGAGTCACCGGCCCAACCTCCCAAGCCCGAGGCACAAAAACACACCGCCCCTTCGACCGCGCCATCTCCGGTGCGCAAGCCGCCGGAACCGCTGAAACTGGGCAGCGCCCCCGGCGTCGACCGGCGGACGGCGGAACGGCTGCGCCGCGGTCAGCTGCCGATCGAAGCCCGGCTGGATTTGCATGGCCACACGCGGGAGTCGGCGCACCGTGCGCTCGGCGGCTTCCTCGCCGCCGCTTGGGATTTAGGCCGCCGGGTCGTGCTGATCGTCACCGGCAAGGGGCAGGGCATCCTCAAGGACGCGGTGCCGCGCTGGCTCAACGAGAACCCCAACCGCGGCCGTATCCTGATCGTCGCCCAGGCGCAGCCCAAGGACGGCGGCGGCGGCGCGCTCTACGTCCTGCTGCGGCGCCGGCGATGACCCCGTTCGGCCTGAAAACCCGCGAATTACGGGAGGCGAAGGGCGTCACGCTTAAGGATATGGCCGTGGCGCTGGATGTCTCATCGGCCTATCTTTCGGCCCTCGAACACGGTCGCCGCGGCCGCCCGAACCGCCTGCAGGTGCACCGCATCTGCCTGTATTTCAACATCATCTGGGACGACGCGGAGGAGCTCGAACGCTTGGCGTCGCTCAGCCATCCGCGCGTGACGGTGGACACGGCGGGATTGGGCGCCGACGCGACCGAACTGGCGAACCGGTTGGCCCAGACGATCCGCAAGCTGCCGGCGGAAAAGATCGAACGGTTGCTCGAGGAACTAAGAGACCGGTGATGCCGACGATGCGGACAAGAACAATGATTAATGCTTGCCTATCCGGTTTACACCCACACCCACTAGGGCTAGAATGGGCGCAAACCGGATATAGGGGAGCGCGCCATGGATGTTCTCGACCGCGCCGATCTCCCATTCCCGCATTCGCTACCCGAGTTCCAGCGACTTTTC
>JAKZTB010000284.1:0-6901 GCA_047517345.1 Alphaproteobacteria bacterium
GGCTCAACCGCTGCCGCCGACTGGCCAAGGACTGGGAGAACCTCAACCGCAACGCGCTCGCCTTCATCAAGCTCGCGTCCATTCGACTCATGCTCCGAAAACTCTGTAATCCTACATAAAGTCTCCGGACGGACTCTTAGGGTTGCCGGCCTTCGAAACAGTGAGTCGTAAGTATCAGCCTTGACGCTTCCGCGCCCAGCGCCGCCACCCGTCGCGCAATTCATGTAGCAGCGACCGTGCATCCGCTTCGAATTGTCGCCATGCGGCGGCGAATTCGCTATCCGAGCGCCGAGCAGCTTCGATTTTCGGCGTCACCAGACGATGAAACCAGCGCTCTAAATCGCCGGGCTGGGCCCAGATATTGTAGGCCAAAATCGCCAATCCAAGAGGCCAGTACACAATAAACGCCAGAACCATCGCACCAACACTGAGCGGCGTCCAGACCCCTCGTTTCCTGTGGTTGCCGTGCCGTCCACGCGCCTCGAACCCACCGGAGCGGTAGCTCATAGGAACCCCTCTTTCCGTTTAGTTACCTGTATTTACGTGGGCATTCCGGGGATGAATTTCAAGAAACTTGCGGCGCTGTCGAGACGGGCGATACTAGGCACCGATCGATAGGTTTCCCTTCTCCGATTCAGGCACGAACTGAAATGACCGAGAACAAACAAGCCCTTGCCGGCCTTCGGGTCATCGACGCCGCCACCGTCATCGCGGGGCCGACGATCGGCATGCTGTTGGGCGATTTCGGCGCCGATGTCATTAAAGTCGAACACCCGCGCGGCGACGTGCTGCGCAGTACCGGGGCGCTGAAGGACGGCATCGGGCTGTGGTTCAAGATGGCCAACCGCAACAAGCGCTGCATCACGCTATGCCTCAGCAAGACGAAGGGTGCGGAACTGTTCAAGCAGATGATCAAGAACACCGATGTGCTGATCGAGAACTTCCGTACCGGTACGATGGAGAAATGGGGGTTGGGCTGGGAAGATTTGCGCGCAATCAACCCGCGTCTCATCATGGTCCGCGTCACCGGTTTCGGGCAGACCGGTCCTTACCGGCACCGTCCCGGCTTCGGCACGGTGGCGGAAGTTTTCAGCGGATTCGCCAACATCACCGGCGAGGTCAACGGCCCGCCGACCCTGCCGAATTTCGGACTGGCCGACGGCATCGCCGCGTCCTACGGCACGTTCGCCCTGATGTTCGCGCTCTATCACCGCGACCTGCACGGCGGACCGGGACAGTATATCGACCTCAGCATCTACGAACCGATCTTCCAGGTGCTGGGGCCGCAGCCTCTGGCCTACGATCAGCTCGGCACGATCCAGCAGCGTATGGGCAACCGCTCCGACAACAATGCGCCGCGCAACACCTACGAGACGAGAGACGGAAAATGGGTCGCGATCTCGACGAATTCGCCCGCCATCGTCACCAGAGTCTTGACCCTGTGCGGGGGCAAAGAAGCAGCGAACGACCCGCGCTTCCAGACACCGCAGAGCCGGGTCGAGCATATTGCAGAAGTCGATGGAATCGTTTCCGATTGGATCCGCGAGCGCAATCTCGACGAAGTATTGGAAGCCTTCGAGGAAGCCGAGGCCGCGATCGGCCCCGCCTACGATATATCGCAGATATTCGAAGATCCGCAGTATCGGGCCCGCAACGACATCGTCGAAGTCCCCGACGAAGACCTCGGCACCCTGCGCATGACTGGCGCGTTCCCGGTGATGTCCGAGACACCGGCGCAAATCCGCCACGCCGGACCGCGAAAAGGGCAGCACAATGACGACATCTACCGCGGCGAACTCGGGCTGAGCGACGAAGACCTCGCAGCGCTGCGCGAAGACGGCGTGATCTGAAAGGAACTACAAGGTCGGGTCGTCGCTGACCCGTATCAGGCGCTTGCCGAGATTGTCCCCGTTCATCATGCCGATGAAGGCGTCGATCGTGTTGTCGATGCCGTCGACGATATCTTCGAAATAGACGATTTTTCCGGCTTTCATGCGCTCGGCGACCCAGGGCAGGTATTCGTCGTACTGGTCCATATGCTCGTAGATGCTGAATTTCTGCATGAGCGCGCTTTTGGCTTCCAGATTCCCGAGATTGCGCGGTTCGTAGCGGACATCGCTGTCGTATTGCGAGATCATGCCGCAGACCGGAATGCGAGCGCCCTCGTTGATGCGGTCGAGCACCGCTTCCAGGGTCTCGCCGCCGACATTCTCGAAATAGATGTCGATGCCGTTCGGGCAGTGTTCGTCCAGCGCGTCGCCGATCGACGAGACGGTCTTGTAGTTGAATGCCGCATCGAAGCCGAGAACGTCCACGATGTGCGCGACCTTGGCGTCGCTGCCCGCGCTGCCGACGACGTGGCAGCCCTCCAATTTGGCGATCTGTCCCGCGACCTGCCCCACCGCGCCGCTCGCGGAGGAGATGAAGGCGGTTTCGCCCGGCTTCGGCTTGCCGATATCCATGATTCCGACCCTTGCCGTCAAGCCCGGCATGCCGATCACCGTTATCGCGTGCGAGATCGGCCCCAGCGACGGGTCGATTATCCGCAAATCGCCGCCGCCCTTCGCCAGCGTGTATAGCTCCCAACCGAGAAAGCCCCACACGAAATCGCCTTCCGAGAAAGCCGGGTTCCGGGAAGCTTCAACCTGTCCCACCACGCGCGCCGGGATCACTTCGTTAAACGGAAAGATTTTCGCACCGGGATAGTTCGCCGAGCCGCCCATTCGGCCGCGCATATAGGGATCGCAGGACAGGTAGATATTGCGCACCAGGACATCGCTATCTTTAAGCGACGGCACCGGCTCGTCGCGGAGGTCGTAGCAAGCCGGCGTTACGGGGCCTTCCGGCGACTGCACGAAGAATATGCGGCGGTTCTGCATGAAAGGACTCCGGATCGGGCGATGTTTTCGCTGACTGTAGACTTTGGCTCACACGCGTCACAAGGGTGGCGTTCCCCGCCCTATTGCGATTTGCGTGCACCCTGTTTCCGGAGCCGGTAGGTCAACGCCAGTTGGATGCAGTGCCGCACAATATCTTCCGGGAAATCGTCGCCGGCATCGAACAGGACGGCGCGATTCCCCTCGTACGTCAGTTCGTCCGGGTAGCGTTCCTTGAAACTCTCGATCAGGCTGGTCTGGCAGTGAACAAATTAAGGCGTACTGGTTCGGTGCGGCTTTGACCCGGTCGATGCGGATCATGGAGCCGCTTTTTGACTGGCTCGTCAGGTAGGAGGGCTGCCCCCAGCGCAGCGTTTTCTCGATTTCCCCGACCTCGCTAAGTGAGGCGGCGGTATCTAGAATTAGCGCGCGGAGCCGACGCACGGCATCTTGCAACACTTTCGGATAAGCGTCGAACACCGCCACGACGTCGGGATTCAAGAGGATGGGATGCTCGTCATTCATGGCGTAATCGTCAGAAGCTATTGACGACCAAGCCTACACCGGACAGCAACGGTAATACCAAGACGATCTGATCGCATCGACCGGCGCCAAGTCAATTGTAAATCCGGCGGCCGAACCAGGCTCCGACGACCGTGCCAGGCAGGGCGATCAATACCAGCTTTCCCAACGCGACCGTCATCAACCCGGCGACGCCGAACGCGAAAGCGGCCAATCAGCTTCACCGCGCAATAGCCAACCAACAGCACACCGACGGCGCGCTTGAAAGTCTCCGCCGAGACCTGCGCCAGCAGCAGCGGCCCCACGGCATGCAGCCAGAAGGTCAGCGCCGCAAGACCCGTACCCGAACCCCGCATGTCCCGAAACAAAGCCGCCGGCGCACGCCTCGGCGAGGATAAGCAGCGATGCGGCGGCGCAGTGGCTCAGTCTTTGACAACGCGAAGGACGATTGTGGTTTCCTTAATCACGTTGTTGTTCTGGCGCATTGCCTGCAACAATTCCGTCTTCGAGAGGACATTCAGGTCGAACTTACTCTTATACGGCTCTTCCAGCGCATACTCCGAGTCCACAATCTCGAAATCGACTCCTGCGATGAAAGCGAGCGGTGAGTTGGCAAACCCGGCGGCTTCCCATTCTTCGCAGTTTTTGCGCGAGAACATGGACAGCCCCTCAACGGTCACCGCCCTCACATGGGTCGCGTCGTGCAGGAAATCGTCGTGACGCGGATGGGGAACGACGACTGTAATCCGCGCATCGTGCCGGCAGACCCGGTACATCTCCTGAAGTACACCGAAATAGGCCGCCGTCGTCGCGCCGAGATGTTCGAGCACGTGGCTCATATAAATCTCGTCGATTGACGAATCGTCCCACGGCCAAGGCGCCTTTTCGAGGTCGTGAACGACGTCCGGTGCGCAATGATCGCCGATATCGACATTTACGTAACCATCTCGCTTGTTAAAACCGCATCCGAGGTTCAATCGCATAAATCAACGCCTGCTGCAGAATTCCCGCCACGAAGATCGCAGTTCGCCGAGACATCGGCAAATTGAAACTGCGAAGGCGTTTGACGGGACTTCGCAAAGATGTAAATTAAGGATTGTGTTCATGAAATGTTCTGGTTGACACTTTCCGCATTTAGTAACCTAATTTGGAGAAACCACAATATATAGTGTTTCATCCACAATATATCCTTTGCACACCTGTGGACAGGAGGGGTAATGGTCAACGTAACGGACGGATTAGCGCGGGATTCCGCCCCTGTGGACAGTTTTCTTGGATTCGACGAGTCCGACCTGTCCGAAGCGCCGGAGTCCCCTTCGTCCGAAGCCAGCGCCCCGGCCGGCCTGCTCGACGTGGCGCAGAACGAACGCGGCATCAAGGTCCGCCTCGACCGCCGCCGCGACGGCAATCTGACCACCTTCGGCAAGGCCACCCTGTCCGACCGTTACCTGTTGCCGGGCGAAAAATTC
Source organism: Alphaproteobacteria bacterium (assembly GCA_047517345.1). Taxonomy (GTDB): domain Bacteria; phylum Pseudomonadota; class Alphaproteobacteria; order UBA8366. The sequence continues at coordinate 4,868 of JAKZTB010000284.1, forward strand.
CAGGACATTTTCGCCAGGGTCGCGATGCATTACGCCGACGATACCGGCCACGCGCAGCGCCTTTACGACTACATCTCGAGACTCTGGTTCATGCCCTCCACCCCCGTCCTGTCGAACGGCGGCACCAGCCGGGGCCTGCCTATTTCCTGTTTCCTGAACGAGGCCAGCGACAGCCTCGGCGGCATCCTGGGGCTGTGGAACGAGAACGTCTGGCTGGCGGCGCGCGGCGGCGGGATCGGCAGCTACTGGGGCAATCTGCGCTCGATCGGCGAGAAGGTCGGGCTGAACGGCAAGACGTCCGGCGTCGTCCCCTTCATCCGTGTGATGGATTCGCTGACCCTCGCGATCAGCCAGGGCTCGCTCAGGCGCGGCAGCGCGGCGGTCTATCTGCCGGTCAGCCATCCCGAGATCGAGGAATTCATCGAGCTGCGCCGGCCGACCGGCGGCGACCCCAACCGCAAGACGCCAAACCTGCACCACGGCGTGCTGATTCCCGACGCCTTCATGCGCGCCGTCGAGGCCGACGAGGAATGGGCCCTCGTCAGCCCGAAGGACCATAGCGTGCTGCGCAAGGTGAAAGCGCGCGACCTCTGGATCCGCATCCTCACCGCCCGCATCGAAACGGGCGAGCCGTATATCATCAATATCGACCATGTGAACCGCGCCATCCCGGAGCATCACAAGCTGGCCGGCCTGTCGGTGAAGACCTCCAACCTGTGTTCGGAGATCACCCTGCCGACCGGCAAGGACCGCTTCGACCGGCAGCGCACGGCCGTGTGCTGCCTGAGCTCCCTCAACCTCGAGAAATACGCCGAGTGGGAGGGCGAGCCGCAATTCATCGAGGACATCATGCGCTTCCTCGACAACGCGCTGCAGGACTTCATCGACCAGGCGCCCGACGAGTTCCGCAACGCGACCTATTCGGCGATGCGCGAACGCTCCGTGGGTCTCGGCGTGATGGGCTTTCATTCCTTCCTGCAGCAAAACGGCATCCCGATCGAAAGCGTCATGTCGACGGTCTGGAACAAGCGGATCTTTAGCCACATCCGCGCGGGCGCCGACGCGGCCTCCAAGAAGCTGGCGGAAGAGCGCGGGTCCTGTCCCGACGCCGAGGATTTCGGCTTCGAGGAGCGTTTCTCGAACAAGCTCTCGCTCGCGCCGACCGCGTCGATCTCGATCATCTGCGGCGGCGCCTCGCCCGGCATCGAGCCGATCGCCGCCAACAGCTTCACCCACAAAACCCTAAGCGGCTCCTTCACCGTCCGCAACAAGGACCTCACCGAACTGCTTGAGGAAAAAGGCCGTAACACCGACGAGACCTGGTCGAGCATCGTCGCCAACGAGGGCTCCGTCCAGCATCTCGATTTCCTGACCGACCTCGAGAAGGACGTCTTCAAGACGGCCTTCGAGATCGACCAGCGCTGGCTGATCGACCTCGCCGCCGACCGCACGCCGAATATCTGCCAGTCGCAAAGCCTGAACGTCTTCCTGCCCGCCGACATCCACAAGCGCGACCTGCACCAGATCCACTTCCGGGCCTGGAAGAAGGGCGTGAAGAGCCTCTATTACTGCCGCTCGAAGTCGCTGCAACGCTCGGAATCGGTCGCCAGCGACGGCAAGACCGCCACGCTGCCGCTGCTCGGCCGAGTCAACGGCGGCGACGAGCCCGCCGGCCCCATCGATTACGAGGAATGCCTGTCGTGCCAGTAGGGGAGGGATGCGAAATGCCGAGCGTACCGTTTCCACCCCCACCTGGCCCGACCGGGAAGATGGGTAACAGTTTGGACCGGCGACATGGGTAACAGTTTTTGCTCATCCGCGTACCGCCTTTCGTCGTCGTCTTGTCGACTTGGGTCGGCTGAAGCGGCCACCTTGATCGATCGATCCGAGTGTCACCGGCCCGTACCAGACCGCCCAGACGCCGTCGTCCTGTTCGGCCAGGCCGACCGGTTCGCCGGCCAGGCTTTCGCTGATATAGAGGGTCCGGCCCTGCCACCTGATCTCGCCGCTATGGCGCACCCGGCGGACCTGCCA
>JAKZTB010000285.1:0-10021 GCA_047517345.1 Alphaproteobacteria bacterium
CCCTGCAACTGCTCCGTCCGGCGCATCCGATTCCTCCAGATTTGGAGGAATCGGAAACCGGACAGATCATCTGTTACATAGACCGGTCATATCGTGTGTTAGCGACACCTCGCTCGACATGGCATTGACTTCATCTACAGCCGCCCATACGATTCCGTGCACTTGTTCGGTCATAGCCGGGCTGTCTCCTCGCGTGGGTATTAAGTTGACTAGTTCTCCCCGACTCGGGCTAAGGCGTCAAGATGCGTTGCGCACGGTTGTCCGGTTCGGTCCCTATTATCCAAACGGACGGAAAACCATGCCGGTGCCAGGGCGGAAAATCCGAAAGTGAACGTCCTTAGAGCGCGGCCAGCCGTCCCTTGTTGCGAGCCGCTGCGATGAACGATCCCGTTCGCAAGGTGATCGAATCCGACTTTCGCGCCCGCGCCTTCGACTATATGCGGCGCGGAAAGCGGATCCCATTGCCTTTGCTGCTGAAAGCCGGCCTGCACGGCGTCTTCGTCGAGCCTTTGAAATGCTTGATGCGCTTCGCGCCGGGGCCCGTCGGACTGCAACTCCGGATTTGGCATGCCCGGATCAGGATGCGGAGGTTCGGCAAAAACTCGCTGATCGATTTCGGCGCCGTCATCGAAGGCGCGGCCAACATTTCGGTCGCGGACTATGTCTGGATCGACCGCTATGTCGAACTCAACGCGCTGGCCGGCGAAATCGAGATCGGCCGGCGCGTCCATATCGCGCCGCGTGTCATCATTGCCGGATTCGGCGGAGTCTATATCGGCGACTATGTCGGTATCGGCGCCAACGCTCACATCCTGTCCCATTCCGAAGTCGTGGACGGCGGCAAGCGGATGAGCGGCCCGATGATCCCCGAAGACATGAAAGGCATGAAAACCGCACCGGTCCGGCTCGAAAAGGACTGCGTCATCGGCACCGGCGCGGTCGTCCTGCCCGGCATCACCATCGGCGAAGGCGCCGTCGTGGCCCCGAATTCCCTGGTCATCAAGGACGTCAAACCGGGCATGATCGTCCTCGGCGTCCCCGCCAGGACCGTTTCCCGGCGACCTCCAGTGACCGTCGAGGATATATAGCGGGTTAAAATCTGGTGGTGGACGCAGTCTCGTGCGAACCCGTCTCCGCTGATTTCCCTGTAAAACAGGAAAAAACAGCGAATTTTCACGGAACCCACCCAAAGCAGCCTAGATCAGACCCTTTTATCTACTGATATTTATGGGTAATTTGGTCAGATTCCCTACTCAATGGAACAGGGAATTGTTTTAGCTGAACTGGGTATTAAGTTCGCGGAACAGGGAAATTTCTAGTGGATCACCGGCCATAAATCTCCTCGGCTGCCCGATCTGTGATGTAACCGTCGATGAGGTCAGTCGCCACAATTTCCGCTGGGCGGTCCTCCGGCGGACCGAAGCCGCCGCCGCCGTGGCTGCGAATCGTAACGTTCTCGCCCGGCTCGACCCAGCTAATTCCCTTGGAATCGGCTTCCGTGCCGTCAGCGAGTTCAAAACGCGGGAGACCCCCGGCCTGGCCGCCAAACCGCCCTTGCGGTGGTTGCTTCGTGCGCTCCGACATGATCGACAGTCGCATGCGGTTTGGGGAAAGATTACGGATCACCACCTCCTGCCCCAGCCCACCACGCCAGCGGCCGGCGCCGCCGCTGTCCGGCACCAGCGCCTTGCGCTCGAATAGCAGCGGCGCGTTACCCTCGGCGACCTCGATCGGGGTCGACTGGATGTTGGTGGGAAATGGCAGGCAAGTGCCGCCGTCGCCCATGGCCCAGGCACCCAAGCCACCCATGAAAAAGAAGGTGCTGTGGAAGCGCCGCCCGTCCGCGCGTACACCGCTCGCTATGACCGTCGGTCGGGGCGTAGCGCATTCCGCAATGACGCGGTCGGGTACCACCTCCGCCAGCGCGCCAAACAAGGCGGCATAGACTGGCTGGCCCGCCAGGGGTCGTGCGGCCGTCGGCGCGGGGTAGCACGGGTTGAGGATCGAACCCTCCGGCGCCTTCATCTGGAACGCCCGGAAGGTTCCGTCATTGTTGGGAACGTCCGGATTGCACAGGCATTTCAGCGAATAGCAGGTATAGCTGAAGGAATAGCAGAAGGGTGAGTTGATGCCATAGGCTACCTGCGGCGAGGTGCCCTCGTAGTCGACGAAGATCGTGTCGCCCTCGACAGTGACGGTCGCAATGATCTTGAGTGGGGTTTCGCGCCCGTCCAGGTCTATCTGATGGGCGTAGGTTCCATCCTTGAAAGCCCGGATCTCCTTACGAATCGCCGCTTCCGAACGGTCCCAAATCTCCGCGCAGAGACCCGGCCACCTTTCTTCGCCAAAACCGTCGAGGAATCGGCGCAACCCGCCGGCGACCACCTCGGCTGCGGCGTACATGGCGTAAAGGTCACCGGTGACAATCTCCGGCTGCCGAACATTCTGGCGGATGAAGGCGAATGCCGTGTCGTTAGGCCTTCCTGCGTCGAACAGCTTGAGAATCGGAATCTGGATGCCTTCCTCGAAGACCTCCGTCGCCGCCGCCGACCAGATGATGCCACCGATATCCGCCATATGCGCGACGACGCCAACAAAACCGATCAGGCCGCCGTCGTAAAAAACCGGAAAAGCGCTATTGACGTCGTTCAGGTGCCCGGTACCCATCCAGGGATCGTTCGTGACGATCAGATCGTCGGGGCACCACCCTTCGGCTGGCACACGATCCAGGAAGTGCCGCATCGTCCGCGGCATCGTACCGTTGAAGGCAGGTGCGCTGACAGTCGGCTGGGCGATGACCCGCCCTTCAGTATCCATCAAGACGATCGTGTAGTCCTTCGCTTCGCGCACCACCGCGGAAAACGCAGTCTGCACAAGGGTGAGTGCTGCCTCATCAATGATCGCCACGAGTTGCCCCCAGGCGATCTCCAACTCAATGGGATCAAGTTCCGCCTTCCGCATCATGCTGCCCCAGACCGTGCGGTGAATTTAGCTTCGACGATGATGCTGCCGTCGTCTAGCACCGTGCCTTCGGCCCCAGGCGGAACGACGATCGTCGTATCGGTCCCTTCGATAAGCGCCGGGCCCGCGATGGCAACGCCCGCGCGCAGCCGTTCACGATCGTGAACCGCCGTTTCGATGAAGTCCCTGGCGCCGCCAAAATAGACTGGCCGGCACCCCTTCAGCGCATCGTCCGTTCCGCTCGCTCCGGGGACACAAGGTATCTCGTTGCGAGGCCCGCGGGCGAAGAGCCGCAAGTTCATCATCTCGATCGGAACGCCCTCGATGCGCCTGCCGAAAGTCGCCTCATAAGTGCTCAGGAAATCCGCCTTCAACCGGTCACGGCGTTCCTCGGCGTTCGCGCCATCGGGAACGGGAATACGCAACTCATGACCCTGGCCGACGAAGCGCAGCTCCGCTACCGCGGTGAAGGACAGCGCGCCGCCGGCTTCGGCCAGCATTGCCGCCGACGCTTCCATCTCCATCTCTCGGACGAGCTCGGAAAGCCGATCCCAGTTAATGTCGTCCAGCGCCGCATGATAGGCGCGAACCAGGTCACGCGCCATCGGCGCAACGAGCAATCCGTGCGCGGAGGCAACGCCGGCGCCATAGGGATACATTACCCGCCGGATTCCCAGCGCTTCGGCGACCCGATGTGCATGCATCGGCCCGGCGCCTCCGAACGCGACCATGGTGAAGCGGCGCGGATCCTCGCCACAGGCCAAAACATGGAGACGGCCAGCCGTCGCCATGTTTTGGTTAATAACGTCATGGATTCCCCAAGCCGCCCGAACCAGGTCCAGCCCCGAAGGCTCCGCGATCTTCTCCATGATCGCGCGTTCCGCACCGGTGCGGTCCAGCTTCATCTGTCCGCCTGCGAAGCTGTCGGCGTCGAGATAGCCCAGGATGAGGTCGGCATCCGTGACCGTCGGTTCCGTTCCGCCCAGCCCGTAACAGACAGGCCCCGGGCTCGCCCCCGCGCTGCGCGGCCCAACCTTCAGCCGACCCAGCGCATCGATCGAAGCGATACTGCCGCCGCCCGCGCCGATCTCGCTGAGTTCCACGCTGGGACAGAGGATCGGATAACCGCTACCTGGCTTAAGGCGATGGATACGAGCCACTTCCAGCTCTGTCACTATGCGGGGCTCGCCATCCCGGATCACGGCGACCTTAGCCGTCGTGCCACCCATGTCGAAACTGATTAGCGCGTCCTCCCCCGCATTGCGGCCGAAACTCGCCGCTGCGATAGCGCCAGCCGCCGGGCCGGATTCGATCATCCGGACCGGGAAGAGGCGGGTTTCCGCCGGCGTCGCGAAGCCGCCGTTCGACTGCATGATGTAAACTGGCATCCCGTGGCCTTGATCGGCGAGGCCCGCGGACAATGTGTCGAGGTAACTCCGAACCTGAGGCTGGACATATGCGTTCGCAACCGTAGTACTGGTGCGCTCATATTCCCGCTTCTCGGGCTGCACCTCGCTGGACAAACTGACCGGGATATGTGGCACGACCTCTCCAGCGATCTCGGCCAACCGCTTTTCGTGCGCGGCGTTCACCGGCGAGTGCAGGAGCGATATAGCGATGGTTTCGACATTCGTCTCGCCCAGCGCAGCGAACACCAATCGTGCCGCAACTTCGTCCAGCGGCACCCGGACTGCGCCATCCGCCAGGCAACGTTCCCGCACCTCGTGGCGCAGGCGCCGTGGCACGAGCGGCGGCGGAAACACCGGCGTCAGGTCGCGGTCGTCGTAGCGGTTCTCGCGCCGAATCTCGAGGATGTCGCGAAAGCCTTCGGTGGTCACCAGTGCCGTCCGCGCGCCCGTCCCTTCGATTATGGTGTTGGCGGCAAGGGTGGTCGCGTGGACGAGAACATGGACTGCCTCCGGACGGACCCCTAAGCGCTCGCGCAGGCGGGCCAGGCCGTCGAAGATAGCGCGGCTTGGCGCGTCGGGCGTCGTCAGGATCTTGAAACCTTCGACCGACCCATCGGTCCGATCATGCACCACAAAATCAGTGAAAGTGCCACCAATATCGACCCCGACCCGATAGCGCTTTTCCTGGGAACCCTGGGCCATGCAACGGTTCAATAAACGGGCGTGAGATCGGCGACATAGTCGGGATCGTCGCCGCGTGCTGCAGCGTAGAATAACGTCTGCAATTGCTGGGTCATCGGGCCGACCGAGCCGTCGCCGACAGGTATGCGGTCGACAGAAACCACGGGTGTGGCTTCTTCCGCCGAGCCGCAGACAAGAGCCTCATCGGCGATATACAGTTCCGTCCTGTCCACCGACCGTTCCTGCGCCGGGGACCCGTAGTGCTTCTCGAATAGCTGTAGCAGGACTTTCCGTGTAATGCTTTCCAGAATGCCCGAGGTGACGGTCGGTGACACCAGAATCCCGTCGCGGATTAGCATAAGGCTAGCGCCCGTGGACTCCGACACCTTGCCGTCAGGCGTCAGGATGATCGCGTCGTCATAGCCGTTCGTGCGCGCCTCCATCGCCGCGAGCCTGCTGTTCTGGTAGTTCGCGCCCGCCTTCACGCGAGGGGGCGAGCTGTCGTCGGTAATCCGACGCCAGGAGCTGACGCAAAGATTTAGGCCGTGCCGTATTTGGTCGTCATGCTTGCGGGGACCGCCGGCGATCCAAGCGCCGGTCTCTATTTCATCTGGCCGGAAGGCTCGAAAGCCGCCTCCCTTGCCGAAATAGGCTACGAGGCGAAAATGCACATCTTCCCGGAAATCGTTGGCGCGCGCCCATTCCAAGATGGCCTCGCGCAGTTCCTCACGGCTGTAAGGCGGCGTCATCCGCATGATCTTCATGCTCTGGAACAGGCGGGTCAAATGGTCCTCCAGCTTCCAGACGTAGAGGTTCGCACGCGCCTCGCTCCAATAGGCGCGCAGCCCCTCGTAGACATTGGCGCCACGCATGGCGGATTCGGTATAGATGCTGATATTGGCATCTTCGGCGGCGACGACATTGCCGTCCAACCAGACCTTCTTCGTCGGCCGTGTTTCCGCAACCATTACGTTCTTCTCCTTGAAAGCCCGGATTTTGGTAGGATGCCGAACCCGGATCATCGAAAGTGATTCTAATCAATCCCGACCTGCTCTAGTCAGCGTAGAGCGGCGTAAAGGTAGCAGCCAGCCCGAAACCTGACGTGCTAGCGCAAGGAGTTCTCGGTCCTGCCCCGCACGCCCGACGAGCTGCACGCCGACCGGTAGGCCCTGAGGACCGGTGCTGCTCGGGATCGTCAGGCAGGGCATATGCATTGCCGTCCAAATTCTGTTGAAGACATTGTTCCCCACCGCGTGCCCCTTTTCAGCCTCGCCGGGGCAGGTCGGCGTTAGGATCGCGTCATACTGGTCGAAGAGGCGGTCACCCGCGAGCGCGCACATGACTTGCACACGACGAAATCTCTGCACGTCGTCCGGCGCCACATTTCGACCCGCTTCAATCAAGCGCCGCATGAGTTCGCTAAGGCCATCTCCATGTTCACGATAGTCATGATCGAACGCAAAAGCGGCTTCAACCGACATGACGAGGCCATGCCCCTCACTGAGTTCACGAATTTCCTCGGGCAGAGCTACTTCCTCGACCGCGACGCCATTTGCACCAAGCGCCGCCACCGCATCCGCGAGGGCGCTACGCGTCGAGTCTTCAGTCTCATCCCAGAAAGGGGTTTTACAGTATCCGATGCGGGGTGATCCGTTCTGACCTGCCTGCGTTTCAAGCGCCGCCGCGCCCAAAAGTCCCGCGTCAAGAAGCGCAAGATCGTCGACACTACGCGCTATCAGCCCGATCGTATCGAAGGAGACGGATAGCGGCCTGATGCCCGTCAGGGGGACGCGATTATAAGTTGGCTTGAACCCAAAGGCCCCGCAATATGCGGCCGGGCGTATCGTGGAGCCGCCGGTCTGGGTACCGAGGGCAAGCGGCACCATGAAATCGCCAATTGCCGCGGCCGACCCGCTGGAAGACCCCCCGGGGGTATGCTCAAGATTGTGCGGATTCGCCGTCTTCGCCGGGGAAAGGTAGGCGAATTCCGTTGATACCGTCTTCCCCATGATCACGGCGCCGGCGGCTCTGGCGCGGGCAATACACGTGGCATCGTCGCCGGGACGGTGATCGGGATAGATCGCGGATCCATACTCGGTCGGCATGTCCCTGGTTTCGATGATATCCTTAACCCCGATGGGAATGCCATGAAGCGGCCCCAACGGCGCCATTCGATCGCACGCACGCGCCTGCGCCAGCGCCAAGTCGGGATTCAGATAGGCCCAAGCCTTGACGACGGGTTCGCGCAAGTCGATCCGCTCGAGGCAGGAATAGACCAAGGCTTCAGATGTGATGGTTCCTTCGGCAATCATGCGCGCGGCATCGCTGGCGGATAGACGGTGAAGCGCCGTCGGTTCAGTCATGGCCCGGTTCCCCTTGCACTGATTATCTTGTCAGCTATTCACATTAACCCTCCGGTAATTGTTTGTCGCTTGGTCGGCGATCTACCCGGGTCCACGATTGGGAACGGCATTGTCAGCGTAAAGCGGGCATGGTCAGGGGAAACTCACTTGAGCCGAGGATGGCGGTTTCGTAGCATTCTCGGATGAAAAATCCATTCTGATACTTCAAAGCGTCCCCAGAGACCATCCGCTTGGCTGTGATGATGTATGCCCGGCTTCCGCTTTCGCTGCGACAGGTCGAAAGTTTTGCTCCGTGAACGCAGCAGCGATATCAACCACGAAACGGTTCGCGCCGGGTGGAACCGGTTCGGTCCGATGTTCGCGGCGGAGATTCGAAAATGACGCATTCATGATCGATCATTCTCGTCCTGGCGATGGCATGTTGGAAGTGCCCGCGCAGCAACACGTTTGCTTGACGGGTGAGAAGCGCTGAAAGGGAGAGGGCTTTGGCCGGAGTGGAACTCGGTGTCGACATTGGCGGCACCTTCACCGACCTGGTTCTGGTCGACGGCGAAATCGGCGTCGTCGCCACCCATAAGATTCTGACGACCCCGGACGACCCGGCCCGCGCCGTCCTCGCCGGCAGCCGCGAGGTGCTGGCGAGTGCCGGTGTCGAACCCGGCGATCTGGCGCGCGTCGTCCACGCCACGACCCTGATCACCAATGCCGTCATCGAGCGCCGTGGCACCGCCACCGGCATGCTGGTGAGCGCTGGCTTTAAGGATACCTGGAAGGAGCGTGAACAGTCCTACCCCCGGGGACACCGCATGAGCGGCCATTTCCTCTAATCGGTTACCCAGATCTTTTCCTCTCTTCTCTCCCGCTCCACCCAATCGGGTCTGTAATACAAACGAAGTACCACAGAGACGACAGCATTTGTGAATCTGAAACGAGGTTTGGTTATGGGATAATCATCCCCCTCTGGAAGGTCGGATTTCAGATTATTGCATAAGCTGGCAACCCTTTTAGTTTGGAACGATATTCCATGCTTTGCGTGAGCAAACTTATTCCTGATTTTTCTAATCAAGCTAATTTCTTGATATTCATCATTATCGCTCGAATCAAGCCTGCGCTTTGTAGAGATCATCAATGGCATGGACGCGGCTAAGCTTTCGCCGGAGGCGATGATGGTGATCATTCAAGCTTTACCAGAGCTTGATGATCGCTATACGCCAGTTTTCAAAAGGGGCACGCGCGAATCCGGGTGGCCGCATCAGGCAGTTCGGCGCTACGGCGGCGACGTGCTGCGTCTACTGCAACGTCGCGCAGGCGACGAGTGGGTCTACATAGCCCGTGCGAAGCGCGCGCGTGTGCTCGGCGACTGGATTGATGGCACCCCTGTGCAGGACATTGAGGCGCAGTACACGGCGCAAGCCCGATACCCGCTGGCGCGCGGCGACATCCAGGGCATTGCTGACACGACCCGGTTCCACTTGAGCTCAGCGTACAAAATCGTGTCGATGCTGCGACCCGAGACCAGTCCTGAGCCGGAGCGCATGGACGAACTCCTGGCCCGGCTTGAAGTCGGTCTGCCGGGAACGACACTCCGTCTCCTCGAATGCCCTATCGTGTTTTCTTGGGGTGAATATCTTGCCCTGGCCGGCGTAGGAGTTCAGACACTTGACGCTCTCAAGGGGGCGGCGGCTGAACAACTGCAACAGGCGCTCGCACCAGACCGAGCGGCTGCCGTGCAGCAATGGCAAGAGCGAGAAGCGTTACCGGGGTCGAAATGATCTGCGCCGGCGAGGGTATGAGCGATGATCGCGCAGGACTACATTGACAGGCTCCGGACATGGGCGGAAGGCCAGCCGTTGATAGCGGAGCTTTACGCCTACGGCAGCCGTGTCGGCGGCACAGAGCGTGACGACAGCGATCTTGATGTCGCGATCATGTTGTATCTGCCCAACCACCAACTGCACGCCAACTGGTTTCAGCACAACGTCACCTGGGCAAGGCAGTTGTCGCTCCTCATGGGTTACACGGTGCAGCTGATCGCACTGAATGATGATATTCGGCCAACTGATCATGACCCGCAGAGATACGAGGCATCTCCCAAAGCGCTTGTGTACCGAAAGACGTGATAATTGGCCCGCGCCGTTCGGTACATGGCACGCCTGCTTTGAATTCCAATTTTGCCTATTTTTTGCCGTTCTGATTGAGCGCGAATTTCACCCGTTATGGTACTGATATCAGACTTACCAAGAGTACTGATAATCGCTAATTATCGTAAAGACCTCACTCCCCTTTAACAGTGTTGCTCAGGGCGGCGTTTGACGAGAAAAAGCCTATATGCACGTCGAACGTAAACAGGCCGAAACTGTCGATTAAACATCTAGACCTCAAACACGAGGTGGAATCATAAACTAACATGGACGCCTATATCCCGCCAAAAGGGTGGCATCATGCGCTTGCCCGACCGGTAATTCGCAAACTGTCATCATTTTCGGTATCGGAGCTAGACCTATGCAGGGGGTAGGGGGTCCAAATCTCTGGAGGCTGAAAGGCGTAGACCGGTGGGGTAGTCGCGTTTATTCCGCCGCGAAAAAAACAGGGGGGGGGGGGGGGTAA
>JAKZTB010000286.1:0-6324 GCA_047517345.1 Alphaproteobacteria bacterium
CTACCCGTTCAACGCCTTCCGCTCATTGCTCGGCATCGCGGGCGACACCTCTGCTCCAACCTATGCCGAGCTTTACTCGGGAGAGTGGCGGCACCCTACATGTAGCGGTCATGGGCGTTAACCGGATAGGCAAGGAACCAACGTACTGTGACAGCGGTGGGTGAAGGCTACGAATCCTCGTTCGAACCCACGAAAGAGAAAGCAACCAGCCTGATCGCGGCGGGCGGCGTATTGGGCGCGATTGCGGCCTCTTCTTGCTGTATCGTGCCATTGGTACTGTTCAGTCTTGGCGCCGGCGGCGCTTGGATTGGCAATCTTACCGCCTTGTCCCCCTATCAACCTGTTTTCGTTGTCGCCACGCTGGCGTTTCTTGGCGCCGGCTATTGGCGTGTTTATCGCCGCCCGAAATTCGAATACGCCGAAGACGCCGCCTGCGCGAGGCCGTTGCCGAACCGGATCGTCAAGGGTGCCCTGTGGGGCGCCACGGTGCTCGTCGTGGCGGCGACCGCGTTTCCATTCGTTGCGCCCATTCTTCTGGACACTTAGCTGGACTGGAACAGGAGGAGAAACTCCATGATGCGAAGATTTTGTTTTGCCGCCGCGGCGGCCGCTCTTTTGTGGTCCACCGGCGCCGTGGCCGCCGAAAGGACCGTTACGCTTGCCGTCGGAAACCTGTTCTGCGCGTCCTGCCCCTACATCGTGAAACAGACGCTGGCTCAGGTGCCGGGCGTCCGCAGGGTCGACGTATCGTACAGCAGGAAAACCGCGGTCGTAACGTTCGACCACGCGAAAACCAACGTTGCCGCGCTGACCGGCGCCACATCGGACATGGGCTTTCCGTCAACCTTAAAAGGTCAGGCTAAGTAACAATGAACGATAAAAATATGCTCCGGACGGGCGCCATCGGAAGTGCAATCGCCGCAATTTGCTGCTTTACGCCGGCCCTGGTTTTCCTGGTCGGCGCGGTGGGACTGTCCGCGATCGTGGGCTGGCTCGACTACGGTCTGTTCCCGATTCTGTTCGCATCATTGGGGCTGATCGCATTCGCGCTCCATCGGCGATCCGGCCGGCAAGGCGCTTCGCCAAAGGCGATTGTCATTGCCATCGTCGTTGTGCTTTCGGCGCTCATCATCTGGCTTGATTTCAAATACGCGTTGCGCATTTCGATCGCCGCGGCGCTGGCCGTCGCCGCCTATGGCTACTATTTGCGGCGCGGCAACACCACCAAGGAAGCGACGTCATGACCGAATCTTGCTGTACGCCGTCAAATGGCAACGGCGCCTACGATCTCGCCGTTATCGGCGTCGGATCGGCCGGTTTCTCGGCCGCGATTACGGCGGCGGAACAAGGCGCGAAAGTGGCCTTGATCGGCCACGGCACGATCGGCGGGACTTGCGTCAACGTCGGCTGCGTGCCCTCCAAGACGATGATCCGCGCGGCGGAAGGATTGCATCACGCCTCGGCGCTGAGCCGCTTCACGGGCATGCGCGCGGAGGCGGCGGTCACGGACTGGCCGGCGATCGTCGCCCAGAAGGACGCGCTTGTCGGTGATCTGCGGCAGGCGAAATACATCGATGTGCTGCCCTCGTACAACAACATTGCCTACCTTGAGGGCCGGGCGCGCTTGACCGAATCGGGAATGACGGTCGATGACGAAGCGATCGCCTCCGGCAAAACGATCATCGCGACAGGTTCGTTCCCGCATATGCCGGCGATCCCGGGGCTGGAAGACATCGACTGGCTGACCAGCACGACGGCGCTCGAGTTGCGGACGCTGCCGGAGTCGCTTCTCGTGATCGGCGGCGGCTATATCGGCTGCGAGCTGGCGCAAATGTTCTCCCGGATGGGCGTGACGGTCACACTCGTGTGCCGCAGCCGCCTGCTGCCGCAAGCGGAGCCGGAAATCAGCGCGGCGCTGACGGAATATTTCGGCGCCGAAGGCATCGCCGTCTTATCGGGGCTCGTGTACCAAAAAATCAGGAACGCGGACGACGGCGTGGTATTGGACGTGGCCCGCGACGGTGCGACCGAAACAGTCAAGGCGGAACGGGTTCTGATAACGACCGGCCGGCAACCCAATACGGACGGTTTGGGGCTCGACGCGGTCGGGGTCGCGCTGAACGCGAATGGCGGGATCGTGGTCGACGACCGCTTGCGGACAACGAGGGACGGCGTGTACGCCGCCGGCGATGTGACGGGACGGGATATGTTCGTCTACATGGCCGCCTATGGCGCGCGGGTGGCGGCGGAGAATGCGCTCAACGGCGACAGCCGCCGCTATGACGCGACGGCGATGCCGGCGGTGGTGTTCACGGATCCGCAGGTGGCCAGCGTCGGGTTGACCGAGGCCGCCGCGAACGAGGCCGGGCACGAAACCCGTATTTCGGTTTTGCCGTTGGAACATGTGCCGCGCGCACTGGCGGCGCGCGATACGCGGGGATTGATCAAGCTGGTCGCGGAGGCGCAAACCGGCCGCTTGCTGGGCGCGCATATCCTGGCGCCGGAGGGCGCCGACAGCATCCAGACCGCGGCGCTCGCGATCAAACAGGGCCTCACCTATCAGGACATGGCCGACATGATCTTCCCCTATCTCACCACGGTGGAAGGCCTGAAACTCGCGGCGCAGACCTTCGACAAGGACGTCGCCGCGCTTTCCTGTTGCGCGGGCTAGGAGCCTGTCCGAGTAATGCTTATGAACTGCATCGACCGGAGAGGCGCGCGTGTTAGGCGGGGGTGCGCCGGCGATGCCGGCGGCATCGTCAAGAAGCCACAACGCAGCACGCGCGTCTCTCCGGTCGACCCAAAGGGCCGTGTTCTCAAGGGTTTGGGACGTCGTCCGCCGCCGCTCGCGATGCCCCCGGCATCGCCACGCGACACCCTCCTAGCCCAAACCCTTGAGAACACGGTGCAGTCTATAAGCATTACTCGGACAGGCTCCTAGGAGGCGCCCATGGCAGAGAATCCGGAGAAGAGCGGCGGCGGCAGCATGATTGGCATGCTCTTGGTTCATGTCGTCTGTTGCCGTGGGATTCTTCTTTTTGCGACCGGTGCGTTGGGTGCCTTCGGCGCGTGGTTTTTCGAGGACGGGCTGATCTGGCTGGCTGTCGGCGGCGCTGCCGCGGCGGCGGCTTTTCTGCTCCGTCGACGGCGGACCGCGCCTCTGGAATCGGCGACACGCGCACCGGGACGAAAACCGAACTGAAACGACTCATTTCGGTCGCGCGATGATGAGGACAATCGCCGCGGCCAGTACGATCGCTTTGCCAGGTGACGAGAGGGTTCGTGAACTCCGCTATTGACTCTCCACCGCTGGATGGCGGTACGTCCTCACGAGGCTGGGGAGGCCGCGCCTCGACCTTGCCGAAGCCATACTTCGATCAAAGGATGCAACGATGGAACGAAAGCGAATGGCCGTTCCGTTCATCGCGTTTCGCGCCATTGTCCTGTTGTCCGTCTCGCCTGTCTGGGCGCAGAGGATGAAGGGATCGATGAAACCGATGGACGGCATGAAGCCAATGCAAGAAATTAAGCCGCCGAAGGACATGAAGCCGATGTCGGGAATGAGCGGCATGAAGATGCCGGCCAACGCGCCGACGGTTCCCCCCGTCACCGGCTACAGCAAAGGACAGGAGATCCTTTTCATACACACCGAGACCTCGGACCCGAAGATCGCCAATATCCTGACCGACATGATGGGCGGTTCGCCGGTCCTGGTCGTCCCCGCCCTCGCCCATACGCCAAAGGATTTGCTAGCGCCGGTCTACGTCTTCACCAATGGCAAGACCGGCGACGGCCCGACGGGCCCGCTCAGCGGACAGGCCGATATATTCGAACACCCGCCGGGCGATGCGGGGTACCGGCCGTTGCGCGCGATCACCCTGGTAACGTGGAAGGACGAAAAGGCGGCCCGCGTCCTGAAGTCGATGGCCGCGCTGCAGAGCGTTATCGACAGCGGTGCGGTGAGCATCAAGGTCTCTGGTGTCGTGGTGAACATGCCGTTCCTGAAATGGCCGGGCGGCACACGCTGAGCCTCGCGCCGATCGGGCGATGCATATCGTCTTCCTCGAAGAAAATTTTCGATCGCCGGGGAGGGCCGCTCACTCGGTTGTGAATTGTCGAAGGGGAGATTTGTTCTGCGAGGCCGTCCAAATCCGCTAAATTTCCATTTCACGGGTGCAGAGTGACATGGCGAGCGATCGATACAAGGCGAGCGGCGGACTGACGCGCCGCGCGCTCATTCTTGCGGCTTCGTCGGTGTTGATGCCGGGGGCGGCGCGGGCCGCGCTGGCGCTGACGCCCGATTCCTCCGAAGGCCCATTCTACCCGGTACGCATGCCCCGCGACGATGATGCCGACCTGGTTCGCGTCGCGGGCGCGGTGCGCGAAGCGGGTGGTGATATCCTGCATCTCGCCGGGCGTGTGCTGGATGCCAACGCCCAGCCCCTCGCGGGCGCGCGAATCGAAATCTGGCAGTGCGACGCCAACAGCGTGTATTTGCATCCCGGCGACCGCCGGCGTGGCTCGCGCGACACGGGCTTCCAGGGCTTCGGCCGCGCCGAGGCAGACGCTGCCGGACGCTTCGCCTTCCGCACCATCGTGCCGGTTCCCTATCCCGGGCGCACGCCGCATATCCACGTCAAGGTGCTGCACGGCGGGCGCGACCGGCTTACCACCCAGCTCTATCTCGCAGACCATCCCCAGAACCGCTCCGACTTTCTGTTTCGGCGCCTCGCGCCGGACGCCCAGCGCCGTGTCTTGATGGCCATCGGACCGCGCACCGCCTCCCGCCATCCCGTCTTCGAAGCCGAAATCGACCTGGTGATCGGGGCGTAAGCAGTAAATGTATCCGCTGGAACAGTGCGGACGAACCCGACCCACCGCACTATGCCTCTCGGTCTACAACCGCTTTCTCCACCACATCGACCACGTTCAGCGGGCAGTAGACGGTATGGCGCGTCCCGAAGATCAGGACCGAGGATCACTAGACCGGATCAGGATTGATGCAGGGCATCAATCCTGTGAATCCTCTCGCTCTTGATAAATAGAGCAAAGAAACAGGACAAATAACAATCGCCTACGGCGATTCCCATCAATCCTGATTTGCTCTACCTACGCATTCACACGACGGCGGGCAGCGACCTGATTTTGTGCCGCCTGAAGGACGCGCTCGCCGAGTTGCACGAGGTGGACGGCATGCAGGCTCACCGTGATCCGAGACCATCATGAGGCGGCGGGGGCGGTTGCAAATCGCCCCCGCTAAGGTTTCGTTACCTTAATCTGCCGCGAAACAGTAAAGCAGGCCGGCACCGCCGGTTTTCGTCAGGTTGGCCTGACTGCAGCCGCGCGAATGATGGGCCGCGTTCCAGGACGTGTTGCCGCCACCATGACGGTCGTGATGACCCAGCGAAGCGTTGCCTTTGCCGTCGGCGTTACTGGTCCAATTGCTGCAAGTATGGTCGCCTTTCTCCCACGGGAAATAGGCCGTGCCGTCGTTCTTGGAGCCGGTCAGAATATCGTGCCGGTTCGGTTTATCGCCCCGGCCATTGACGGGCTTTCCGTTTTCGTCGACCGCCGTCCGCTTGACCAGGTTCGGGGCGAGATGCAACTGATCGAGATCGCTGGCGACCAAGTCGCCCCGCGCGTTGTACCAGGGCCCTTTGCCGATCCGGTCACGGGCGGCTTTGCCGCGCCCCTTCGTTACCTGTGTGGAAAGGTAGGCACGCCATGTGCGGCCTTTGGAACCAGCCGCCTCGGCCAGCTTTTTGCAATGGGCATCGCCACCCGCGACGCCGCCGAGATTGCCGCCATCGCCGATGCCGACGCTCGTGACGAAAAATCCCATGGCGTGATCGCCGGCATACGCCAGCGGGCTGGCGAGCAATACGGCCAACCCCGCAGCGGCCCCAATCCCTGCCATTCTTTTTCCGATATTCATCATTAATACCTTCCCTGTTTTTCTAAATTATTTTGAATTCGTGACGAAAAGAATACGATTGCGATAATCCATTGCCAAGGCACGGAAACACGCCATCGCGGAATTGTGAATGCGCGCCGCATGGTTCCCGGCGCCACCGCCACGCCACCGATCGAGAGGCATAATCTGAAGCCGCCATGCCGCTGGTAACCTTGTCGGCCCGAAAAGGCCGCCTCGGCGAACCCGACCGGTTCGAGCTGAACCATGCGGAACATTCCTTGCCTATCCGGTTAACGCCCATGACCGCTACATGTAGGGTGCCGCCACTCTCCCGAGTAAAGCTCGGCATAGGTTGGAGCAGAGGTGTCGCCCGCGATGCCGAGCAATGAGCGGAAGGCGTTGAACGGGTA
>JAKZTB010000287.1:0-3581 GCA_047517345.1 Alphaproteobacteria bacterium
TGCCATAGCGGCCCAATGCTTCTGCTATGCGCACAATCCGTATCTCCGGATCCATCGATACCCCCGGTTCCTTGGAACGCTTCAAGAAACCGGACATATCGCGTGCTACACATTCCGGACATACCTTGTGCTACTGACAAAAATTGCGCTGCGTCTTTTCATTCTAGCGCGCATGCCTTAGAATCGTCGCCAAGCTGGGGTGCCGGACCCGTCCGGCTGAGATCATACCCAACGAACCTGACCTGGATAATGCCAGCGTAGGGAGCTGCACGTGCAAAAAGCTCCGACAGACCGACAGAAGAACCGACCGGCCGTCGCCGTCGTCGGCGGTGGTATATGCGGCCTCGGCATCGGCTGGCGCCTCGCCGCCGCCGGTTGCGTCGTCGACGTGTTCGATCGCGGCATGGCCGGCCGCGGGGCGAGCTGGGCGGCCGCTGGCATGCTGGCCGCGCGGGTCGAGACCGAACCCGGCGAGGAGCCGTTGCTGGCGCTGAACCTGGAAAGCCAGGAAATGTGGCCTTCCTTCGCACGGGAACTGGAAGCGGCTTCCGGTGTCGATCTCGGATATCGCGACGAAGGGATCTTGGTCGTCGCGGCGCACCGCGACGATGCCGCCGAACTGCGTAATACTTACGAATTTCACCGCAGTCTCGGTCTCGACGTGGAATGGCTGACCGGCGGTCAGGCGCGGCGCCTGGAACCGCATCTGGCGCCAGGCGTCAGCGCAGCCGTATCGAGCGAAAAGGACCATCAGGTCGACAATAGGCAACTGGTTCTGGCGCTGCGCGAAGCGTTCGTCCGGGCTGGCGGCCGCTTGCACGAGAACACACCGGTCGAGGCGATCGATGTCGTCGCGGGGCAGGCGAAAGGTGTTCAGGTCGGCGGACAGCGGCACGAAGCCGACATGGTGCTGTTGGCGGCCGGCGCCTGGTCGTACGACATCGATGGCGTGCCACCCGTTGCACGGCCGCCGGTGCGTCCGCTTAAGGGTCAGGTGATCGCATTGCAAATGGAGTCTCATGCGGCGATCATCGATCGAGTCATTTGGGGGCCTGGTATCTATCTGGTGCCGCGGCGCGACGGCACATTGATCTTGGGCGCGACGGTCGAGGAAAAAGGATTCGACAGCGATATGACGGCCGGTGGCGTTTTCCGCCTACTCGAAGCCGCTTGGGAGATACTGCCGCAGATTGAAGAGCTGCCGATCAAGGAGATGTGGGTCGGGTTCCGGCCGACGAGCCGCGACGATGCACCGATTTTGGGACCGACGCCGGTCGACGGCCTTGTCGTCGCAACGGGACATCATCGCAATGGCGTGTTGCTGGCGCCACTGACCATTGACGCGGTGAGCGCCTTCATGCTGGATGGGAAATTGCCGGAATCGATCGAGCCCTTCGGGATCGATCGTTTCGGCGCCGATCCGATTCCGGCAGCGAATGCAGGAATTCAAGAATGAGCCAACAGATACAGATTAACGGGATCGGAAGGACGGTCGATGCATCGACGATTGCCGAGATTCTGCAGGAAGAGGGCGTCGACGATAGCGCCCCGTTCTTGGCGGTGGCGTTGAACGGTGCTGTCGTACCGCGCAGCGAATGGAATATCACACAACTCGCCGCAGGCGACAGCATCGAAATCGTGAAACCGGTTTCCGGCGGCTGACGGCGGAGACCGAACGGATAGAGTGTGAACAATGACCAACGGTTTAACCATTGCCGACAAGACCTTCGCGTCGCGGCTATTCATTGGGTCGTCGGGATATCCCAATCAGCAGATCATGCTGGACGCGATCGCCGCGTCGACGGCGGAGGTTGTTACGGTCGCAATTCGGCGAATCAATATTCATGGCGGCGGCGAGAACGTGATCGAGCTGCTGGCCGACAAATACCATCTGCTGCCGAACACGGCCGGCTGCTATACCGCGCGAGACGCGGTTCTGACGGCGCAGTTGGCTCGCGAGGCCATCGGTACGGATTGGATCAAGCTTGAGGTTATCGGCGACGAGGAAACGCTGTTTCCGGATGTCGAGCATCTGCTGGCGGCGGCTGACGAGTTGGTGAAGGACGGTTTCATCGTCCTGCCCTATTGCAACGACGACCCGATTACCTGTCGCAAGCTGGCGGATATCGGTTGCGCCGCGGTGATGCCGCTGGGGGCGCCGATCGGATCCGGCATGGGGCTGCGCAACCCTTACAACATCGAAATCATCCGCGATCAGGTTTTGATCCCCGTTATCGTCGATGCGGGCATCGGCACAGCATCGGACGCGGCGATCGCATTGGAACTGGGCTGCGACGGCATTCTCCTCAACACCGCCATTGCAAAGGCGCACGATCCCGTCAAAATGGCGACGGCAATGGGGCGTGGGGTCGAGGCCGGCCGGTTGGCTTACGAAGCCGGGCGTATTCCGCGCAAGCTCTACGCAGAAGCCTCAAGCCCCGTGACCGGCGTGGTCCGGGCCTAACGGAAAATTTACCGTCGATTAGACCTCAGCGGCTTCGCGTAGCATCCACTCACGGAAGGCGACGCTCTTCGGTTGTCCGCCACGATCGTCCGGATACACCAGGTAATATCCTGTGTCGTATCTGACCGAAGTATCGAACGGCGCGATCAAACGACCGGACTCGATATCGTCGCGAACGATATGCTTGTCGGCGATGGCCACGCCCAGGCCGCGGATCGCAGCGGCGAGGGCGAAGTCGGTTGTATCGAACGTCAATTCACGGGCCGGTCTGATATCGCTACAGCCGGCTGCGGTGAGCCAGGATCGCCAATCGCCCGGCCGCGCATCCGCATGCAACAGGATGTGCCGCTCCAGGTGTTGCGGTCTGTCCAGCGGTGCTCCGGCGGTCGGCAGCGCGGGGCTGCATACAGGAATCGTTTCGAGTTGGAACAGAAAATCCGCATTCAAGCCGGACCACTGGCCCTCGCCGTGGCGAATCGCCATATCGATGTCTTCGCGTTGCAGATCGACGGGACGTGTGGTCGTTGAAATGCGCACCTCGATTTCCGGATGCTCCACTTGGAACTGCGGCAGCCGCGGCATGAACCAGCGCATGGCCATCGTCGACAACATACTGACCGTCAGGACGCCTTCGCGTTGATTGGTTTTGAGTTCGGCGACAGCTGCGGTGAGGCGCCGGAATCCGTCGGTCAATCCCGGTAGCAGCGCGCGGCCGTCCGTCGTCAAGAGCAGCCGCCGGTTGGCGCGCCGGAATAGGCGGACGCCAAGTACGTCCTCCAATGTGCGGATTTGGTGGCTTATCGCCGAGGGTGTGACGTTCAGTTCCGCCGCCGCCGCCGCGAGCGTCCACAAGCGTGCCGTCGCCTCGAACGCACGCAAGGCATTCAATGGCGGGAGCCGCAATGTCGATGGACGCTGATTTTCGTTTAACAATATTCAGTTTCTGTAAATAAGAAGGTTATGTATATAAACAGGTCTTGCCTATCCGGTTAACGCCCATGACCGCTACATGTAGGGTGCCGCCACTCTCCCGAGTAAAGCTCGGCATAGGTTGGAGCAGAGGTGTCGCCCGCGATGCCGAGCAATGAGCGGAAGGCGTTGAACGGGTAGAACCGCC
>JAKZTB010000288.1:0-5240 GCA_047517345.1 Alphaproteobacteria bacterium
GAATAAGGATCGCTTGCCATCAGCGCCACCGGCCAGCCGTCAAGACGGGCAAAGCCGGTAATCACGGAGCGGCCGTACATACGCCCGAACTCGAAGAACGAGCCCTCGTCGACGACTGCCTCGACGATCGGCCGCATCTTGTAAACCTTGCGGATATCGCGCGGAATCGCGTCGATCAGCCAGTCGACGCGCCGGTTCGGGTCGTCCTCCCGTGGGCCGCGTGGCGGCAGTTCATAGACCGAGGTGGGCAGGTAGGACAGGAACCGGCGGGCGCATTCGAAGGCCTCTTCCTCCGTCGCAACCGCGTGGTCGACGGCGCCCGCTTTGAGCTGAATTTTGTATCCGCCCAGCTCGTTCTTGGTGAGCTTCTGGCCGGTACGTTCGACAACCGGCCGGCCGGCGACGAACAGCGCCGACTTTTCCTTGATCATGACGGCGTAATGCGCCGCCGCGAGATGCGCCGCACCGAGCCCCGCGACCGAACCGAGGCCGAGAGCGACCCGCGGCACCGTCCCCATATTTTCGACAACGACTTCCCAGCCGGCGACGCCGGGCACGTTGGCGCGGCCCGTCGTCTCGATCGTCTTGACCGACCCGCCGCCGCCGGAACCTTCGACAAGCCGCACCAGCGGCAGGCGAAGCTCGTTCGCCATGCGCTCGCACATCTGGTGTTTTTCCTTGATGGTTGCGTCGGCGGAACCGCCGCGCACCGTAAAGTCGTCGCCGCCGATTACGACCGGTCGGCCGTCTAAAGTCGCCCGCCCGAATACGAAGTTGGAGGCGGTCAGGCTTTCCAGATCGTTGCGGCCATCATATTCGGCCATGCCTGCGATCTTGCCGACCTCGCGAAACGACCCGTCGTCGGCAAGCAAACCGATCCGTTCCCGGATCGTGTAACGGCCGCCATCCTTCTGACGCTGCACGCGCATCGCGCCGCCCAACTGTTCGGCGAATTGCTCGCGCCGTTTCAGTTCGTCGAGTTCAGGTTGCCATGACATCGGTCGTTTCCTTTTCGTGCTATCTCATGCCCGTTTGGACAAAACGCCTGCGGGAGAAGAGTCGTACGACGGATCGCACGTCCCCTCTCCCGCAGGCAGAGGAATGGTGTAAGAGAGCCTCCCCTCTCGATCTCACGTCACCCCCGCGCCGCTTCAAGCCCGAAGGCCCGAAATCAGGTGTGCCACTTGAACTCCTGCGGCTTGCGGCTGGCTTTCGGGTCGAGAATAACGTTCACCAGCGCCGGACCGTCGAAGGCCATGGCCTCTTCAAGCGCCGCCGGCAGGTCCGCCGGATCATTGACCAACGCGCCATAACCGCCGAACGCTTCCATCATCTTGTCGTAACGTGCGGCGATCGACAGGTAGGGCGGCGGGATTTTATAGGGATCGTCCGGGAGCTCCGCGATGCCGCCGCCGATCCCGCCATTGTTCAGCACGACAATCTTGCATTGCAGCTTCATGCGGCATGCCGTCTCCATCTCCATGCCGGAAAACCCGATCGCGGAGTCGCCGGATACGGAAACCACCGGCTTGTCCGGATTCGCAACGCACGCCGCGACGACGAATCCCATGCCGATGCCCATGGTACCATAGGTTCCGGCGTCGAGACGATGCCGTGCCTTCTTGTTCTGCATCAGGGTCCGACCGATATCCATCGTGTTGGCGCCCTCGCCAACAATGATGGCGTCGTCCGGAATCCACGGCACGATGTCCTTGAGTGCCCGGTAGTAGTTCGTCGGCGTGGAATTGTCGTCGAACATCGGTTGGATCATTGCGGCATTTTCAGCCGCTTTCTCCGCGATGGCGGCGCGCCATGGCGTGTCCTTCGGATAGAACCACTGACGGTTTTCCAGCGCCTTGTTGACCTGCCCCATGATCGCCTTGCCGTCACCGACCAGCGGCACTTCGGTCGGCCGGTTGGTGCCGATCGCTTCGGTGGCGATATCCAGCTGAATGATCTTGACGTCCTTGTTGAAGCGCGGCGGCAGGCCGAAATGCAGGATCCAGTTCAACCGCGCGCCCATCAGGAAGATGACGTCGGCTTTTTGCAGCGCCAGGCTACGCGCCGCGCCGACCGACAGCGGATGATCGTCGTCCATCACGCCCTTGCCCATCGGCGTCGCGAGGAAGGGAATCTGGGTCCGTTCGATAAAGGCGCGCACCTCATCTTCCGCGCGCGACCAGGCCATGCCCTTACCGGCAATGACCAGGGGGTTTTCCGCCGTTTCCAGCAGATCCAAGGCCGCCTCGACATTTTCCGGCATCGCTTGCGTGCGGGGCGGTTCGGGGATTCTCGGGTACTCGACGACATCCGCTTCGTCGACTTCGCCCAGGATGATGTCGTCCGGCATATCGAGATACACCGCGCCCGGACGCCCGTAGATCGAATGCCGGACCGCCTGCTCCACATAGTAGGGAACCCGTGCGGGGTCTTCGACGTTGTGTGCGTATTTGCAATAGGGCGCCGCCAATTCAGTCTGGCGTTCTTCCTGGAACGCGCCCATGCCGTTCTGGTAGACCGGCGACGCGCCACCGATCAGGATCATCGGCCAGCAGTTTTCTTTCGCATTGGCCAATCCAGAGAAGGCGTGGATCACGCCGGGGCCTGAAACGACCAGGCAAGCGCCGGGACGGCCTGTCATATAGCCGACGGCCTGTGCGGCGTAGGACGCCGCCTGTTCGTTACGCATTCCAACGAACTTGATGCCGACTTCCTGGGCGGCGGCGGCGATCGGCTGAACGGGGAAACCGACGATCCCGAACATATAATCGACCCCTTGCTTCTTGAGGTTCTGCGCCATCAACATGGCCCCTGTGACCTTACCCATCCTTATCTCCTTGTATGTTGTGAACGCCGGCGCGTAATCGCGCCGGCGCTGGGTACCGAAAAACCGTTGGCGGCATGCTAGCGCATCGGCCGCCTTTATTCCTAGACCCCTGATACCGGCGAGCGTTGATATAAGAGCCCGTCAAACCACGCCGTCTTCGCGCAATTTTTCCAAATCGGTGGAATTTACGCCGCAAAGATCGTTTAGCAATTCTCCGGTGTGCTCGCCCAGTTCCGGCGGGCGGCTGATTACCGCCGGCGAATCCGACAGTTTGATCGGGCAACCGACCGTCTTGTAAAGACCGTCGCGCAGCGGGTAGTCGACATCGACGATCATCTCGCGCGCCGCCAGGTGCGGATCTTCCAACACTTCGCCCGTGTCCAGGCAGGCGCCGCTCGGCACGCCCGCCTCGCCGAGCAGTCCCATCACTTCGTGCTTGGTGCGCTTCCCGGTCCACTCTTCGATGATCGGGTTGAGCTCATC
The DNA here is from genome assembly GCA_047517345.1 of Alphaproteobacteria bacterium. Taxonomy (GTDB): domain Bacteria; phylum Pseudomonadota; class Alphaproteobacteria; order UBA8366. Next base: position 3,311 of record JAKZTB010000288.1, read on the forward strand.
GCGGTTTTCCCAGCGCGCGGCATGGGTCGCGAATTTCGGATCGTCGACCAGGTCCGGGCGGTCGATCGCCTCTGCGAATGCGGGCCACATTTGCTGTTGCGCGAAGATATAAACGTAGTCGTTCGATCCGCCGGGGCTGCATTTGTAAGTCGATCCGGGGACATTGTCGCCGAGCTGGTTGCCGTTACGCGGTTTCGGCTTGTTGAACCGCTGATGGTCCCGCAGCGCCACGCGCATGATGTTGACCACGGAATCCTGCATGGAAACCTCGACATGCTGTCCGCGCCCGGTCGCATGCCGTTGTTGAAGCGCCGCGAGGATACCGATCGCCATATGCATGCCGGTTCCGGAATCGCCAATCGCCGGCCAGTTATAGGTCGGCGGGTTTTCCGGAAAGCCGGTGACGCTCATCGCGCCGCCCATGGCCTGCGCGATCGGCTCGAAACTCTTGAAGTCGCTGTAGGGCCCGTAAGTGCCGAAGCCCTTTATCGTCGAGTAGATCAGCCGGGGATTGATCTTGGACAAGGTATCGTAGCCAAGCCCCATGCGGTCCAAGGCGCCCGGTGCGAAATTCTCGACCAGTATGTCGGATTCCGCGATCACCATCTTGAACAGTTCCTTGCCGTCGTCGGTCTTCAGATCGAGGGTCAGACTGCGTTTGTTCGCGTTCAGAATCAGGAAGAACAGGCTGTCGCTGTCCTGATCGCGTTGAACGATGCGCGCAACGTCGCCGCCTTTCGGATGCTCCAGCTTGATCACGTCCGCGCCCAGGAAGGCGAGAATTTGCGTGCAGGCGGGACCGGCCTGATTGTGGGTCATATCGATAACGCGGACGCCCTCCAGGGCCTTGCTCATCCCGAATCTCCCTTATGCCAATGAGTGTCGTGCATCGATCGTACGGCGCGATGCGGCTCGAGACTAATACCAGCGAGCGTTGGTATAACACCCGGGACCCTGCGGCTCAAAGGCCCAAGCTCAGGCGCACAGGCGGGACCGTTATTGGATGCTCAGGTACCTGTTACTGGCCCAACCAACAGACTCGCCGATTTGGAACAATGTCCAATCTTCAACGCTTTCCAGCACGTAACCATCATGCCGTCCGGTTACGATATGCCCAACGACATCGCAAGAGGGATCGCCGCATTTCCGCAATCGCAGAACTGACGCGCGCACGGTAATTTTCTTGAGTTCCGCAACCCCGTTCTGTGCCGGCAACAACGGTTGCGATTGCGCGCGATATTTACCTATAGCGGGTCCGGCTGAACCCGCAAAGGATAGGGCCGTCTTGCCGGTCAAAGGAAAAATGTTGTAACCAATCGGCGCGACGCCCCACACCTGCAATACCTGCTGCTCGCACCGCGGCAGCAGATCGGTCGCCAGTTTCGCCGACCAGCCGGACTGCACCAGATTGCGATGCACCGCGCTGGCGACATCAGGCCTCACCCCTTGAACGACGGCGCGCCCGACGACTTTGCCGCACAGAGAAATCAGTACGTCACGGAACCGCATGCCGTAGGTCGGGTGACCGGCCCAGCCCGATAGAAGCAAAAATTCCCCTTTTGACAGCGCAAGGCGACCGTCGTTCGGCGCCGCTCCGCTGGCTGTCCGAATCAAATCGATGCTGCCGGCGCGATAGGCCACCAAGTTCCATTTCTGGATGTCGTACTGATCTTCAACGTTCAGACTATCGACGGGCGTTGGCGTCTCGGCAATTTTCGGTCGCCGTGGCGCGACCTGTGAGGGCGTCTCATCAACGCGCGGCGCCTCTGGTATGGGCTTGGTCATTACAAGATGAGTCGGACCCGATTTCCTTGGACACAGAATTGGCTTAATCGAAGTGTCCAAGGAGGACCGGAACATGACCGATAATTTTGAGAAGAAAGTTGCTGTTGATGGGCCTGTGGTAAATGCGGGCGAGCTTGGCTCGTCC
>JAKZTB010000289.1:0-3124 GCA_047517345.1 Alphaproteobacteria bacterium
TCTACAATGCCCAGTGGATCGTCGAAAAGAACGGCTACCTGAGCCCCGCTCAAGCTCGTCAGGCGTGGCACGCCGCGATCTCAATCAGGCCCGCCGCGTGAGACAAACTTGTGTCCAAGGAACCGGGTGCGCTACACCTTAAAACGCCCATTTTGGCGTCCGCGATCGGTTCACTTGCCCAACGGGTCGGTGTAGGATGCCGCCCTTGTTGCGCTGCAACGAAAAACCAATTCAAGGAAGCGCCATGAAAGACCTGCCGAATTCGCCGGAAAGCCGCGATGTCGCGTCAGTCCTGCACGCCTACACAAACTTGAAAAAGCACCTCGAAACCGGCCCGATGGTCATCCGCGAGGGCAAGGGCATCTGGGTCTATGACGAGAGTGGCAAGGCCTATATCGAAGGTTTGGCGGGCCTCTGGTGCACGTCGCTCGGTTTCGGCGAGGAGCGCTTGGTCGAGGCGGCGGCGAAGCAGATGCGCGAACTGCCGTTCTATCATGTCTTCGCGTCGAAAACGCATCATCCGGCAATTGAACTGGCGGAAAGATTGCTGGCGCTGGCGCCGGTGCCGATGTCGAAGGCGTTTTTCGCCAATTCGGGCTCGGAAGCGAACGATTCCGTGATCAAGCTGGTGTGGTACTACAACAACGCTCTCGGCCGACCGGAGAAGAAGAAAATCATCAGCCGGTTGAAGGGCTATCACGGCGTGACGGTCGCCGCGGCCAGCATGACGGGGCTGCCGGCCAATCACATGGATTTCGATCTGCCGATCGCAAACATCATCCACGCCGATTGTCCGCATCATTACCGCTACGGCGCGGCCGGCGAGTCGGAGGAGGATTTTGCGACGCGGCTCGCGGAAAGCCTGGAGCGGCAGATTCAGGAGGAGGGGCCGGAGACCGTGGCCGCCTTTATCGCCGAACCCGTCATGGGCGCCGGTGGGGTGATCGTGCCGCCGAAGACGTATTTCGCGAAGATCCAGGCCGTGTTGAAGAAGTATGACATCCTGTTCATCGTCGACGAGGTGATTTGCGGATTCGGGCGCACCGGCAATATGTTCGGGTCGGAAACCTACAACCTGCAGCCGGACATCATGACGATGGCGAAGGCCTTGTCCTCGGCGTACCTGCCGATCTCCGCCGTGTTGATCAACGAGAAGATCTTCGCGGCGATCAGCGAGAACAGCGACAAGATCGGCACGTTCGGGCACGGCTTTACCTATTCCGGGCATCCTGTGCCTGCGGCGGTCGCGGTCGAAACGCTGAAGATTTACGAAGAGCGCGATATCGTCGGTCATGTCCGCAATGTGATGCGCCGGTTCCAAAGCCGCCTGCACGCGTGCGGGTCGCATCCGCTTGCCGGCGAGACGCGCGGTGTCGGGCTGGTTGGCGCCGTCGAGCTGGTACGGGATAAGGCGACGAAAGAGCCATTCGACCCGGCGCATGGTGTCGGTGCGTATGTCGCCGCTCAGGCGCAAGAAAATGGCTTGATCGTGCGAGCGCTTGGCGATTCCGTCGCGTTCTCGCCACCGTTGATCATCACCGAAGCGGAGATCGACGACATGTTCGACCGCTTCGAGACCGCCTTGGAAGCGGGCATCGCGATGGCTGCCGGATTGGACTAGGCGTTCCGGGTTATTCGTTAGATTAAATACCAGACGTTAGAACCTGCGGCAATTTGGCGGTGGTGCCGGATTAATTTTAAACTAGTTTTAACGTTAAAAGGGCAGACTGGTTAAAACCGACCAATCTATTGTCGTGAGGGTTTTACCGTGGACTACCAAGATTTCTTTTCAGGCAAGTTGTCCGAATTGAGAAACATTGGCGACTATCGGGTCTTTGCCGACCTGGAGCGCGAAGCCGGTGCTTATCCCAAAGCGGTGTACCGGGAAGCCGGCCAGCAATCGCCGGTGACCGTGTGGTGTTCCAACGACTATCTCGGGCAAGGGCAGAATCCGGACGTTATCGCGGCGATGCACGAAGCGTTGGATTTTTGCGGCGCTGGGGCTGGCGGGACGCGCAATATTTCGGGTACGAACCACTATCACGTCCTGTTGGAAAAGGAACTCGCGGACCTGCACCAGCGCGAGGCAGCCCTGCTGTTCACGTCGGGCTATGTCGCGAACATGACCGCCCTGTCGACCTTGGGCATGCGCTTGCCCGGCTGCCTGCTTTATTCGGATGCGTACAACCACAATTCCATGATCGAAGGCATCCGCCACAGCCGCGCCGAGAAACGGATATTCAAACATAACGACCCAGCTGACCTCGACCGCCTGATGCGGGCGGACGATCCGGATGCGCCGAAAATCGTCGTGTTCGAGTCGGTCTATTCGATGGACGGCGATATCGCGCCGGTCGGCGAAATTCTCGACGTTTGCGAAAAATACAATGCGCTGAGCTACCTCGACGAAGTGCATGCCGTCGGCATGTACGGCGCGACAGGGGCGGGCGTCGCCGAGCGCGATGGCGTTATGGACCGCGTGTCCGTGATGCAGGGTACCTTGGCAAAGGGTTTCGGCGTCGTTGGCGGTTACATCGCGGCGACGAGCGCCCTGATCGACTTCGTGCGGAGTTTCGGCAACGGTTTCATTTTCACCACATCGATGCCCCCCGCCGTAGCCGCCGGCGCGCTCGCCAGCGTCCGTTATGTGCGCGGGGCCCAGCATTTACGCGACCGGCACCAGGAACGGGCGGCCACTTTGAAGGCCAAGCTCGAATACGCCGGTCTTCCCGCGATGCCGTCCGTCAGCCATTTCGTGCCGGTGCTGGTCGGCGACCCGCGTCTGTGCAAGCAGGCGAGCGACGCGCCGATGGACCGGTACAGCATCTACGTGCAGCCGATTAACTATCCGACCGTGGCCCGGGGCACGGAACGGCTGCGTATCACGCCGACGCCGCTGCACACCGATGCGATGATGGACAACCTCGTCGCCGCGCTGATCGACATCTGGACCGACCTTTCCCTGAAAAGAGCGGCCTGACGCCTAGTGGATAGAATTACACATATGGCACCCCTACGATCCCGTATCCCGGTTTCTCGGCAGGAGATGGTTCGCCGGCGATGCCGAAGCATCGGCAAGGGCTATCGACGCCCCGAGAAGCCGGGATACGGGACCCGGAGGGCG
>JAKZTB010000290.1:0-8352 GCA_047517345.1 Alphaproteobacteria bacterium
ATCCGAAGCCTCAAAATCTTCCCGCAAAGCAATCGCCGCACCCATGGTAAACCTCCGATAAACCGATTCACCATGATTGATTCAGAATATCTCTCCCTTGGGAATCCCAAAATGAGTCTCAGTCACCGATGTTTGGTATAATTCCTGCTAAGATCCGACGTGTTTTTCGAGAAACGCGATCACCAAAGGCACCATGCCGTAATCCAATAGATCGTTATGCTGCGCTTCCGGCAGATAGTGCGCCTGCTTGGGTTCCGAGGCGGCATCGAACAGCCGGCGACCGAATTTCACGGGGATCACGCTATCCCGCTCCCCGTGAATGACAAGTAACGGGGTAGAGATGTCCGCTATCCGCGATATCGAATCGAACCTGTCCCGTACCAACCAGCGAGCCGGTGCGTACCAGTAATGGTGCTGCGCCAAGTCTGCCATGCTGCTATACGGTGCTTCGAGTACGAGTGCGCCAACCGGATTAACTGCGGCCATCGCTACGGCGACGCCGGAGCCGAGGGATTCGCCGTAGAATACGATCCGTCTATCGGAAATACCTTGGCCCTTTAAGTACGCCAGACCAGCGCGCGCATCCGCGAGCAGGTTTGCCTCGCTCGGACTTCCTCCTGTTTCGCCATTGTATCGATAGCTGAGCAACAGTGCGCCGTAACCGGCATCGAGATAGTCGCGTACCTTATGACCGCGATCGCCGATATGCCCCGCATTGCCGTGAAGCACCAACAAGGCAGGCAATTCGGCATCGCGCGGGGCGCGCCACCAAGCGAGCAATTCGAAACCGTCCTCTGTAGGGATTCGGATAGCCGCCATTTCGGGGACACCGTACGCCGGCGGATCCGGTATCGTCTGATCGGGATGGTACTGGAGCGACCGTTGCACGACGTAGAGCAATGCGATGAGGAGCGCGTAGACAACGAGCGCGGTCGCAAAATATCCCATAATCCCCCGGCCCAAATGTATAACTGCCCCATTTGCATTGCAGAATTAGGAACCTCACTGCCAATGCAATAATCCCAAAAAAATACTTGGCTTTTAACGGCGCGACTGGTTCCTATCGCACTTTCCCAGCCCCCGCAACTTGGCGCATAATTGTGTGGCTATTTGGTCGAAGGCTACGCTTCATCCACTTCGAAGCAGAATCGCGTGTCCGTGCGGCGAATCGTCAGTCGGAAATCTTCACCCGCGCGCACCGGCAAATCGCGGTCGAGGAATTGGGCGGTTCGATGCCAATGGTTGAGGTTGGTTTCATGTCGGGTCGAATACGTAATTTCAGCATCCAGATCGAGTTCGAACCAAACGGTCACGGCGTGCCCGGTCCCGGTTTCGACGGCCGGCAGGGTCAAGACTTCGACGTGATCCGCCTCGCTGAAATCGGGCAGTTGGTAAAAATCGAATGACGCGATTTCAAACGCTTCCGTGAGGGCTCGATGCTCCTCCCGTTCCGCGTCGAACGGCACATGCATATTTGGGTTTCGAAACAGATCGAATTCCCTGAAATCGAACCCGCTCACCTGTCGGACCGGGTTTATCGCACGCTCGCCCGGCCACTCGACAAGCGTACCCCAAACCCGCGCAGCCGCGGGTATGACTTTTGCGCCCGACCGCGTCAGGTGCCTCGTCGCGTGCCGTAAACTGGAAATGACGCTTTCGCCGATCAGCGTGACATCCAAATTTTCCGCAATAACGACATTCGCGGGCTCGGTCAGGACGTCGCCGACAACGAGTTCGTTCGATTGCATCGGCAGGATCGTGACCACATCGTCGAGGCCATTCCGCGCGATAATGCGCCGCGCCATCTCCGCCATCGAGCCCAGCAATTCACACCCGACAACGCGTTGCGCGCCTGCGCGCGCCGCCGTCATCGCCATCAAACCGCTGCCCGCGCCGATGTCGAGCACGGTATCGCCCTCGGTCACGGCTTTTTCGATCGCGGCCTGGTAGACCTTGTTACGTCGGGTGTCGTTGACTGTAGGCAGGTACCAGGATGGGACCAGGCGCGAATAAGCGTCGCGCAAGTTTCGCTTCAATCTATGATTGTCGGGCGCCGCCTCTAGACCGCGGCGAAAAGCCCGAATCGCCCCATCCATATCGCCCGTCGCAGTCAGGCAACGCCCTAAATAATCGTGCGCACGGTCGTCTGGAACCTCGGCGGCAAGCGCGCGTTGGAAGTATCGCGCAGCGTCCTCGTAACGGCCGAAGTCATAAAGTATCGCGCCATGGTTATAGGGTGCGCGCGCATCGCCGCGATCGGATTGCAAAACCTTTTCCGACGTCGCAAGCGCTTCGGTAAGACATCCCTCCTCGCGCAACATTATCGACAATTCGAGCAACGAATCGCAGTCGTCTCCGTCGATCTCCACAGCTATCCGGAACGCTGCAATGGCCGCAGCCGCAGCGCATTTACCTCGTTCACGGCGCCAGGCCATCCCAAGATTGTGATGCGCATCCGCATCGTCCGGCCGCGCGGCGGACACCATTTCGAAACAAGACCGCGCTTCGCTGAAATTGCCCCGCTGCTGCAGAATTAATCCGAGGTTGAAATTTATGTCCGCATCGCTCGGGGCAAAGGCGAGCGCGCGCCGAAAGTAGGTTTCGGCTTCCGTGGTCTCACCGTGATCCAACAGAATTGCCGCAAGATTGTTGTAAGCGTCGGCATCTTCAGGCGCCAGACCGATCGCTAGTTCAAACAGGCCGCGGGCATCTTCGTAGTCGCCGCCCATGTATACGACGACGCCCAAGCAGCGAAGCGCGTCTGGATTGTTGGGTTCATGGGCGAGGATTTTTCGAAATGCGGATTCCGCATCGTCTCGTCGCCCCGATTCCATTGCGGCAACGCCTTCGTCGATCAGTTCGGCAATGTCGATGTCTTGGGGCGGTGCGCCAGCTTCGGCGAACCGCGATACGTCTTCGGCCATACTTTCCCCTCGCTCAGCGCCACGAACCGCCGAAAACTTACTGCTCGGCATTGAACACGCGGAAGCGGTTCGATGCGTCGCGCGCGGCCATCATAGAGGCGCCGTTCGATGGAACAAGCGTCATACCAAGGAGCGTCGATAAAGACCCATAGAGACGGCTTGGCAAGGTTTTCGGCAAGGCGCACGCGGCTTGACGATGCCCGCATCGCCGGCGCCGTCCCTCCTACCAGACGAACCGCATAGGTGATCTCTATGGGTCTTTATCGACGCTCCTTGGTATTAAGCAGGACACTCGCTCAACGGGACCGCGATAGGATGTAGGCGGGAATGAGGGCACCGATGAACACGACACCGATCAGCAAAAAACCGTCCTGAAATCCCATCGTATTCGCCTGCGCCTCCAACACCTGCCCAAGGTGGTCCAGCGCAAGGGGGAATTGTAGCGAACCGGGTATGCCGCCCGCTTCCAACAATCTTTCGAGATGGTCGATCAACTCACGGGTCGCGGCGTTGTCTGCGGTCTGCGTCGCGGTGACCGCCTCGCTGTGAAACTCGGTCCGCATCTCCAGGACTACGACGAGGCTGTTGATTCCCGTCGCTCCCCCCAATTGACGGAAGAAGTTTATTGTCCCGGACCCCTGATTGAGTTTCTCGGTCGAGACCGATTTCAAAGCCGTGGACATCAGTGCCGGATTGATGAAACTCATTCCGAAACGGCCGACCATGCCGAACAACGCCAGCGTCCAAAATGACGTGTTCACATCCGCGTCGGCGATTAAGAACGCCGAGATTGCGAACAAGATCAATCCGCCCATGATTGGATAGTGCGACGGCACAACATCGGACAGCTTACCCGTGAAGGGCAATAAGAAAACGACGACAAGGCTGGCCGGAAGCAGAATGAATCCAGCGATCGTCGGCGTATAGCTTTGCACAAGTTGCCCGAACACCGGCATCGCGTATGTCGAGGCGAAATTCCCGGCACCGAAGACAAACGCGATAACGATGGCGGACGAAAACCGCGGGTTACGCAAAAGGCTCATGTCGAGCAACGCTGAGCCGGGACGGAACTGAGATAGTACGAACCCGGCTGCCGCAAACACGCCGACAAGCACCTGCGTGATGATAACATCCGAAGTCCAACCGTCACGCTGGCCGTTACCGATCGTCGACATCATGCAGTAAAGCGCGACGCATAACAGCGCGTAACCGACAAAATCGAACGACTTTGCAGGCCCGTCGGGTCGTTTGGTGGGCATGAAAAAAATACCCATCAACAAGGCAGCGACAACCAGCGGCAACGGGACCCAAAATACCGTCCGCCATGTCAACAAATCGGCCGTCACCCCGCCGACGACGGGGCCGAACCCTAACGCCAACATCAACCCCATCCCATAGATGCCCATGGCGAAGCCGCGCCGGTCCGAGGGAAAGACCTGAAACAGCGTGACCATGACCAACGGTTGGACGATACCCGAGGCGAATCCTTGCAAAACTCGCCCGAATATAATTCCATCCAACCCCGGGCTAAGACCGCAGATGAGGCCACCGATTAAGAACAACAACAACACGGAAACGAACGTTCTGCGCTGTCCCCACCGGCCGACCACCCATGCATTGAGCAACTGGCTCGCAGTCATGGTCGTGATGAAAGCTGTTTGCAGGAACTGGGCCTTGTCCTGTCCCACGCCATAGGCGCCCATGACGTCGGGTACGGCAACGTTCACGATCGTGCCGGTAAGAACCATCGTAAACGACGCGGTCATGCCGCATACGGTAACAAGCCAGCGGTACGCTGGCCCGAATTGGGCAAAAAGATCCTCGGTGCTGACAGAGTTCACTCGGGTACACGCGGTCCACTGCACGAACGGCTGGCTCTACCGCAAGCAAAGCGAGCCGTCCAATGGTTAACGTATCCTTTCCTTTTTTGAGAGTTAAATTTCTGTATAATGCCGTCGCTTTCAGCGCCAATATGGTTGCATAATTTTTCCGGAACCTCACCCGTAAATGAGCAACGTCAATTCGATTGAATTTCAGGAACAGGGGAAGTTCGAGAACGAAATCCTCGTCGCCCTTGCACGCGACCGGTCGGCTCCGGCGCGGCGGGCATTGGTCGAAGCTGTAACCGAAATTCCGCAAGCGGTAGACGAGAAAACCAGTCAGCGCGAACGCAAACTGATGTTCGACATTTTGCGCCGACTGGTCCACGAAGCCGAAATGGTGGTTCGCCGAACGATTAGCCTACGCCTTTCCGAAATGGAAGACGCACCGCGGGATCTGGTCAGATTGATGGCGAACGATAAGATCGAAATCGCTTATCCAATCCTGACTAAAAGCGGAGTACTGGAAGATAGCGACCTCGCGGAAGTGATCGAACACCGCACGTTCGAACACCAGCTTGCCGTCGCAATTCGCAGCAATATCAGCGAAACGGTCTCCGACACGCTGGTCGATACCGGCGACACGAACGTTATCAAATGTTTACTGCAGAACAGCACCTCTCAGATATCAAGAGCAACAATGGAGTATCTGGTCGAACAGTCCGAACGCGAGGATACCTTTCGTGAACCTTTGGTGCGGCGTCAGGACCTCGGTAGGGATCTCGCCGAAAAAATGTTCCTTTGGGTTTCACAGTCCTTGCGCGACGTAATCGTCGATGATTGGGACTTCGACGTAAGGACAGTGGAACGGCTGATTACGGATGCCGGTCAACGCGGATGGAAAGATACGGACACCGCCGAGGAAAGACAGAGCAAAGCGCAGGAGCTGGCGGAATCTTTAGACGAACAAGGGTTGTTAAGTCAGGAATCCATGATGCGCATTTTGCGCAACGGCGATGTGGCCCTGTTCATAGCGATGTTCAGCCGAATTACGCGGTTGGACGACGCTTTCGTCAAACGGATCATATTCGATCCGGGAGGCCGCGCCTTGGCGGCTGCTTGTATCTCTGCCGATATCGATGAAGAGGGGTTCCGGTTGATTTACGGCTTTGCGCGTAAAGCCCGGCCAACGGCTAAAAAGGAGCGCCAGAGTTACCAGAATGCGCTTTACTATTACGCCCGTATGCCGACGGATGCGGCAAATAACATTGTCAAACGCTGGCAGGATCATCCCGATCCGACGGGCATGTGGGACCTGGGTTTATCGTAATAGTCGATTAGTTACGACTATCGCTAAAGCAGGACGACACTGTCGTCGCCATCGCTATTTTCCACCCCGTGAATCTCGACCGGCGGTACGCTGATTTCCAGCAATAGGTCCATCCCTTGCCGCATATCCGACATGATGAATTCCGCCTTGCTGATCAAACCGGCATCCCGATCGCCGAACCGGTCGTGCCAGGCACCCAACTTTACGGACAATCCGCATAGGATGCCGCCGACCGTGGTATGACTGTTCTCGATCAATGTTTTCAATTGGTGGAACGATTCCGCGGTCATATTCGACCACATAGCGCTTGTCTGCTGGTCAAAGGACACAAAATGTCCTTCGAGCGTCGCCTTTATCGAAGAAAAGTCATGCGCTAGGGTTTCCAGCGAGCGAATCAAATTCCCGTTCTGCCGAAGCTGATGGTTCTCTCGAATTTCGTCGATCGAGGAGAAAAACGACGAAAGCTGCGGCTCAAGCTTATCCAAAGCGTCCCGAAAATAGGCAAGCGACAAAAACGTATCGCCGTAATCTTCAAGGAATCGCGGTAAGTCTCCGATTCCAATCCGCAAATTTTCGGTAATCATCTTGAGGTTCTTCAGCGCCTCTTCCCGGTTCGGGTTATCGAACAGCGCAATCAGCTCCGACACGTCGGAAATCTCGGTTTCCGCGTCGCCATAGATCTGGCGGATCAGCGGCCGCGTAAAGCCGACCATATATTTCGTCAATTCCGCGCGTTTTTCTTTCGAAAGCCGTAGGCTCTCGATATCGTCGACATCGATACCGAGCGTGCGCAGTTGAATGCGAAGACTGTAAACGTCAAAACTGTTCAAGGCAGCAAGCGCACGAATCTTATCGGCATCGGTCGCGGTTTCATCCTCTGCGATATCGAAAGATTGTTCGAGCGTCGTCGGGTCGAACTGGCCGCTACCAGTGCCGCCGCCTCGAAAGACCTCCACCATACCTTCCATTCGAACGTTTTTTACGAGCCGCGCGCGCGACAGCGCGGACGATTTGAGGGGAATGATCTCCAACGGCAGTAGGTGCAGGGAGTCCTTTTCGAAGTTAAACTCCTCCGCCGTGCGATCTTCGGATTTGTCGTCGCTTGAACGGCTCATGAGTCCCTTATTTCCCCAGCCTAGACCGCGCGGCAATCAGGTTTTTCGGTACAAGGTCCAACTTTAACGCGGCTGCTCGACTCTTTGGAGTGAAAATCGGCACATTCGCTGTAAATGGTAAACAAAAATTCGCAGTATGAATATCGGCGTAGCGTCACGCGCTACAAGCGACCGGCAAGTCACGGAAACGAGAGCCTCCCCGGCCCCGAGCGCTGTACGGTTTCGGATAAATCTCGGACGCCGGATCAGCCCAGGTGTCACAAACGGTTTACCAAATTTTGTAGTCCTTTGAGAGGTATGTGAAGCCACGACACGCCACATTGTCCAGTAGGCACCTCCTATGCCCTAAAAAACGGAGAGCGTGTAAGCACATGGTAACAAATGTACGAATTTTGTCCGTCGTAGCGATTGCGGTCGTTATCTACGCTGCAGCAGTCGACGAACCAACGGCAAGAGCCAATAGTGATAAGCTGATCGATCGGAAAAATACCCTTGCCTTCGGCGGCGACCCGAACGAACCACGGCGCCACTTTCACGTTCGTGATGTGGCGGAATTGAAGGCAATCGAAAGGGCGGGCCTCTATCGTAAAATTCGAGATCGCCTAAAGGCCGGATACGCGGTTTCCGGCGACCCGACCGCGAAGGCGTACCAAAGTTGGTCTCGGGTCAATACGGCGCCCTACCTGTCGGCGACGCATGGGCGACGGTTCATCAATAACTTCACGAACAGCAAAGCCGCAGCATACGCGACGTACGAAATGGCCGGGACGCTCCCTGTCGGCTCAATCGTCGCGAAAGACAGCTTCGTCGTCGGAAAAGATGGGAGCCTGACTCCCGGACCGCTGTTCATAATGGAGAAAATGGCAAAGGGATTCAGTTATGTGAGCGGTGACTGGCGGTTTTCGATGATTATGCCCGACGGCAGTCTCTTCGGCACGACGAAAGGCGAGAACGCAAAACGCGTGGAGTTCTGCATCGGATGCCATCTTGCCCGGGAAAAGTACGACCACCTCTACTTCGTGCCTAAGAGTCCGTCCGGAGACTTTATGTAGGATTACAGAGTTTTCGGAGCATGAGTCGAATGGACGCGAGCTTGATGAAGGCGAGCGCGTTGCGGTTGAGGTTCTCCCTGTCCTTGGCCAGTCGGCGGCAGCGGTTGAGCC
>JAKZTB010000291.1:0-6189 GCA_047517345.1 Alphaproteobacteria bacterium
GACCGAGCCCGGGCCTGTGGATAAGTGGACAGCTCGGCAAAGCAGCCGACCTGACCACTTCCCCACAGGCCCAACCACCACAACAGAAGCGGTCAATTCATATGGTACATAAAGCGGTCAACTCAGTTTGTTATCGACAGGAATAGTGGCGTAGCGCCGTTTCATGGGCGACTACGAGATTCGCGCCGCGGTGCCAGCCGATGCCGAGGCATTGTATCGCTTTGGCGAGATCCTGCTGGGCGAAACCAGTAACTTCCTGCGTGGACCCGGCGAACGCGCGCGGTCGATCGACGAAATGCGTTCGGTCATCGAGCGGTTCGATGCCCTGCCGCACTATTTGTTACTGAACGCTTGGGATGGCGGCGAAGCGGTCGCCGAAGCGGTGGCAATGGGCGGCGATTTCAAACGTAATAAGCACACTGCAACCGTCGGGACCGGTGTCCTGGCGGCGCATAGCGGCCAAGGCTTGGGCCGGAAATTGATGCAGGCGCTGGACGAATTCGCGCGAGAATCCGATATGCGCCGGCTCGGGCTGACGGTTATGGCGCACAACAGCGTGGCGCGTTCGCTATACATAAAAATGGGATATGTCGTGGAAGGCACAAAACGCAATTCCCTGTATGTCGACGGCAGTTTCGTCAGCGAGATCTTGATGGCGAAAATTTTCGAATGACCGGCGCGATTGGCTTCCGTCGCCGGTCGGACTGGTGGACACAATCTAACGTATGGGTACCATATGTTAGATTGTGTCCACTGGGTTGCTGCTATGGCCGCCAACTTTACGCATATTGCGTTGCACGTCCGGGACGTCGACCCATGCGTTGCGTTCTACCGCGAGTTCTGCGGGCTCGAATCGGTGCATGAGCGGATCGACAACAAGGGCCGGCGAATCGTCTGGATGGCCGAGCCGGGCCGGGAGAACGACTTTGTTTTCGTGCTGCTGCCTGGCGGTGGCGGCCGCGACCAAGACGCGCACGATTTCAGTCATTTCGGATTCGCCTTGCCAAGCCGCGAAGCCGTCGATGCGGTGGCCGCGAAAGGCCGCCAGGCGGGTTGTCTGGAATGGGAGCCGCGTCAAGAACCCTATCCGGTCGGCTATTATTGCGGCTTGAAGGACCCGGACGGCAATTTCGTCGAATTCAGTTACGGGCAGCCTTTGGGACCGGGCGCCGACAGGCCATTGTCGGCATCGTAATGTTCAAAAAGATCATGCAGTTGATTTTCATGGACAGAAGCGGTCGAAAGGCAGCCAAGAAATTACGCGACCGCCAAAAAAGAATGGAAGAACTCGAATATCCGGACGCGAACGAAGAATCCGAGGTGTTTCAAGAAGAATTTGAAGCGCACGGAGAACCGCCCAGCGACCGTGATATCCTGATCGGGCAAACCATGGCGCTCTATCGGCAGCGGCGCGCGGAGTATGAAAAGCTGGACGAAGACGTCCGCGCGAAACTGACCAAACTGGCCAGCGAAAAGCTTGGCGTTAAGGAATCGTAGCATTCATGGCCGCTCCGGACATGCAGAAACTTAGTCAGGCGGTCCGTAACGGCGACCGGCGCGCGTTGGGACGCGCGATCACGCTGGTTGAGTCGGTCCGCTACGACCATCGCGAACAGGCCGAAAACCTTCTCGAAAAGCTCCTGCCGCATCGCGTGGAGTCGATCCGCGTCGGAATTTCGGGCGTGCCAGGCGTCGGCAAGTCGACCTTTATCGAGACATTGGGGCGGCATGTGATCGAAAAGGGCCGGCGCGTCGCTGTGCTGGCGGTCGATCCTTCCTCCAAGCTCAGCGGCGGTTCCATCTTGGGCGATAAGACGCGTATGGAGACCCTGTCGCGAAATCCGAACGCTTTCATCCGGCCGTCGCCGGCAGGCACCGCGTTGGGCGGCGTCGCCCGGCGGACGCGCGAGGCGATTTCGATCTGCGAAGCTGCAAACTACGACGTCGTCATCGTCGAGACGGTCGGTGTCGGGCAGTCCGAGACCACCGTCAAAGACATGACCGATATGTTCGTGCTGCTGTTGTCGCCCGCCGCTGGGGACGAGTTGCAAGGCATGAAGAAGGGCATCGTCGAGTTGGCCGACATGATCCTGGTCAACAAGTCCGATGGCGAGTTCGAGATGTCCGCGCGGCATGCGGTTTCCGACTATCGCAGCGCGATTCATCTGCTGCGCCCCGCGTCGCCCAATTGGCAGGTACCGGTGGCCGCCTGTTCCGCGCTGACGGGCAAGGGTATCGACGAGGCTTGGGCGCATATCGAAGACTACGAAACGAAACTCGGTGAGAGCGGTGAGATAGACTCCAACCGCGTGGCGCAGGCGCGTTCATGGTTGTGGTCGGAAGTCGGCGATACTTTGCTCGAAAGGCTGAAGGCTCATCCTGACGTAGGATCGATGCTTTCGGATTTGGAGGCGCAGGTGATGACGGGCACGACGACGCCGGCCGCCGCCGCTCGCCGCGTATTAAAGGCGTTCCTCGGCGAATAGAGTGTTGGTATTGAACGGGACCCGGCCATGGTATCATTGAACGAACTGACGGCGGCGGCGCGCGCGATCGCCGCCGGAGACATCACCAGCGAAGCGCTGACTGCGGCATGCCTAGAGCGTATCGCGGCGCGCGAATCGGAGTTGATGGCTTGGGCGCATATCGATCCGGATGCGGCCTTGGCCGATGCGCGGGCACGAGATCGCGAGGCGCTGCGCGGCCCGCTGCACGGTGTGCCGGTCGGATTCAAGGACGTCATCGAGACCTCCGACATGCCGACCGCATACGGTTCGGCGATCTATCCGGGGCATCGGCCCGTTGCCGACGCCGCCTGCGTCGCCCTGGTGCGTGCGGCCGGCGGTGTCGTTCTGGGCAAGACCGCGACGACCGAATTCGCCTTCGTGAAACCTGCGGAGACGCGCAATCCGCGCAATCCGGCGCATACGCCAGGCGGCTCTTCGAGCGGGTCCGCCGCCGGCGTTGCGGACAACATGGTGCCTTTGGCGTTGGGGACGCAGACCGGCGGGTCCGTGATCCGGCCGGCGTCGTTCTGCGGCGTGGCCGGGTACAAACCGACGATCGGCCAGTTCAGCTATGCCGGCGTCAAATTGTTGGCCCGCTCGCTCGATACGCTGGGCGCCATGGCGCGCCATGCCGGCGACTTCGCGTTGCTGCGCGCGGCACTGATGGATGCGCCCGCTTCCGTCGAACCTAGCGCGTCGCCGCCACGCTTCGGCCTGTGCCGCACGCCCTGGTGGGACCGTGCCGACGCGTCGTCCAAGATTGCCGTCGAAGCTGCCGCCGCGTTCGCCGATGCCGGAGCCGAGGTGCGCGACGTTGCGTTGCCGGACGGGTTTGCCCGGCTGGAGGACGCCAACAAGACGATCATGATGTATGAAGGCCGCCGTGCGCTGGCGCATGAATACAACCGGCATGAGGACAAGCTCAGCGACAGGCTGAAAGCGCAGATGGCAACCGGTGCGAAAACCGGGTATGCGGATTACGCCGGTGCGATCCGATGTGCGCACCGATGCCGCGTGCAGTTCGAAGACGTCATGGAAGGCGTCGACGCGCTGATCGCGCCCTCGGCCCCCGGCGAAGCGCCGCTCGGTTACGAGACAACGGGCGATGCCACATTCAATCGGCCCTGGACGACCATCGGGACGCCATGCGTCACGTTGCCGGGCCATGTCGGGCCGCTAGGGCTCCCGGTCGGTGTGCAGCTTGTCGGACGGTTCGGTGCGGACGACGCGCTGCTATCGGTTGCCTGCTGGGCCGAAACGGCGTTGGCGGGATACGCGTAGCGTGCGGAATGTTGTTCGATCGGGGCCGCACGCCTATACTTTTGGACTTGGTTTCCACCAACCGCGCGAAATTGCCGCGCGAGAACAAGGAAAACGTCATGACGGCACCTATCAAGGTTTTCTGGCAGCCTCATTGAACGAGCTGTCTCAGGGTAAAGGAATACCTGTCGGTCCGTGGGATCGAATTCGAATCGATTAATGTTCTAGAAGACAATGGCGGCAGGGACGAGCTCGCCCGGATCGACGCGCGCTCCATACCCGTCGTTTCGCGCGGCGACGATTTCGTCTTCGCGCAGGTCATCGCCGATGTTGTGGATTTCCTCGACCTCGAAGACGAAACCGCACCGGAGCTCTCGCCGGCCGAACTCGCCGGGCGCTTCGACGGCATCCTGGAGACGGCCTGCCGGCTGGTGCGATCCATGCCGGACGAAAATTTGTCGCGGGAACTGCCGAACCGGCCGCGGTCCTGGCGCGTTCTGTTGCACCACGTTTTCCAGATTCCGGTCGCCTTCCTCGATTTGGAGGAAACCGGCAAATCGCTCACGCACGAGAGTTTCGTGGCGCCGCCGCCGGACGAGATGCAGACCAGCGCCCAGATCGCCGACTTCGGCGAATCCGTACGGGGGCGGTTCAACGGCTGGTGGGCGGGCGCAAAAGACGAGGATTTCTCGGGCCAGGTGCCGACCTATTTCGGGGGTACCACGCGGCACGAGATGCTGGAACGCACGGTCTGGCACTCGACCCAGCATGTGCGGCAGGTCGCTTCGCTATTGGTGCAGGCCGGCGTCACGCCGGACCGCCCATTGACCAAGGCGGAAATCGAAGGGCTGCCGCTGACCGACGTGGTCTGGGACGAATAGGAAGCGCTACGACGCTTGTCTTGCGCGATGACTTGACGGGCTGCGGCGGGTGCCGTAAAAGACGCCGCCCTCGCGCGTTTCCGCGAGGTTTTGAAGTTCAGAGGATCGGACCATGGCGCGACGCTGCGACATCACGGGCAAGGGCGTACAGGCGGGCAACAATGTCAGCCACGCGCACAACAAGACGCGGCGGCGGTTTCTGCCGAACGTGCAGCGGACGTCGCTGATGAGCGATGCGCTGGGCCAGATGGTGCGGATGCGTATCTCCACCCAAGCGATCCGGACGATCGAGAAGAATGGCGGACTTGACGCCTACCTGCTCGGCATGTCGAACCGTAAACTCACGCAAGAGGCCCTGCGCCTGAAGCGACGGATCGAGAGAGCGGGTGCGAAGTAGGCGAATTCGGCAAACCCCGATTGTAAAAGCCCGCTTTCGAGCGGGCTTAATTTTTTGGATAGGTAGGGACCTGTCTCAGCAAGAATTGCGACTGACATTGCACCTTTTGTTCGCAATTAGATCAATAAATGCGACATCTCTATCTCCGGAACCAACTTAAGGGGGAAGGGAGATGCCTACATTCAGCGATCGGGACTTGGCGGAAATCCAATCTTTCATCGACACGCAACTGAATAGGCTTGCGGCCATTGGTCTTTCACTCGAGCCGGAAAGCGATATGACCGCTTTCTCGGCGTTTCTCAGTACCGCGCCGGACGCGCATCTGGTCCCTTCGACACACGATCCCGAGCGTTCCCATGTCCATCCAGGCAACGCTTATTGGACCGTGCTGCGAAACCAACATGGTGAAATCGTCGGATGCAACGGGCAGCGGATGTATGAAACCGATGACCTGTTCGAGGACATTCGGACTCATGCGTTCTTCAAGGATAGGCTACCGGTCATTCGGCACTACCCGATGCCGCTTTACCCAGATCTCGATTTTCCTACAATTTCCGGGCGAGTCAGTATTGGCGGTGGTATGTGGGTTTCTCCCGATTGGCGCGGTCGGCATGCCGCGCTTTCTGGCGGAAAGATCTATGGCATATACTCGCCGCTCGTCCGGGCAATCGCGCTGCGCCACTTTAAATTAGATTGGTATTGCGCGTTATATGGAACGACGGCATCGCGAACGTCGTTAGGTCGAGTCGGCGCCGGTTTCTCGCACACAGTCAGGCTGTTGAACGGTATGTTTCCGCTTCAGGATCGCGAGGTGGACGTTCAATTCATGTGGATGAGCCGAGACGAGATGCTTCAGTTCATTTTCGATAGCACTATGGGATCTCGCATGAAGCGCCAAGCATAGTAAATTCGGGTGACCGCGCCATTCTCGTCTGCTACGGGGAGCAGAACTTTTGCGTATTCCCGTTCGACCGCCAGCATCTTCTGGTGCGTATGGACATATATAGTCGGTCGTGAAGAATACGGAATTTCAGCTCCATTGAACTATCATCGGAGCTTGGATTGTCAGGCATGATCTCCAGATGAAGGCGCAAAGAAGCCTGATCCATTTGAGGATGAGACGGAAGTTGTAGCCGGCGGCGGC
>JAKZTB010000292.1:0-12001 GCA_047517345.1 Alphaproteobacteria bacterium
CAGGCAGTCCGACAAGCCTAAAAAGGATGTCTGGCTCCGGCCCCTGCGACGGGATTGGAAACGCACCCTCAATCGCTAAAATCGGCCGGGGCGAATGGAAACGCCCGCGCTGATTCCACGGCCTGAACGAACGCTTACCGCCGATATAGGCAACGGCGTGGTTCTCGCCCATACTTTTCAGACCTCCGCCCTGGGCTGTTATGCCGCGTGCGCGGTCGCCGATTACATTGACTCCCATGATGTGAAAGCCGAGTGCCGCCGCGTTGCCGCGCCTCTCGCCGCGGCCGCCGCCCGCATAACGGAATCGGGAAGGGCGCAGGAAATTTACCAGATCGGCCCCAGCCTATCGTTTCGCCCGGTGATGGATGCCGGCGATCTCGTCAAGGCGAGTTTCGCCGACCGGGTCGTCATTCTCGGCGGGGGCATGTACGGCGAACGCATCCGGATTGCGCCGCCGTTGACCATTGAAACCGAGACCCTCCTGCGGGCGCTGGAAGTCCTGTTGTCAAGGCTGAACGCATAGGTGATCATCCTTACGGCTATCGGACTGATCGCGCGTGCTGGCACGGACGTACGACTGATCTCCTATATTACGGTCGCATCGGGTCTTCGGCGGCGTGACGGGTGGTGTTCGATCGTGCCACCTGGCCCGAGCCGCGTGTTGGCGAGGGTCCGGTCGTCATGGTTCATGCGCCAGCTCAGCATTTTTTGCGCATATTCGAGCACGAGTCCGTGGTGGGTGGGATCGCCGGCGAGGTTGTTATATTCGTGGGGGTCATTCTCCAGATCGAAAAAAAGCGGCGGCAGGCCGGTAAAATGGACGTATTTATACCGCCTGTCCCGGATTAGCGTGGCGGCGCATTGATCGGGAGCGAGCCCCAGCGCCCGACCGCCGTCCAGCCCTGGAAAATGGCGAAAATCGAACTCCGCGTGTGCCTCGGTCCGCCAATCCTGGACGTCCTGGCCCCAACAGAAGGGGAGCAGCGACTCCCCGTCGCAGGCGACAGGAATCTCAAGACCGAGCCACTCCAGGATCGTCGGCATGATATCGATATTTTCGCTGAACGCGTCGATTGCGTCGCCACGGCTCGGGTCGCTCGTCGCGCCCGGATCACGGATGATAAGGGGAATGAAGTAGGTTTGCTCGTAATAGCTGAACTTCGACATCATCCAATGGTCGCCCAAGTGCTCGCCGTGGTCCGAGGTGAAGACGATGAGCGTGCGGTCCCAGGTCCCGCTCTCTTTCAGATGCGCGATCAATCTCCCGATTTGGGCGTCGATCCTCGTCATCATGGCATAGTAGGTTGACTTAATCTGCCGGAATTCGCGTTCCTCGAGCTCAAGATATTCCTTGAGCGAAGCGCCATATGTAAAGGGCGAGTCCAGTTGGTTCAAAAGATAGAAACGGGCCCAGGGATGCTGCGCAGCCTCTTCTTCGGGCGTTGCATGGCGGTTCGGTAGCGGCATCTCGGCGGCGTCGTAGAGAGAATTATAGGGCTCTGGCGCAATAAAGGGGGGATGCGGCGACCGATAGGAGAGGTGGACGAACCAGGGCGTTGCATCATGTGCGGAGATGTAGTCAATCGCCTCGTCGGTCAAAAAGGACGAGCCGCTATCTTCCTTCCGGTACCACGCCGGCGCGAAGGTGCGGCCCCGCTTCGGATCGATACCCTCTCGGTTGGGGCGGAAAAGCGATCGAGGGTCGTCTTCGACTTCGTATCCCCGTTGCCGCAACGCGTCGACCCACGGGCGGTGGTCGGAATCCATGCGAACCACCGGTGTCATTCCCGGCAACAGCCCAGACCGGGTCCTGAGTTCGGGATCGTCCGCTTTCCGCCCGCGGGGGTCCGCACCAATATCGGTGTAGCCAAAAAGGGCGGGATCGTATCCGGCTTTACGCGCCTCAAGCGCGATATTGGTATGGCGGTCATCCAGCGGTGCGCCGTTCGCCACCGAACGATGATTGTGCATATAGAGGCCCGTGTAGAGACTGGCGCGCGCCGGCCCACACGATGTCGCCTGCGAGTAATGGCGGCGAAACAAGGTGCCTTCAGCCGCTAAGGCGTCCAAATGCGGCGTCATCACAATCGGATGACCGAGGGCGGAGAGGCATTCGCCCCGCCATTGATCCGCCGTAATGAAAAGCACGTTCTCTGCCATTTCGCTCATGCTAACCCATGTACCAGATAGCGCTTCCCCGTCGCCGGCTTTGCTAGCACAACGGGAACTCAACCGCGAATTCGGCCCGGATACCAAGCCGATCTGTCACAACAGATATTGGTCCGCGCTTGATCAATCCAGTCATCCGTCAAGGCGTGCTTGCATCCGCGCCTTATCAACCACGTTGGATTGACGCCGGATTTCGACTGCCGCAGCATCGAAATAAGTGTATTTAACCTCTTCGAAGTCACCGTAAAGGGCACGCAAATATGCGTCTGAATTACGCGGGCACGCGAAGTTGCTACCCAGGAAATTAATTGTCGATGTCGGCAGGACGCTCTTCCGGGGTACGCCATAGCCACCGCTCTCGGTGGCCGGCATGGCACCCTTGTGGCTCCGCCTTTCGAGCACGGCTTCACCGTAGCTGACCGCCGGCCGGTAAATCGCTATATCGGCCCGGATTTCGCCGCGCAGGCGATTGCGCTCCCATCGGAAAGGCCATCGTTTCGGTGGATCGAACGAGATCGAGACGAGGCCTTTCTTCTCGAACAGGTCGACATGGTAACCGTCCCGCGCACCGCGTTCGGCGAGCCCGGCCGACAGCTGCGCCCAGGTCATGTCGCCGTCGAGCAGAACCGACAGGTCGATGTCGTCCTCCCAATCGAGCAGCGTTCCGTCCTCCCGCACCGCCCCAAGAAGGCTGCCCCCCTCCAGCCAGTGTACGACACCCATTTCGACCAGGCAGGCGGCGACATGATGGCAGAGTTCCTTCATGTGATCGCGGCAGCAAGGCGCGGTGTTGAGACCGAGACGGTTGACGTAAAGATTGAACGGACAGGCCGGCGTCCCTTTCCCACACCCATTCCAACCGACAGCGCCCTTCGACAACACCAGTTCGCGGATGCCATGGCGATGCCGGAATGCCGCAAGATTGCCCTTCGCCTGGGTCTCCAGGACCGACAGGTCACTGTCGGGCAGGGGATATAGACGGCGCCGTTGGCGACCGGCCCAAAGCTGACGAAGGAACCATGTTAGTTCGATTGCCATGGCGGTTGCCAGGAACGCTTGGAATTTGATGTTTGAGATCGCCAATCCCGCGAAGAGAGCCGGGATCAGCAGCCACAGCCCGGCGGTGTCGCCGTGTTTCGCCAAGAATTCGACCGGCCGGGTGGCCCACCCGGTGGCCGGCCAGAAGGCGATCGCAGGGGCCGCGATTATGTAAAATAAGATGGCGAAAAAACCGGCCGAGACGGCTAGGGCGGGGCCGTCGAGGCCATCGGGCGACAGCGATACCAGCGCCACTGTAAGGGCCGCGAGCACGCCCGTCGCTAGGGATGAGGGCACGCTGGGTGGATACCAGTTCCGCGGATATCTCAAGAGCCGGACGAATGATAGATAAGTCGCCATATAAAGCGCGGAAACAATCAGCGCGGCGAGAACCCAAGGGAGTGGGAATGCTTCGATGCCGGTCACAGCCTTTTTGTCTCGCCCGTGTCCCGTTTGATCCTCATTACCGCGCGGCGGTCGCCGTCCGCCGTCAGAATGCGCGGCAGGATTTCAGCATTGGCGCGTTCGACGTCGGCGGCAAAATCGATCTCGGTCCAAGCCATATCGGTGATGTCCTCGAATGCGAAGACGTCGCGTGGCGAGGTCAGCAGGACATCGCGGATTGCCTCCTCGTAAGGCTCGTGACGGCGGCCTTGGCGTAAATAGAGCTCGGTCTGAGCGATGATTTTCCCGGCCGCCTCGGCCGACAGCTTGAAAAAGCCCACCGATTCACCGCAGAAATCGAAATCGGCGCTCAACCATTTACGAAACTCGACGATCTCGCCATCCCGGACGCAAATTTTGACAGGCTCATCGCCCGGATCGAAGCCACGATCGAGCAGCAGGCAGTTCTGGTGAAGTGAGTCGACGAGGCGCTCTACCAGTGCCTCTTCGTAGAGGACGTCGGCGTCCATCAGGAGAACCGGCTTACCGCAACGCAATTCGTCGCGCAGTGTCCACAAGGTGACGATATTGCCCTCTTCAAAATCCTCGTTGAAGACGGTTCGCACGAAATTTCGCGCACGCAGGGCGTCGATTTCCCGCTCTATGTCTTGGTGGCGATACCCGACGCCGAGCACCAACTCATCGATGCCGCGCCGCTTGAGGATTTCGATATGGTATTGCAACAAGGATTTGCCGCCGAAGCGCAGCAAAACCTTCGGTGGATGTTCCGCGGTCGGAAAACCGAGCCGAGAGCCGATCCCGGCCGCCAATATTACTGCCTTCATACCCCATGCCCCACGCCAGCGACCGTTCACGACGACAGCAAGTCAGCGCTGCGAACGCTGCCAGGCAACGCTCCGCGCCTACCTCCTTCGACGAGTTGGGACGCACTAATTCAAGAAGACCAGAGCAAACTAACCGATAGCGCTCCAATTAACCAAATGGCTTCATCAAAATCGGCTACAGGTTAACCGAAATGGCACCGCCGCGCGATTGATCTTCGCGGATCATCGCCGCCGCCTTCTCCCCGATCATGATGGTCGGCGCGTGCAATGCGGCGTTGGGAATGCGTGGCATGACCGACGTATCCGCAATCCGCAGACCCTCGATGCCCCGCACCCGCAGTTGCGGATCGAGCACGGCATCGTCTTCCGGTCCCATAGCGCAGCTGCCGCATTGGTGATAGGCCGTGGCGCCGTTGCGGCGAATATCCGCCTCCAGGGCCGGTTCGTCCCGGACATGGTCGCCCGGCGTCATTTCGTGGTCGATAAATTTCGATATCGCCGGCAGCCGTACCATCTCGCGCATCATGCCCACCGCTTTCAGCAGCACCTGCATGTCGCGCGGATCGGTGAAATATCCGGGATCGATTTTCGGCGCGTCCATCGGGTCGGCGGACCGCAGGCTGACGGCGCCGCGGCTGTGCGGCGAGCCCTGATAGATCGTCATCCCGAAGCCATGCTGTTTCGGCAGCAGGTCGCGGATCCGGTAGCGGCTGCCGCTCACATTGGTCGGGGCCAGAGCGGACAGCAAAACGACCTGCGCGTCCGGCGTCTCCAACGCCGGATCGGTACGGAAGAATCCGCCCGCCGGCGCGTAGCTCTCGGCGAATGGCCCGCTGCGCGAGAGGGCATAGCGCAAAATCGCCTTGAGCACGTTCAGGGGCTCCGCTTGACCGCTCGCCGTGACCGGCGCGTTGCAGATGTATTGCGGCCGGTAGCAGACATGGTTCTGCAGCCCCTGCCCGACCTTCGGCGAGTCGAGCCGCACGGGGATATCCAGCCGCTTCATTTGGTCCGCCGGGCCGATACCGGAGAGCATGAGCAGTTGCGGCGTCTTGACGGCGCCGCAAGAGACAACGACCTCGCGCTCTGCCCGGATCGTTTGCCGCCGGCCGCGGACCGCGACCGCCGCCCCCGTCGCCCGCCCCTTTTCGACGGTCAGGTGCAGCACCAGCGCTTTCGGCACAACCGTGAGGTTGGCGCGTCCCTCGGCCGGTTTCAGATAGGAGCGCGCCGTGCTCATGCGCCGCCCGCGCGATACGTTGATATCGTAGTAGCCGAAGCCGTCGACGGTGTCCTGGTTGAGGTCCTCCAGAACCGGAAATCCAAACGCCGCCGCCGCTTCGAGGAAGGCCTCGCAGATCGGCAGTTCCGGCCGCGCCGGCCGCACTTTCAACGGCCCGGCGCCACCATGCCACGGCCCCTCGCCCCGGCTATTGCCTTCGGATTTCTTGAAATATGGCAGCACGTCATCCGACGCCCAGCCTTCGCAGCCCATCTGCCGCCAGACATCGTATTCGCGGGAATGGCCACGCGTGTAGATCATGCCGTTGATACTGCCGGAGCCGCCGATCATGCGTCCCTGTAGAAACACCAAATTGCGGTTTTCCATACTTACCACCGGTTCGGTCTCGAAGCCCCAGTTGAAGCGCGGATGCGCGCCGATCGCAAAACCCAGCCCCGGCAACCTGGACAACAGGCTCCGGTCCCTCAGGCCCGCTTCAAGCAGAACGACGTTGGTATCGGCGTCTTCGGAGAGACGCGCGGCGACCACCGCACCGGCCGCGCCGGAGCCGATGACGAGGTAGTCGCACGCCGATGGCAGATGGTTCAAAACCGGCCGCTAATCGTCGAAGATCGCGACGGCGCGCGTGAAGCCGGCCGAGGCGGCGCGGATCTTGAACGGGAAGCAGGCGATCGTGAAGCCGAAAGCCGGCAGCGCTTCGAGGTTGTGCAGCTTTTCCAGGTGGCAATAACCGATCTCCATGCCGGCGCGATGGCCTTCCCAGATCAGGCCGGCATCGCCCGTTTCCGCGTACTTCTCCTTGGTGTGGACGAAGGGCGCGTCCCAGCTCCACGCATCGGTCCCCGTGACGCGGACGCCGCGCTCCAGCAGGTACAGGGTCGCCTCGCGGCCCATGCCGCAGCCCGTCGCGACATACTCGGGGCGGCCATAGGCGGCGCCGGCGGCGGTGTTGACGACGACGATGTCGAAAGGCCTCAACTCGTGACCGATCCGTTCCAATTCCGCGCCGACATCGGCTGCCGTTGCCACATAACCATCCTCGAAATGGCGGAAATCGAGCTTCACGCCCGGATTGAAACACCATTCGAGCGGCACCTCGTCGATGGTGATCGCGCGCTCGCCCTTGTTCATCGTCGAATGAAAATGATAGGGCGCGTCCAGGTGCGTGCCGTTATGGGTCATCGCATGAACCCATTCCAAAGCCCAGCCCTGCCCGTCCGGCAGTTCCGCTTCCGTCATCCCCGGGAAAAACGCGGTCACGTCCTTCGCCGATTCCTGGTGGTTCACGTAGTCGATTTTCGGTTGGTAGCCCGCGGGATCGGAAACGACATCGTTTTCGAGGTATATCGACAGATCGACGATGCGGCGGCCCATGAAGCCTCCCCTGATTTCGAGACGGTATCGCGCAGATCATAGCGTAGCAGACTTCACGTGGCACAATTCGGCTGTTGCTACGCGACAAAACCGCAACTAAGCTCCAAATCACAGACGCCGCGAGTGAAACGAATATTCAAGCTCTCCGGTTAAACTGGAGGCAGTATCCACCGACATCCGAGCGCGGCGCAACAGGGAGGAAAGCCCATGAAACGCCGTAAATTCGTTACAGCCGCCGCGACAGCCGGTGTCGCAGTCGCTGCTGCATCGTCCTTGCCGGCCCCCGCCATATCGCAGGGCCTGAAACAGTGGAAACTGGCCATGTCTTGGCCGCTCAATTCACCGGGGCTCGGCACGTCCGGGCAACGGGTCGCGCGCCGGATCACGCAACTTTCCGGCGGCAAGATCAACGTCAAGGTCTATGGCGGCGGCGAGCTGGTACCGCCCTTCGGCGTCTTCGACGCGGTCAGCGCCGGGGATGCCGAAATGTACCAGTCGGCCGAATATTACTGGCAAGGCAAGCACAAGGCCTTCAATTTCTTCACCGCCGTGCCCTTCGGCCTGACCGGGCTCGAGCATTCCGGATGGATGCGCTATGCCGGCGGGCAGGAGCTCTGGGATGAGCTGGCCGCCGATTTCAACATCAAGGGCTTCCTGGGCGCCAGCACCGGTACCCAGATGGGTGGCTGGTATCGCAAGACGATCAACAAGCTGGACGATTTCAAGGGCATGAAGTTCCGCATGCCCGGCATCGGCGGCGAAGTGCTCCGTGCGCTCGGTGTCACCGTCGTCAATCTGCCGGTCGCGGAAATTTATCCGTCGCTCGCCTCGGGCGCGATCGACGCCGCCGAATGGGTCGGGCCCTGGCATGATCTCGCCTTCGGCTTCTACAAGATCACCAAGCACTATTACTATCCCGGTTTCCACGAACCCGGCACCACCGGCAGCTTCGCCATGAACAAGAAGGTCTGGGATAGCCTCAGCAAGGACGAAAAGCTCATGGTGAGCACGGTTATCGAGGCCGAAGCGATGATTCAGTTCTCCGAGTTCAATGCCCGTAATCTGGGCTCGTTGAACGTATTGCTGAACAAGCACGGCGTGACTTTGCACCAGTACCCAAAAGAAATGCTGATCAAAATCGGCGAGGTCGCCGGTGACGTGGTTGCCGAAATCGGCAAAACCGACGCCATGACCAAGCGGGTCTATGACAGCTTCATCGCCTATCGCAAGCAGGCCATCACCTGGGCCAAGATCGGCGAACAAGGGTACTTGAACGCCCGCACGCTGCCGTTCAAGTATAGCTGATCGGCAATTCACGGTCTTTCGGACCGTGCGACCTTTTAAGAGAGGCCCGCGCCGTAACGGGCGCGGGTCCTCTGCATTATTTCCCAAGTTCCTGGGAGAATATTGGTGAACGGCATTAATTCTTTCGTCGGGGCAATCGACGCCATGAACGAGCATATTGGCCGGGTCGTGGCGTGGTTCGCCTTGATCATGGTTTTGACGCAGTTCGCCGTCGTGCTGCTTCGCTATGTCTTCGGACTTGGTTTTATCCCGATGCAGGAATCGATCCTGTTCATGCATTCGCTGCTGTTTCTCGTCGGCGCGGGTTATACGCTGCTGCACGACGGCCATGTCAGGGTCGACATTTTTTACGGCTCTGCCAGCGCAAAGCGAAAGGCTCTGGTCGATTTCGTCGGCGTTATCATTTTCCTATGGCCGCTTTGCGCCATCATGACCTGGAAGTCGCTAATCTTTGTCGGCGCTTCGGTCCGGGTCTGGGAAGGATCGCCGGAAGGCACGTTCATGCCGTTCTGGCTCTTGAAGACAATGCTTCTGGTCTTTCCCTTCCTCCTGAGCCTGCAAGGCTTCTCGATGGCGGCGAAATCGCTCTTCGTCATGAGAGGCCTGACGGATACCGCCAGGCCTGTCCGTGAAGGCGGGGAGACGGGCGTATGATTCTCAACGAAATCCTTGTCCTTCTCATGTTCGTCGGTGTCTGCGGGATGCTGATGGGGGGCTTTCCGGTCGCCTTCTCGCTGGCGGGCACGGCCTTGATGTTCGCGGGCATCAGTATGCTCTTCGGCGTCTTCGACCCGGCCTTCTTGGGAATATTCCCCAATCGCGTTTTCGGCAACGCGATGACCAGCGAAATTCTGGTGGCGGTACCGCTCTTCGTTTTCATGGGCGTCATGCTGGAGCGCTCGAAGGTCGCCGAGGAGCTCCTGGATACCATGGGCATGCTGTTCGGCTCGGTCAGGGGCGGTCTTGGCATATCGGTCTGTGTCGTCGGCGCGCTTCTCGCCGCCTCCACCGGCATCGTCGGGGCGACAGTCGTAACCATGGGTTTGATTTCCCTGCCGACGATGTTGCGCCGCGGCTACGATCCCGCGCTCTCCTGCGGCACCATTTGCGCCTCGGGGACCTTGGGGCAGATTATTCCGCCGTCCCTGGTTCTGGTCGTCTTGGGCGATCAGATATCGGATGCCTATCAGGAAGCGCAGAGGAAACTCGGCAATTTTGCCCCGGACCCGGTCTCGGTCGGCGATCTATTCGCCGGCGCCTTGCTGCCGGGATTCGCCCTCGTCGGCATGTATATTACCTATCAGTTGATAATTGCGTATCTAAAGCCTGAATCCTCTCCGCTGATACCGCGCGACGAGTTGGTACAGGGCCTGACCACCAGCGAGGTGACGTTCCGGGTCTTGCGCGCCCTGGTCGCGCCGGTCGTCCTCATCGTCTCCGTACTCGGTTCCATCCTGGCGGGCATCGCGACGCCGACCGAAGCGGCGTCGGTCGGCGCAATCGGTGCGACGCTCCTGGGCGGCTTGCGCATGGACCCCGACAACGGCAAGCCGATCTATGCCGCGGCAATCGGACTGGTCGTGGTTCTGTTTTTGACCGGCGCGATGGACCTTCGGGTTTTACGGGACGACATTCCGAACGCCGACATGGTCGGTATCGCCGTGGCCACGCTCTGCTGCGTCGCCCTGGTCTGGGGGATTTGGGTCAGCCTCACCCGCGTTTACGGGACCGGTGGATTGCACGAGATCATGCAGAGCACGACCCGGGTCAGCGCCATGGTGTTCGGCATCGTCATCGGCGCCCAGCTCTTTTCATCCGTGTTCCGCGGGCTCGGCGGCGACGATTTGGTGCATGGCTTCCTGACCTCGCTGCCGGGCGGCACCATCGGCGCAATGTTCGTGGTCATGCTGATCATGTTCTTGCTGGGCTTCGTCCTCGACTTCATCGAGATCACCTTCGTCGTGGTGCCCATCGTCGCGCCGATCCTGCTGCAGATGGATCTGAACCCGGTGTGGCTCGGCATCATGATCGCCCTGAACCTGCAAACCTCGTTCCTGACGCCGCCGTTCGGTTTCGCCTTGTTCTATTTGCGCGGTGTCGCACCACCGGAGGTAACGACGATGCAGATCTACAGGGGCGTGGCGCCATTCGTGGTCATTCAAGTATTTGCGTTGGGCGTCGTGGCAGTGTTTCCGGCGCTCACCACCTGGCTGCCCAGCGTGATTTTCGGCCCCTAGTGTGATGATTCTGAAGTTCGTCGCATTGAATGCGACGAAATTTAGGATCTGAATCACACTAGTTTCAAATAGTTGGTGTGCTGATTCACGAGAAATTTTATCATTTGAATTTCACGATCAGGACACTAGTTTCAAATAGTTGGTGTGCTGATTCACGCGAAATTCAATCCCTTGAATTTCGCGAGCGGTGTCCGCCGACTACCGCTTTTTGACCCTTTGCAGACCTCGACGGGGTAGGATTAGCGGGCTGGCAAACGTGGTGCCAGCTTCATGTTTCGGGCGTACCCCTCTTTAGCCGGTTATAAATTCAGTTCGTCATCGCGCCAGTATTTCGTGCCTTGGATGGTGGCCTGTAATGCAAGCCCGTGTTCGGTAATCTGATAAAGCTTGATGCCCGGCGCAACGTCGATGGCGCCGGCGAAGGCATCGCCCTTTTTACCAGCCTTCGCCGCCGCATCCGCCTGTCCGCTCGCGTCCCAGCCGTCCTCGGTAAAACGGCGCAGGGCGTCCTCTGTGGTGAAGACGAATATGCCGCGGAAATCCTTCACGCCGAGACCGATCCCGATCCCGCCGGACACCATCTTCATATAAATGTCCTTGCCGGACTTGTTGTCCCGCACCACGCCCCAGCCATTGCCTGCCGAGAGCAGGAAGACGTTGATGCCGACATTGCTGAAGACGCCATACCCCAGCGCCTTGGCGATCTGTTCCTTGGCGTGCGGATGAACGCGGTAAAGCTTGGCCAGCGTGTCGCTGCGCATCTGCCTTGCATCGTGCCGCTTGGCATCAATCGTGGCGCCCTGGGGACTCATGCACCCGGACAGCACGATGAGGAAAATGCCCACGAGGGCGGTTTTTATGTAGGTCGGAATGGTCATGCCAGATCACCCGGTCAAAATCGGTGCCGCGGCGTGTCGCCACGGTCAATTCGGAAAACGAGTCTTACGGGAATTTGCTTAACAAGCCGTTAATCAAAAAGTAATTACTATATACATTTCAATATGTTATAAAATATTATTTAATCAAATTGTTTTAATCACTCGCTGGCAAACGACGTTGGCCGATATCGAAGGATAGCCGACAACATCAACGGATACGATGGCTGCTAGTGTCCTGATCGTGAAATTCAAATGATTGAATTTCTCGTGAATCAGCACACTAACTATTTGGTCGGTCGTGAAGTATTCTCAACGTATTGATTGGATGTGATATTTGTAGATTGAGACGCTGGTTTATTTGCAAGAAACTGGCGCGTATGGCGTGAAAACCTTGCAAATTGCGTTTCGCTTTCAGGCGTGATTCACTGGTCCCGGTTGGGATTGGAGGACGCCATGAAGCCAAGGGAACGCGAGACCAGCGGCCAGCACGACTTGTTCCGCTCGCGCCTGGATCAGATCCTCGACATG
>JAKZTB010000293.1:0-2663 GCA_047517345.1 Alphaproteobacteria bacterium
ACCGAGCCCGGGCCTGTGGATAAGTGGACAGCTCGGCAAAGCAGCCGACCTGACCACTTCCCCACAGGCCCAACCACCACAACAGAAGCGGTCAATTCATATGGTACATAAAGCGGTCAACTCAGTTTGTTATCGACAGCCTACAAATGCCAGGCTTACTAATCCGCGAGGGCCAAAGCCCCCTTCCCTTGGGGGCGGAAAGCGGGTATCTGATTCGGCCGATGGCCACGCCGAAAAATCTCCCGCCGCCCGGTTTCGAGGACGAGGCCTACGACTTCGCGTCGCCGACCGATCCGAAGCGGTTCTACATGATCGCCTCGACGCCGCGCTCCGGCAGCACCCTGCTGGCGCAGCATCTCTGGCGCAGCGGAATCATGGGCGCGCCGCACGAATATTTCGGCTTCTACAGCACCATGCTGACCCTCGTCGCGCGCCTGCGGCCGGACAATCTGGAGGACTACCTCACCACCCTCCTGCCACTGCGGACTACCGCGAACGGCGTCTTCGGCTTAAAGACGCACTACGACCACCTGCAATTCATGATGCTGTCCGGCATCCTGACGCGGTTCGGCAAGATGCATGTCGTTTACATCGAACGGCGCGATCACATGGCGCAGGCGGTTTCGCAAGCCCGCGCGCTGCGGACCGGGCAATGGAACTCGCTCTACACGACGGCGAAAGCCGAGCCGGTTTACAATCCCGACACGATCCGCTGGTGCATCAAACATCTGGACGGCCAGCGGCGCGGCTGGCAGTCGTTCTTCGAGCAGCACAAGATCTCGCCGATCCGCATCGACTACGACCTGCTCGCCGCCGACCCGGCCGGGATCGCCAGCCAGGTGATCGCAAAGATCGGCCCGCCGGCGAGCCCCGTGACGGCGGTCGATCTGCCGGCGATCGAACGGCAGGCGGACGATATCAACGCGGAATGGATCGCGCGTTTCAAGCGCGACAGCGCCTGATGCCGGGACGGCGGGAAATCGCGCTGCTCGCGGCGAGCCTCCTGTTCGCGGGCGTGATGGCCGAAATCGGCTTGCGGATCGCGGGGATCGCCTACCCGATCTTCCATCGCCTGGAGACGCTGCGCGGCTGGTCGCCGCAACCGGGCCTCTCCGGCGTGTGGATGACCGAAGGCGACGCGCTGATCGAGAACAACCGGGAAGGCTTCCGCGACCGCGGCCACGCGCTCGCCAAACCGCCGAGCACGTTCCGGGTCGCCGTAATCGGCGATTCGATGAGCGAGGCGCTCGCCGTGCCGCGGGAAAAGACCTATTGGGCCCTGCTCGAGCGCGCGCTGGCCGCCTGCCGCGGCGGCAGGGTCGAGG
Source organism: Alphaproteobacteria bacterium (assembly GCA_047517345.1). Classification (GTDB taxonomy): domain Bacteria; phylum Pseudomonadota; class Alphaproteobacteria; order UBA8366. The sequence goes on from JAKZTB010000293.1 coordinate 1,326, forward strand.
TGATGAGCTTCAGCGTCTCCGGCTACGGCACGGCGCAACAGCTCCTGACCTTGCGCCACAACGTCCTCAAATACGCGCCGGACCTGGTCCTGCTCGCCTTCTTCACCGGCAACGACGTCTGGAACAACGAACGGGCGCTCGACGGCCATGAGGACCGGGTCTACTTCGTCCTGAAAAACGGCAAACTCGACCTCGACGACAGCAACACGCAAGCCGGCCGCTTCCGCGGCAAGATGCTGTGGCGCGGCGCCGTCAACGCGACCGTCAACGCGTCGCGCCTGTTCCAGCTTATCCGCGAGTTCACCACACGGACGAAAACCGCGTTGCGCAGCGAGAAGGTCGCGAAGCGCGCGGTCTTCGACCCGGCAAGCCGCGACTACGAAATCTTCAAGGCGCCGTCGACGCCCGAATGGCAACGCGCCTGGGATACGACCAAGGCGCTTCTGCTCGCCATGCGCGAGGAGGCGAAGGCGGCGGGCGCGCGATTCTGGATCGCCACCCTGACGGCGCCGGTGCAGGTCTATCCCGACCGCGGCCTGCGCCGCGAATTCGCGCAGGCGCTCGGCGTCAGCGACCTCGACTATCCGGATCGCCGCATCGACGCCTTCGCCCGGCGGTCCGCCATCCCGGCGATCAGCCTTCTAGACCCGCTGCGCGCGTACGCCGACCGGAACGGCGCCTATCTGCACGGCTTCGACAACACCCGGCTCGGCACCGGGCATTGGAACGAAACCGGGCACCGGCTCGCGGCCGATAACATTTCGAGGAAACTCTGCGCGGCAGATTAATGTTTCTATTGGCGGGCAGGCGTCCGCTCAGGACTGGCCGAGTTCCTTTTTCAGGTCCTCGATAATGATTTTCTTCCAGTCCTTTTTATCCTTGAACCAGGTCCGGCCCTGGAAACTATCGACATCGACGGAATAACCCGTATCGCTGTTGTCTGTCGGCCACACGAAAAACCCGACCTTCTCGGTGTAGGTGAAAAAGGACTTGCCGTCCTGGCCGATGATCGTGCCCATCTCGGGGTCTGGAATAGTCACCTTGAAGCGCTTCGCCATGACCGTATTGGCCGCGTTCATGAATTTGTCGTAGGAGGTGTTTTTCACACCGATCCACACGCCATTTTCGGTCGTCCGCAGCGGTTTCGTCTGGATAAGACATCCGGCGACCAGAAGACCTGCGACAAGAACCGTCAATACCCTAACAGCCCGTTGAAAAAGGCGCTATTGACCGGGTTTCACTCGACGGCGAAACATAACGCGACGAAGGCGGTTTCGCCATCCTCCGAGACGATGAGGACCATCTGAGCGACCAGAACGGCTCCAGCTGGCGCAATAA
>JAKZTB010000294.1:0-3392 GCA_047517345.1 Alphaproteobacteria bacterium
AGCGTCCGTAGACATCCTCGAACTTCATCAATCTCAGTCCCTGCAACTGCTCCGTCCGGCGCATCCGATTCCTCCAGATTTGGAGGAAATCTAAAACCGGACAGATCATCTGTTACATAAACCGGTCATATCGTGTGTTAGCGACAGTCGAATGGATGGAATGTTGACAAGCCAATTTAGCAAATATAGTTTGATGTTCTAACTAAAAATTTTTACCGGTTAGAAGGTAAGAAGCTCAGTGACGTCCAAGAGAGATAGACAACAAGACAATCGAAGCGGTTCCGTCGATTTGGCGAAACTGCCGCGCTATCTCGGTTACCAGGTTCGCCAGGCGCAGACCGCCATTTTCCGTGATATCGAAGAGAAGATGAGAATCATCGGCGTGACCCCAAGCGAATTCGGATTGCTCACCCTTATCAAGGCCAACCCCGGTATTCATCAAAAGACCCTGACCCGACTTTACGGTCTCGATAAATCCACCCTTTCTTATTCGATCAACCGGCTGGCCGGCCGCAAATGGATAAGCCGGAAGAAAAATTCCAAAGATGGACGTTACTATGGGCTGTGGCTGACCCGGGAAGGGCGTGAAAAGGCGCGGCTCGCGACGCGCCATATCGAGGCGCAGGAAGACTTGATGGACACGGTGCTTAAAAAGGGTGAGCGTGAACGACTGCTCGATATGCTGGTTCGTATCTCGCGGATATTGAAGGAGACGTAGGAATTCGATAGACCCGGCTACCTTCGTTAAATTATTTGCGGAATCTGGCCCTCTTGCGCCTACATAACCAATGCGGCAAGTTCGCGGCTCAGCATGGGCGTTCGGCGGCATAACGGAGAGTAAAGATGAGCGAATTCGATTTGGTCGTGATCGGCGGTGGGCCGGGCGGCTATGTCGCGGCGATCCGCGCGGCGCAGCTCGGCATGACGGTGGCCTGCGTGGAGAAGGGCGCGACCTTGGGCGGCACCTGCCTCAATATCGGCTGCATCCCCTCCAAGGCGCTGCTGCAGAGTTCCGAGAAATACGCCGAGGCCTGCCACGAATTGGCCAATCACGGCGTCAAGGTTGGCGCGGTCAAGCTCGATTTGAAGGCGATGATGGCGCGCAAGGATAAGGTCGTCGGCGACCTGACCGGCGGCATCGCCTTCCTGCTCAAGAAAAACAAGATCGAGCATATTGAGGGGTTGGGCACGATCGAAAGCGCGGCCGCGGTGACGGTAACGCCCGACAAGGGCGACCCGCAGGCCTTGCAGACCAAGAATATTTTAATCGCGACCGGCTCGCAAAGCATGCCGCTGCCCGGCGTCGAAGTGGACGAGAAGCAGATCGTCTCCTCCACCGGCGCGCTGGCGCTTGCCAAGGTGCCGAAACACCTCGTCGTCATCGGCGCGGGCTATATCGGACTCGAGATGGCCTCGGTCTGGGGACGGCTCGGCGCGCAAGTCACCTGCGTCGAATTCCTCGACCGCATCACGCCCGGCATGGACGGCGATGTCGCCAAGAATTTCCAGCGTATCCTCAAGAAGCAGGGTATGGCGTTCCGCCTCAAGACCAAGGTCACGGCGGCGAAGAAAACCAAGGCTGGCGTCACCCTGACGGTCGAACCGGCCGCCGGCGGCGATACGGAAGAAATCAAATGCGACGCGGTGCTGGTCGCGATCGGGCGCCGGCCCTACACCGAAGGGCTCGGGCTGGAGGCCGCCGGGGTCGAGACCGACAATCGCGGCTTCATCCGCATCGACGACGAATTCATGACCTCGGTGCCCGGTATCTACGCCATCGGCGACTGCGTACCCGGCCCGATGCTGGCGCACAAGGCGGAGGACGAGGGCGTCGTCTGCGTCGAAATCCTCGCCGGCCAATCGGGGCATATCAACTACGACGCCATCCCCGGCATCGTCTACACTTGGCCGGAAGTCGCCACCGTCGGCAAGACGGAGGAGGCGCTCAAGGAAGCCGGCATCGACTACAAGGTCGGCAAGTTCCCCTTCACCGCCAACAGCCGCGCCCGCGCCAACGACACCACGGACGGGTTCGTGAAAATCCTCGCCGACGCGAAGACGGATGCCGTGCTGGGCGCGCACATCATCGGGCCGGACGCCGGCGGGATGATCCACGAGATCGTGACGGTGATCGAGTTCGGCGGTTCCGCGGAGGATGTCGCCCGGGTCTGTCACGGCCACCCGACCCTGAACGAGGCGGTCAAGGAAGCGGCGCTCGCCGTCGACGGCCGGCCGATCCATATCTGAACGCCCTCAAGGCACTACTGTGTCTCAGCTGCCGAACCCGGCAGACAAACCCAAGCGGTCCTGGCTCGCCCGCATGACGATCCTCACCTTCGGCTGGATCTTCATCGTGCTCGGCGTGCTCGGCCTGTTCCTGCCAATCCTGCAGGGCATCCTGTTCCTTGCCATCGGCGGCATGCTGCTGTCCTTGGAATCGCCCTGGGCGCAGCGGATCATCGAGCGCCTGCGCACCCGGTACCCGGCAGTGGACAAAGCGATGATCGCCGCGCAGAAGCGCACGAACAGCATCGTGGCGCGGATCCGAAGCCGGATCGGGTAAGGTCCGCGCCAAGCCGGGATACACGAGCGCATGCAGGACGGAAAGGGCCTTTGATAAAGTGCGTGTCGCATAGACTTCCTGCCGCATCCTTTTCATCTGTCGGTCTTTCCCGGCAGGGTCGATCTCGCTACTGTCGTGGCGGCTCTAAACCCGCTCTGGTTCCGTGGCCTGCATGAAGATCACATTTCCCCATATCCGAGGCACATCATATGAATGACGGTTCACCCGAAGACCACGCGTCGCTTGTCGCCGCGCATCATGCCCGGATTCAGGCGCTGCTGGAGGGCGACCTCGACGCGTTGAGCAAGGTCGTTGGCGAAGACTTGGTCTTCATATCGGCTTTCGGCCAAACCAAGACCTGGCCGGAAGTGGTGACGTCGATTAAGTCCGGTGCCTTGAAAATGCGGCGCATGGACTCCGCCGATATCTCGACCCGAATTTACGGCGATGTCGGGATCCTGACCTTCAAGGCCGACACGGTATCGGAGGACGATGGGATCACGTTCGAGAGCACGACCCTGTCAGCCACCGTCTACGTCAAACGCAATGGCGGCTGGCAGATGGTTTCGCAACAACATTCGCCGATCCAATGAAGCGGCGAAGAATGGAGTGGTAAGGTCGTCCGATGCGATACGGCGTATTCGATCATCTCGACCACGCAACCGGCGCGCTGAACGATCTTTACGAGATGCGGCTCGCGCTGATCGAGAAATACGATGCGGCCGGCTTTCACGCCTATCACCTGGCCGAGCATCACGGCACCGATCTGGGCGCGGCGCCGTCGCCGGCGCTGTTCCTGGCGGCGGCCGCGCAGCGCTCGGCCCGGCTG
>JAKZTB010000295.1:0-4632 GCA_047517345.1 Alphaproteobacteria bacterium
GCATGCGATCCACGACGATCTCGTTGCGCACGCAGAACGGACTCATCGGCAACAGGCGCTCGACACGCCGGCGACGGACCGAGATCGAGGACTCATCGAAGATCGCGATCAGGTGCTGAGGTCGCTTCGACAAATCCTCTCGCACCAGCCGACGGAGATTCTCACGAGGTTCACGTGCGACGCGCAGCTCGAGTCTCCCGGCGGAAACCTTCTCGTAGACCAAGTCCTGTGCCCTACCTTCCAGCGTCGATGCGGCAATCAGCCGGTCCCTGTGCCCCGCCGTAGCGACGATCGTCACATCGAGCGCCGGAAAGCGCCGCGGCGTGTTCCGCCGCTCGTTCAGGAACTTTGTCAGCCGCTCCAACAGCCGCGCCGGTTCCGGCGGGTTGACGAGCGTCAACCGAAGCGGCCGCGGATGGTTGGGATAGAGCATCACAAAGTGATCGAGCGCGAGGACCAGCGTCTCCATGCCGTCGGCGCTGCTGATCGCGTTATGCAGGTTCTCGAACGTCGCGAGACCGCAAATCCTGTTCGCCACCGGCAGCAGCTGGTTGAGCCCCCGGCCTTCCGGCGTGGCGCCCGTCCTGATCACGCCGACAAAACGTTCCGGCCGGCGTAACTCTTCGATCACGACCTTTCTATCGCTCTCGGACATCGGCCCGGCATGCGAGAGATCGCGGAGGATTTCACCGAAGCGCTGATACCGCCACAAATGCAGGGGATGCAGCGGCAGCATCACCGCCTTGGCGCTGACCCCGCCGTCCGGACCCGCCATGCGGACCTGTACCAGGTCGAGCGCCAGGATCGCGTCCAGCGTCGCCCTCCCGGCGCCCGGCTTTCGACCCGCCGGCAGCCGAACACCCGCTCCGTCCGGCGTGCAGGCCTGCTTCTGGAGACGACGGCAGTGGTGGATGCGTCGCCCCGCTGGATGTCTGCCAAGCCGCGCTTTTGCACAGGCCGACGGACACACGATCGAAGGAGAGGAAAATGGACCAGTGGGATCGGTCCTCGTGCCGCGCCGGGTTCCCGGATTCCCGCTTGCTCCGCGAGTTTGCGGAAGACGTGATCCGCATACTGTCTATGTGGGCACCGGCTCGGACGCGCGCTCAATGCTCGCGAGTCCGAATGGCCCGAGGCCGTCGCCGCGATCGGGCTATTTGGCGCTCACAGGATGCCGCCGCAGCGAAGTGCTCAATCTGCGCTGGCGCGACATCGGCGGCGACGCCATCAACCTGCGCGATTCCAAGACCGGCCCACGCACGGTGCCGCTCGGCGGGGCCGCGCGGGCGCACTTCGGCGCGTTGCCCGATGCGCGCGGCCCCGATGCGTTCCTGTTCCCGCGCTACGCCGAAGGCAGGGGCGCCTACAGCCTTGCAACCTGCTGGCGCGCGGTCTGCGCCGATGCGAAGGTCGGGACGCTGCGGCTGCATGACCTTCAGCACACGGCGGCCAGTCAGGCTGTCATGTCCGGCGAGAACCTGCCCCTGGTCGGCAAGCTACTCGGACACCGACGGCACAGGACCACGGCGGGCTACGCCCACCTTGCCGATGCGCACCTTGTTGAAGCGGCGGAGAAGGTTGGAAATGTAATCGCGGCAGCCATGAAAAACACGGCGAACCAACGGGCGACGCCTCAACCCTAGCTCGCCGATTCTGTATCGCGCCTGCGGTGTAGGGTTGACGCGACTCGTGCCTGCGTCTACCCTCCGCCGCAGGATGCAGCATTGTGCGGCAAGGTGCGGTGGCAACGAAAGAACGCCTCACAGTAAACCTTGAAGCTGCTGAATTCCAGGAGCTTCCGTTTCCCCCACCTGTTAGCGGTCGATTGGAACGGTAAATGGTCGGCACGGTCGGAGCCTTCTACGAGTTCTTCGCTGGCGCTGGCATGGCGCGCGCCGGCCTTGGGGACCGATGGCGCTGCCTGTTCGCCAACGACTTCGACCGGAAGAAGACCGCCACCTACGCCCTCAACTGGGGCGAAGACAATCTCGTGTGCGGCGACGTGCGAGACGTTGCCACGGACGACCTGACCGGCGTTGCCGATCTGGTTTGGGCATCCTTCCCGTGTCAGGACCTGTCGCTCGCTGGCGGCGGCGCCGGCCTGAAAGGCGAACGCTCCGGCACGTTCTGGCCGTTCTGGCGCCTGATGACGGCGCTTGCCGATGACGCCCGCGCGCCTGCCGTGATTGTCTTGGAGAATGTCTGCGGAACGCTTTCTTCTCACGGCGGTAAGGACTTCAAGGCGATTTGCAAAGCGCTTGGCGATGGCGGCTACAAGTTCGGAGCCTTGGTCATAGATGCCGTTCACTTCGTCCCGCAATCGCGGCCTCGCCTCCTGATTGTTGCAGTGAGGGAGGATGTTTCCATTCCCGCCACGCTTTGCGCACCGGAACCAGAAAGAGTGTTTCACCCGCGCTCGCTCAGAAACTCTTTCGGAAAGCTACCCGCTACCATGAGGGAGAGCTGGCTATGGTGGCGCCTCCCCGTGCCGCCATCGCGCAACACCGGTTTCTCCAATCTCGTCGAAGAAAATCCCGGCGATGTTCCTTGGCATACTCCCGCCGAGACACAGAAGCTCCTGGACATGATGAGCGATGTGAACCTGGAAAAGGTTCGCTCCGCGCAACAGGAAAAGCGGCGAACAATCGGCACCGTATACAAGCGCACGCGGCGCGACGAAACTGGCCGCAAGGTCCAGCGCGCCGAAGTGCGCTTCGACAACATCGCCGGATGCCTGCGCACTCCGGCCGGTGGCTCAAGCCGACAACTTGTCGTCGTTGTTGAAGGCAGCAAAGTGCGGTCCCGCCTCATATCCAGCCGCGAGACCGCCCGCCTCATGGGTCTTCCAGACGACTACACCCTGCCCGATAACTACAACGAAGCCTATCATCTGACAGGCGATGGGGTTGTCGTGCCGGTCGTTCGCTTCCTGGCGGACGCACTCATCGAGCCCGTGGTCTTGCACGCAACCGACGCCCGCCAAGCGGCATGAGCGTCATCCCATGCCAGCGGAACAGTAGCCTTCGACAGCAAATCGTGGCGTTCGCCGAGACTCTGAAGACCGAGGCCCATACGCTTGGCGATCACGGCCTCAGCGAATCCGAGTTCTACAGCAGCGGCGTATTCCGGGGCGCAATCGAGCGCGTTCGCGGACAGTTCTCCGCCACGATGCGCGACAAGCGAGCGTTCGTCCAGCATGTTCTCAACTACATGCAGGACCAGGGATTCATAAACGACTGGGACTCCGCTGGCGAAGCCAACCGCCACGACTACTCCGTCAGCCTCGAATCGGGTCGAACAGCCATAATCGAGTTGAAAGGCTGTCTTGACGGTAACAACACCAACATCTTTGAACGACCGCCGAACGCCGACGAGTTCATTATCTGGAGCGTTTGCACGAACACGGGTGCGGACCCGCGTCACAACGCTTGGTCCGGAATCCATACGCGCCTGAGCGCCGAAATCATCTCCCGTGCACAACGAGTTGACGGCATAGTCATCTGGGACATGGTTTGCGGCACCATCGGTCGGCCCTGCCCCAAGTTGCTGGCAGACGCTTCCCGCGTGAACATTGTGGGACCGTACTCGCTGCCCCCGCCCTGCCTGTACGTCCTGCCCGCCACGATACCGAGTCCTCGCAACAATCCTGGTCCCCAGCCTCAGCGCCTCTCCGATGTTCAGTTAGTGCGGGCCTTCAACGACTGCTTCCGGTGCCGGCCAGAAGAAATCAACTACGTCAGTTTCGACGTTGCCCATCGAGACGCCGACACAGTTCGGACGACGTGCATCGTTCGAGATGGCGCGGTGCAGAGGGAATCCGATCCGACTGCCATCCGACGATCGTAGCCATGCCCTCGGAACAGCGCAGCCGGACCATGCGCGCAGTCAAAGGCCGCGACACCAAACCCGAGATGGCGGTGCGGCGCCTCTTGCACCATATGGGCTATCGGTACCGCCTGCACCGGAAGGACCTGCCGGGCAAGCCGGACATTGTGTTCGGACCGCGCCGGAAGGTCATCTTCGTTCACGGATGTTTCTGGCACGGGCACTCTTGCAAGCGCGGGAGTCGGCTGCCGAAAACTAACGCCGAGTACTGGCAGGCGAAAATAGCGGGCAACGTCAATCGCCACTCGAACCAACTCGACGAATTGACCGCCGCCGGGTGGACGGGGCTCACACTATGGGAGTGCGATCTTGCTGACGTGGATGCGGTCGCACGGCACCTCAGCGCTTTCCTCGACGAGACCGTTAGCCTGTAGCTCCGGTGTTCCTTGGGCGCGTCGCTTCGCGACCGGGATCGAGCGACGCCCACTTCCGCCTCGGCGACCTCGCCCGGGCGCGAGCACAGCTGGTCAAGACCAAGACGGCCCCCGGCAACTCTAAAAAGGAGTACGACACGCCGGAGACCATCGAGGCATTCAAGCGGCTGGTCAGCGATATCAATCGGGAGATCAGCAACTCGAGGCCGCAATCCGCGCCGTCATACGTCGACGATCCAAGCGGCGCGTGCCGCCGGATGAACCTCGAACGTCAATCTCCAACCCGTAACGAAAACCCGCCCCGAAAGCCGCCGTCAACCCGGCCGATACCGCTCGCCTCGCTCAAATCGGCCGCCAAGCGTGAATAATGCGG
>JAKZTB010000296.1:0-14872 GCA_047517345.1 Alphaproteobacteria bacterium
TGTTCTGGCCGAACTCCAAAACGCCGCTATTCAGGTTCGACCCTCCCTGAATGGACACCGCACCGCTACTGTCGTTGACGTTGCCGCTCAAGGTGCCATTGTTCAGTGTCAGGAAACCGGCGTTGAACAACGTGCCCGAGCCGCTCACGGCCCCGTTGCCCACGGCGATGGTCGAACCGGCGACGGCGACAACGTCCGCCGTAAGATCGAGCACGCTGTTCTCGACAACGTCAATTCTTGCGCCTGATACCGTTTGCAGCGAACCGGTGTTGCTTAACGTGGTCTGCTGCAGGACAAGATTGCCCGAGACATCCAGCGTCCCGGAGTTGGCGAACGACGTGACTCCCGTGGTTCCCATCGCGAATCCGACATCGAACTTCGTACCGCCGGTAATGCTGATCGTACCGCTGTTGGTTATCGAAGCGTTGACGCCGACAATCGGCGACAGGCCCGTATCCGATACCGAGTTCGCCGAAATCAGGCCCTGGTTGTCGAGATTGCCGCACGTTTCCAATACAGCGCTGGCGATACCGCCATCCATGGCGATCGTCCCGGTATTGGTCAGCGTCGATCCGGCCCCGGACTGGCTGAACCTCGCGATCTGCGTCGCGAGTCCGGATGCGGTCAAGTGGAGCAACCCGTCATTGGTGAAGCTGCTGGAAAAATCCAGATGCGCCAGCCCCGAGCCTGTCGCGTTGACCTCGACGATACCGCCCGTCGGATTGACCAAAACACCGTTGAGACTGTTGTCGCCGTCAAGGACCTGGATCGTGCCGGTCGCGGTGTTCGTCAGCGTCCCCGCACCCCCGCCGATCGTGATGGCACCCTGGTTGGCGCCGACGAATTTGACCAGTCCGCTGTTGGTGAAACCGTTGCTGAAACTGATATCCGTGTTGGATAGCGTCGTATCCACCACGAGGTTGGCGTTCGCCTGGTTCTCGAAAACGGACGTTACCGATAGCGTGCCGTCGGCATGGTCAAGCGTGCCGCCGTTGGAGTTGGTAAAGGTGGAGACGCTGATGGTGCTGGCGTTGTCGATGACAATATCGGACTCGTTCACCAGCGTCCCGGCGCCGGCAATGTTGCTGCTGGTCATCTCCAGATGCGGACCCGTTCCAGCGCTGCCCAGGGTGAAGCCGACGCCCGTATCGATGTTGAAGTTCGACGCCGTCAGATCCAGCGTCCCTGCGCCAATTACGTCGCCGCCGGCCAGCATCGAGACCACGCCATTGGTCACGACGAGCGTCGACGCTCCGGCGACGACGTCGAGCGTGCCGGAATTTGCGATCAGCCCGTCCAGAAAATTTAGGTTCGCCGAACCCTGCAGCTGCGCCAATCCGGCGTTCGTCAATGTGTTGCCCGGCGCCATATCGATCGTCGTGTCAACGCCGAAGTTGACGCTCGCGCCAGCCACGTTTTCGATCGTCCCGCTTGTGATGGTACTGGTCAGGGTGGTGAAATCCAACACGCCTTCGTTGCGCAACGTGGCGACGGAAAACGTGCCGCCATCGTCGATCTCATGCGTTCCTTGGGTCACCACGGTTCCCGAGCCCTGCAGGACTGTGGAGATGGTGCCGTCCACGAACGTCGACGCGCCGATTATCAATTTACCGTTGACGGTGACCGTTCCGTCGAGGCCGAGGGTGCCGATGCCGCCGTCGAGAACCGCCGAAATCGTATCGTCGGTCAGCGACAGGGATTGCTCGTTGGTGAATGTCCCCGTGCCGGCAAGCGTTTTGCTTCCCGACATGTCGATATCGCCGGAGCCGCCCAAGGTGATCGATCCGTTGTTCGTATAGGTCCCGTCGCTCGTGGTCAGCGATCCCAGGTTGACGATGTTGTGGGTCAGCGATGCGCCCGCATCGAAGTTGATCGTGCCGGTGCTCCGGAAGATGCTGGTCTCTGAATCGACCGTCGAACCGCCGTCGGTAAACCGGTCGAACACCGTCGAACCAAGCGTGAACGGCCCGGTCAGGTTCCAGTTGGAACTGCTGTCGACAAGGTCGTCGCCATCGCCCAGCGCCGTCAACGTCCCCGTTCCGGACACCGCGGTCACCAAGGCGGAATTCACGGCGAGCGTGTTGCTGCCGACACCGCCGAGATCGATCTCCTCGATCGAACCGACATTGACGAGGTTCGCCGCATTGACCAGCTGCGGCGCGCCGAACAGCCGGATCTTGTCGATGCCGGCGCCGCCGTCGATCGTCTCTGGCGATGTGTCGAAACCGATCGTGTCGTCGCCGGCACCGCCTTGAATCGTGTCGATCCCGCCGAATCCGTCGATGATGTCGTCGCCGGCCCCGCCGAAAATCGCGTTGATGCCGGCGTCGCCATCCAAGGTGTCGGCACCCGAACCGCCGATCAGCACTTCGAATCCGGTAAAGGAGTCGGTGTCGATCTCGGCCCCCGACGCGGTACCCGTCGCCATATCCGCAACGATGCCCAGGAACGTGCTGGAGAAAGAAAGCGTGTCGGCTCCGGTTTCGCCCGCATAAGTGTCGAAGCCTTGGCCGGACCCGGCAATAATTAAACCGTTTCCCACCCCGCCGAAAACAACATCGTCCCCGGCGCCGCCCGTAATCGTGTCGTCGCCGGCATTCCCAGTCAGCGTATCGTTGCCGCCGAACCCGTCGATGTCGTCCGCGCCGGAACCGCCGATGAGCGTATCGTTGTTGGTGCCGCCGCCAATGATCTGCGCCGTGACTTCGGCGCTTAGGTCGATAAAAAACGGCGGGTCGGCGGTAATGGTCCCCGAATCGACTGAGTCGTTTTGATCGTCCGGCGGGGGCGGTGGCGGCGGCTCGTCGCCGGTAAAATCACCGCCATCCAGGAAGCCGTCAAAGTCGCCACCGGCAAGAGGATCACCGGTGTCTCCGAACCCGCCATCACCAACGTCTGGCGCGCCTCCATCGTAGAACAAACCATCGCCGCCATAACTATCGCCGCCGCCGTCCAGCCCGTCGCCTGCCAGATTGTCACCACTATCAACACTCTGGAATTCACCGTCTCCCGACTGTTGCTCGCCATCCGGACCGTCGCCCAGCGGGGCTTCGCCGCCCTCGCCGTCGCCTTCGCCCGTCAAATTCTCGCCACCCTCGCCGTCACCCGATAGGTTCTCGCCGCCCTCGCCGTCTCCGCCTTCGCCGTCGCCAGGTTGGGCTTCGCCGCCTTCGCCATCCGCGCCTTCTTGCGTTTGCTCGCCTCCCGCCGCCAGAGCGCGCCCCTCCGCTTCGCCTTCGAGGGCCTCGCCTTCCGCTTCCGCGCCGCCTTCCGCGCCGCCTTCGCCTTCGGTCTCCGCGACGGCCTCGCCTTCGCCCTCGCCGCCCTCGCCTTCGCCCTCGCCGCCGCCCACGCCTTCGCCGGCCGCTTCTTCGCCGGTGGCGCCGGCCGCACCTTCTCCAATTCCTTCGCCGCCGCCTTCGCCGCCCGAGTCCGCATCGCCCACACCCGGCGCCTGAGGTCCGGATTCGGCCGGGCCTTCCTGGCTCTGACCGCCGCTGTTCAGGAGACCACCCGAGATCGCACGCACGTCGCTATAGCTTTGATTGACTTCGCTCTGACTGAGGATCACAGGCGCGGTCGGCGGTGCGCTAGAACTCGTAACCGTCGTCGTTTCGTTTTGGCCGCCCATGATCACGGTGCCGCCTTGCGTTGAAACCGCAATTTCGCCTTCGATTACGGTGAACTTACTTTCCTCGCCGGCCGGCTTGATTTCGCCGGCGACCCTCGTGCCGCGGATGCCGATCGTCGCCACGGGCGTATTGACCTGCATCTTCGTGTAGTCGTGATGCGCGATCTGCCCACTGACGAACACGAAAACGCCCTTCAAGATCGAGAAGGACGATTGCCCAAGTTGCGTCGCCGGGTCGAAGACCATCTTGTCCAACGCCAAACGCGCGTCGCCGCCCAGCGCGAAGGTCGTCTCGTCGACGAACACCATATTGACCGCGCCGCTGTCGGCCGTCTCGATGATGTCGCCCTGATACACCGGGTCGCCGGCGTCGAGTTTGACGCGCGTACCGTCCGCGCGCACGGCGAAAACCTGCCCGGCCAAATCCTTGACCTGGCCGATCGGCTGTGCGGCCTGGGCAACCTGCCCCGCTTGCGCGAATTGTCCGGCGGATTCGGGCGGCGTAAAGGACTCCACCAACGCCGCCGTAATGCGGCCGCCCTCGGGCGTAGTTAGGTCAGGCGGATTATCGAGCAGAAAATAGCCGCGCACGACGAAAACCATACCGTCCCGGCCCACAAGAAGGAGGTCGTCGCCTTGCTGTACATAGGACGCATCGGTTGCAAATTGGGCGGTCGGCAGAAGAATTTCCGTTGCCCCCGACGTGTCTGCAGCCAGCGTCCTGCTGTTCCCACCGGTCTCGAGCGAGATTGATCTGGATGCATCGAGTTCGGGCGATCGTAACGCCATGTGGCTCCCCCAACGGAATCGTGTATTCGGTCGGAGAAACGCTATCGGAAGATGTTTAATATGATCTTAAAGTACCAATTTTATTCAAATTTTAGCTATCTCTACGGCTTGGTTGACGCGCTGCATTGGGTCCTCATAATCCAAGCGACACACGCAATTCGGTGCGAATAAGGGGCCCGTCATGTCAAAAAACGAAACCAAGTCACCGCTGCGCAGCCGTTCCTGGTTCAACGACCCGAACAATCCCGCCATGACGGCGCTCTATATCGAGCGCTACATGAACTACGGGATTACCCGCGACGAACTGCAATCCGGCCAGCCGATCATCGGTATCGCGCAAACCGGCAGCGACCTGTCGCCGTGCAATAAAATCCATGTCGAGCTGGCCGAACGTCTGAGGGCGGGCATCCGCGAATCCGGCGGGGTCCCCTTCGTATTCCCGGTACACCCCATCCAGGAGACCGGGCGCCGGCCGACCGCGGCGCTCGACCGGAATCTCGCCTATCTCGGGCTGGTCGAAATCCTGCACGGATATCCGATCGACGGCGTCATCCTGACGACGGGCTGCGACAAGACGACCCCGGCCTGCATCATGGCGGCGGCAACCGCCGACCTGCCCGCCATCGTCCTGTCGGGCGGACCGATGCTGGACGGCCATTGGGAAGGCCAGCTGGTCGGGTCCGGCACGATCGTCTGGGAGGCGCGCCGCCAGCTGGCTGCCGAGGAGATCGACTACGAAACCTTTATCGAAATGGTCGCCGCGTCGGCGCCGAGCCTGGGCCATTGCAACACCATGGGAACGGCGCTGTCGATGAACTCGCTCGCCGAAGCGCTCGGCATGTCCCTGCCCGGCTGCGCCAGCATTCCCGCCCCCTATCGCGAACGCGGCCAGATGGCGTACGAGACCGGCCGGCGCATCGTCTCGATGGTCTGGGACAATTTGAAACCGTCGGATATTTTGACGAAATCCGCTTTCCGCAACGCGATCGTCGTCAATTCGGCGATCGGCGGCTCGACCAATTGCCCGATCCACATCACCGCGATCGCGCGGCATATCGGCGTCGAGCTCGATATCGAAGAATGGCAGAGCCATGGCCACGACATCCCGTTGCTGGTGAACTGCCAGCCGGCGGGGGAATATCTCGGCGAAGGCTATCACCTTGCCGGCGGCGTGCCCGCCGTGTGCAGCGAGCTGATGAAAGCCGGCAAGCTGGAAGAAGACGCGATGACCGTGACCGGCAAATCGATCGGCGAGAATTACCGCGAGGCGATGGTGAAGGACACGAACGTCATCCGCCCTTACGACGACCCGCTCATGGCAAAGGCCGGGTTCATCGTGGTCGGCGGCAACCTGTTCGACGCCGCCTTGATGAAGACCTCCGTCATCAGCGACGCGTTCCGGGCGAAATACCTGTCCGAACCGGGCAATGAGAACGCCTTCGAGGGCCGCGCCATCGTGTTCGACGGGCCGGAGGACTATCACGACCGGATCAACGACCCGACCCTGGAGATCGACGACAACTGTCTGCTGTTCATCCGCGGCTGCGGTCCGCTCGCCTACCCGGGATCGGCCGAGGTCGTGAACATGCTGCCGCCGGACGCGCTGGTCCAGGCCGGCACGGCGGAACTGCCCTGCATCGGCGACGGACGGCAAAGCGGCACCTCGGCCAGCCCCTCGATCCTGAACGCCTCGCCGGAATCGGCAGCCGGCGGCGGGCTGGCGATTCTGGAGACCGGCGACACGGTGCGCATCGACCTGAATACGCGGAAGGTCGACGTTCTGCTGTCCGACGACGCGCTGAAGGCCCGGTGGGATGCCTATGAAGCGCCCGAACTGGAGCACCAGACGCCGTGGCAGGAAATCTATCGCGGCATGGTGGGACAATTATCCAGCGGTGCCTGTCTCGAGGTCGCAACGAACTATCACGGGGTCGCGGCAAACATGCCGCGGCACTCGCACTGACCGGGGGCCGTTCGCATGACCGGAAGGCTTGCCGGAAAGAAAGCGGTGTTGAGCGCCGCCGCGCAAGGTATCGGCCGCGCCTCGGCGCTGGCCTTCGCCGCCGAAGGCGCGGAAGTCGTGGCAACGGATATCAATGCCGCGAAACTGGATGAACTATCCGGCACCGACGGCATTTCGGTGCGGGTCCTCGACGTCAGGGAGGACGAGGCGGTTTCGGCGCTCGCGGCGGAAATCGGCACCGTCGATATCCTGTTCAACGTCGCCGGATTCGTTCATCACGGGTCGATCCTGGATTGCACCGAGGACGAGTGGGATTTCGGCTTCGACCTCAACGTCAAGGGCGCATTTCGAATGATCCGCGCCTTCCTGCCGGCGATGCTGTCCGCCGGCGGCGGTTCCATTGTCAACATGGCCTCGGTCGCTTCGTCGATGCGGGGTTTGCCCAACCGCTTCATCTACGGCACCAGCAAGGCCGCCGTGATCGGCCTGACGAAATCGGTTGCCGCGGACTACATCCGGCAGGGCATCCGCTGCAACGCGATCTGTCCCGGCACGGTGCAATCGCCATCCTTGGACGACCGGATCGCCGCGTTCGACGACCCCGTCGAAGCGCGCAAGGATTTCATCGCACGGCAGCCGATCGGCCGCCTCGGGACGGCCGATGAAATTGCCGCGATGGCGGTCTATCTCGCGAGTGACGAATCGCGCTACACCACCGGAACGGCGATGGTCGTCGATGGTGGCGTCACACTCTGAAGCGACGTTAAAACAAGGCATATGATGAGCAAGGCATTCATATTTCCGGGACAAGGCTCGCAAGCGGTCGGGATGGGCCAGGCACTCGCCGAGGCATTCGCCCCGGCGCGGCACGTGTTCGAAGAAATCGACGACGCGTTGTCGCAAAACCTGACCAAGATCATGTTCGAAGGGCCCGACGACGAACTCCGGCTCACCGAAAACGCCCAGCCCGCGCTGATGGCCGTCAGCATGGCGATCGTACGGACATTGTCCGAAGAAGGCGGCATCGCGCTCGACAACAAAGCGGCGTTTGTCGCGGGTCACTCGCTTGGCGAATACTCCGCGTTGGCCGCGGCCGGCGCCCTCGCGATTCCCGATACCGCGCGATTGCTTAAACTGCGCGGCCAGTCGATGCAGGAGGCCGTGCCGGTCGGCGAAGGGGCGATGGCGGCGCTGCTCGGGCTCGATCTCGATACGGCGAAGGAAGTCGCCGAGGAAGCGGCCCAGGGCGAGGTTTGCGAAATCGGCAACGACAACGCGCCGGGCCAGGTGGTGCTGAGCGGCGCGACGGCGGCGATCGAGCGGGCGGTAGAGATCGCCAAGGAAAATGGGGCGCGGCGTGCGATACCGTTACCGGTCAGCGCGCCGTTCCATTGTTCGATGCTGGCGCCAGCGGCGGAAGTGATGGAGAAGGCGCTCGGCGATATCGAGATCGCGGCACCGTCGCCGGTACTCGTCGCCAACGTTACCGCCTCGAGCGTCCTGGATCCGCCGATCATCCGACGGCAGTTGGTGGAACAGGTCACGGGCATAGTACGGTGGCGGGAATGCGTCGTTTACATGAAGGAGCAAGGCGTCGACACGTTGATCGAGCTCGGCGCCGGCAACGTCCTGACCGGGCTGACCCGGCGAATCGACAGGGAGCTCACCGGACGTTCGGTTCAGACGCCGGACGATATCGACGCGCTATTGAAAGAAATTTGACGGCCTCGCTGCCGGGAGACGGAAAAGATGTTCGATCTATCGGGAAAATCCGCCCTGATAACCGGGGCTTCGGGCGGGATTGGCGGCGCCATAGCCAGCGCCTTGCATGGGTGCGGCGCGGCTGTCGCCTTGTCCGGGACCCGAACGGAACCGCTCGAGGCGCTGCGCGACAAGCTCGGCGACGGTGCGCATGTCACACCGGCCGATCTCGGCGCGCCGGGCGGCGCGGCGCGGCTAGCCAAGGACGCCGAAGCCGCGCTTGGCCAGATCGATATCCTCGTAAACAATGCCGGCCTGACACGCGACGGCTTGGCTATACGCATGAAGGAAGAGGACTGGAACCGGGTCCTGGACGTCAATCTGACGGCGTCCTTTCGGTTAAGCCAGGCCCTGCTGCGCGGCATGATGAAACGCCGGTGGGGGCGAATCGTCACGATAACGTCGATCGTCGGGGTCACGGGCAACGGGGGCCAAGCGAACTACGCCGCTTCGAAGGCGGGCTTGATCGGCATGTCGAAATCGCTTGCCCAGGAAGTCGCCAGCCGCGGCATCACGGTCAACTGCATCGCTCCGGGATTTATCGAGACGGCCATGACCGATGCGTTGAACGAACAACAGCGCGAATCCTTGGCCGCCGCGGTACCCGCGGGCCGCTTTGGCGCCGTCCAGGACATCGCCGCCGGCGCGGTGTATCTGGCCAGCGAGGAAGCCGCCTACATCACGGGTCAAACGTTGCATATCAATGGTGGAATGGCGATGATATGAGGGGAGGGCGGCGCCCGCTCCGGGGTGCTGGCATTTGCGAATTAATTATGTTACTAGGGCGCGCTTCCGGGGGGAATCCGCGGAGTTTACCACCAACCGCCCAGTACAGCTTGAAGGGTAAGCGAAGATGAGTGACGTTGCCGAACGCGTAAAGAAAATTGTCGTCGAACACCTTGGGGTCGAAGAGTCTAAGGTGTCGGACAGCGCCAGTTTCATCGATGATCTGGGCGCCGATAGCCTGGATACCGTTGAACTGGTTATGGCCTTCGAAGAGGAATTCGGTTGTGAAATACCGGATGATGCTGCCGAAAAAATTCAGACCGTCAAAGACGCGATCACATTCATCGACGCGAACATCGACGCCTGATCGAGTTAAAACCCGCCGCAGTAATGGGGTTTTAGGCGTCTGATTTCGCGATGGTTTTAAGTTGATGAAACGTGTTGTTGTAACAGGTTTAGGTGCTGTTACGCCGCTTGGTGTCGGCGTCGACAGGCTGTGGAGCCGCGTGCTCGCAGGCGAGTCCGGAATTTCGAGCATTCAAGGCTTCGACGTGTCCGACCTGCCCTGCAAAGTCGCGGGATTAGTGCCGCCCGGCGAAACCGAACATGGCGATTTTAACGCCGACGATTGGGTTACACCCAAAAATCAGCGCAAAATGGACAGGTTCATCGTCCTCGCGATTGCGGCGGCAAATCTCGCAGTGCAGGATTCCGGCTGGAAGGCTGAAACCGAAGAACAGCAGGAACGTACCGGCGTTCTTATCGGATCCGGAATAGGCGGCCTTCCCGGTATTTCCGAGGGCGCCCTTCTTTTGGAGGAAAAAGGTCCGCGCCGTATTAGTCCGTATTTCATTCCCGCCAATCTCATCAACCTCGCCTCCGGACATGTTTCTATCGAGCATGGCTTCCGGGGACCGAACCATTCCGTCGTGACGGCCTGCGCGAGCGGCGCGCATGCGATCGGCGACGCCGCGCGAATGATCAAATGGGACGATGCCGACGTTATGGTGGTCGGCGGCGCGGAAGCCGCGATTTGCCGGTTGGGTATTGCCGGATTTGCCTCGGCGCGCGCGCTTTCGACAGGTTTCAACGACACGCCGCAGAAGGCGTCTCGGCCCTGGGACCGGGACCGGGACGGCTTCGTGATGGGCGAAGGCGCAGGCATCGTCGTTCTCGAAGAGTTGGAGCACGCACAACGGCGCGGCGCCAAGATCTATGCGGAAATCATCGGTTACGGCATGTCCGGCGACGGCCACCACGTCACGGCGCCCGCGCCCGATGGGAATGGCGCCTTCAGGGCCATGCAAGCCGCATTGCGTAACGCCGAATGCGACGCCGCGGACATCGACTATATCAACGCGCACGGCACATCGACGCCGCTGGGCGACCAGATCGAACTGGAGGCCGTCAAACGGCTTTTCGGCGATCACTCTTACAAACTGTCGATGTCGTCGACGAAATCGGCGATTGGGCACTTGCTCGGCGCCGCGGGCAGCGTCGAATCGATCCTGTCGATCAAGGCGATGAACGACAATGTCGCGCCACCGACCCTTAATCTGGATAACCCCTCGGATGGCTGCGATATCGACCTCGTGCCATTGCAAGCCAAAGAGCGGAATATCGGCGCCGTCATGACCAATTCGTTCGGGTTCGGCGGCACCAACGCGAGTTTGATTTTCACGGACGTATCGAACGGGTAATGAAACGCGCGGTTGGCGCACTCGCCATCGTCGTTGCCGCCGCCGCGCTTCTCGCAGGCGGCGTTGTTATTTGGGGCAACGAGACATTTGAAAATCCAGGGCCTCTTGCGAACGACACGGTCGTTGTCGTTCCGCGAGGGTCCGGCCTCCGCACGATCGCTGGCCAGCTCGAACAGACGGGCATCCTCCGTTATTCCCTGTTGTTCGTCGCAAAAGCGAAATGGACAGGGGCGCACCGCGAGCTGAAGGCGGGCGAATATGCGTTTTCCACGAAGATCAGCCCGGCCGCGGTTCTCGCCAAAATCCGCAAAGGCGATGTTGTCGTCCACCGCATCACGATTCCGGAGGGCCTGACGAGCCGGCAGGCGGCATCGCTCATCGAAGCCGCGCCCGCGCTGGAGGGCGGGCTCAGCCGTGTTCCCTCGGAAGGCGCTCTACTTCCGGAGACATACGACTACAGTTATGGCGATACGCGGGCATCCCTTGTCCGCCGCATGACGGAAGCGCGCGACGCGGCGCTGGCCGAACTCTGGCAAACCCGTAGGGACGGACTGCCGCTGGCCGATCCGCAAGCCGCTGCAATTCTCGCGTCTATCGTTGAGAAAGAGACCGCCGACCCCGCGGAAAGACCCCGCGTCGCCGCGGTGTTCATCAACCGGTTGCGCCGCGGCATGCGGCTGCAGTCGGACCCGACGGTCGTCTACGCGCTGACCGCCGGCAAAGGACCGCTCGGGCGCCCCTTGACGCGCACGGACCTTGCCATCGATCACCCCTTCAACACCTACGTTATTAGAGGGCTTCCGCCGGCACCGATCGCCAACCCCGGCGCCGCTTCGCTGGCCGCCGTGCTGCGGCCGGCAGACACCAAAGAGCTGTATTTCGTCGCCGACGGCGCGGGCGGCCACGCTTTTGCCACGACGCTGCGCGCGCACAACCGCAACGTCACGCGCTGGCGCCGGCTGCAACGGAACCAGCGCCGCCAAACGAAATAGCGCACGCCGGTTCAGGTCAGTTTGATGACGCCCCGGACCGCCAATGCGGATGCCGCCAGCAGCAGCAAGAGCTGCAAGGCGTCGTAAAATCGCCGCGACCCCGTCAGATGGAAAGCCCGCGTCCCCGCCCAGGTCCCCCGGAAGACAGCCGGCAGGAGCAGAATCGCTTCGGCCAGCAGCGGCAGCGTTAGCAGGCCGGTCGGGAGCAGCAACAGCACCCGGCTCAGGATGAAGAACCCCGATAGGATCAAACTCGTCCCGCGCAGCGACGCCGCGGTCTTGCAGGCGAGCTTCAAATAGACGACGAGAAAGTATATTCCGCCGCCGCCGCTGACGGTCCCGGCGGTGCCCGAAAATATCGCCAAGCCGGATGTCACGGCAGGCGACCGGATGTCGATCGATCGTGTCAGCCTTTCCAGCAGGCGCAGGCGGTCCATTGCCACGACGACCGTTATCACGGCTCCCATCACGAGCATCAGCCAGTCTGCCGCGAGAATCGTAAACAGCCAGGTTCCCAGCGCAACGCCCAGAAACATTCCGATTATGAGCGGTTTCGTAACCTCCCAATCGGCGGAACCGAAGCCTTGGGGAAACAAATGAACCTGCGCCGCCGCAGCCGTGAAAATCACCAGCAGGATCGCGTGATGCGGTTCGAGCAGCCAGGCGGTCAACAGGACGATCGGCATATTGGAGCCGAAACCGAACGCCCCACGGATGAAAAAGCCAAGGAAATGTGCCGCAAAAACGCAAATGACGGCCCAAACGGGCACGCCGGCAAAGGGAGACAGGTCAGCGAGCAAGCGGCACAACCAATTTGAAGGGAAGTCGATTGGACTATATCAGTGCCCGAATAGAATTCGTGCATTGAAATTTTTTGTTAACCATTTTTTCGTCTTATGTCACGGTGTCTTAGTGCGGGCGCGCCGGGGGCGGAGCCGCTGATAGAGGAGGCTGGCGAATGACGGAGCGGGATTACGACTTGTTGGTTCTGGGATCGGGACCGGCAGATCATCGGGCGGCGATTCAAGCGTCGAAACTCGGTAAGAAAACCGCTGTCGTCGAGCATCAGGCGGTCGTGGGCGGCGCCTGCATCAATACGGGAACCATACCCAGCAAGACATTGCGTGAAGCCGTTCTGCATCTTTCCGGATACCGCGAACGCAGCATCTACGGTGCGTCCTACACGGTGAAGAAAGATATCACCATGCCGGACCTTCTGGTTCGCACCGACAACGTGATTGCGAACGAATTGGACGTAAACCGCCATCAGTTGCAACGCAATAGAGTGGAACTGCTGCAGGCGGAAGGTGCGTTCGTCGACCCCCATACCGTTCGGCTTTCGGGCCTGGACGGCCACGGGCATTGGGACGTGACCGCCGACAACATCATCATCGCAGTCGGCACGCGGACGACAAAGGACTCCCATGTCGAGTTCGACGGTCAAAGAATCTTCACCAGCGACGATATCCTTGGCCTCAAAGAAATTCCGCGCTCCGTCATCATCATTGGGGCCGGTGTGATCGGCCTGGAATACGGAACGATCTTTGCCGCGCTTGGCGTTCGAGTCACCGTCGTCGACAAGCGGCCGCGGCTTCTTACATTCGTCGACTTCGAAATCATCGACACGCTGGTTTATCAAATGCGGCAGAATCGGATGACCCTGCGGCTCGGCGAGGAGGTAAGCGGTCTCGAACAATTCACCGACGACCGCGGCGACCGTGTTCGCGTCACACTCGCCAGCGGCAAGCAAATACAAGCGGAAGCCGCCCTTTACAGCATCGGCCGAACCGGCGCGACCGGGAGCCTGAACCTGGACTCGATCGGCGTGACCGTCGTCGATCGCGAGCTGATTTCGGTAAACAAAAACTTCCAGACGGACGTCGATCACATCTATGCCGTGGGCGACGTCATCGGTTTCCCCAGTCTCGCATCGACATCGATGGAGCAGGGCCGGATCGCATGCTGTCACGCGTTCGGCGAAAAGGCCGAAAGCGTGCCAAACCTGCTGCCTTACGGCATCTACACGATCCCGGAAATCTCCGTCGTCGGCCAAAGCGAGGAGACACTGACGGAGGACGGCATTCCCTATGAAGTCGGCAAGGCGTCGTACAAGGAAATCTCGCGCGGTCAGATCATCGGCGACTCGATCGGCCTGCTGAAGCTCCTGTTTCACCGCGATACCCGGCAACTGCTCGGCATCACGATCATCGGCGAAGGCGCCAGCGAGCTCATCCATATCGGCCAGGCTGCGTTGTCGCTTGGCGGTACGGTCGATTATTTCGTCGAGACGGTGTTCAACTATCCGACGCTCGCGGAATGCTACAAGACTGCCGCGTTCGACGGGATTAACCGGCTGACCTAATAAAACTGGCCTTGCCAGGCCTAAGTGTGGGATGACAATGCGGATTGAGGAACTGTGCGCCGTATGGCGCGCATTTCGCAAATACGCAACCTCGCATCAGGGAGTCAAAAATGCTGCTCGACGTTCGCACCTACACGTGCCGGCCCGGAACGATAAAGAAACATCTGGAACTCTATGAAAAGACTGGCAAGGAACCGCAATTCCGCAATCTCGGCGAGCCGCTCGCCTACCTGACGACCGAGACCGGAAACCCCAACCAATACGTTCACATCTGGGTCTACGAAAACGCCGGCGACCGCGAAGCCAAGCGGGCCGCCATGTGGCAGGATCCCGACTGGATCGCCTACACCCAGGAAAGCGCCAAACTCGGTGCGCTGGAAGCACAAGAGAACAGGTTGATGCAGCCGGTCGGCTTCCACACGCCGAAACGGTAACACCTGGAAAATCCCAACAAAAAAACGGCGGTCCGATGGCGGGCCGCCGTTTTTCGGCAATCGGCTTAGGGACTAATTGGCGCAGCCTCGGAAGGCGTGCCAATGACGACCAAATTCCGGCCGCCTCGTTTCGCTTCGTAAAGCGCCTTGTCCGCCGCACCGGTCGGCGCCGTGGCGGTGCCGAATTGCGGAAATTCGGCCAACCCGCAACTGAATGTCACTTGGAAGACCCGTGCCTCGCTGCTGTGTGCGATTTCGGCAAAGGCGATGCGGATCTGATCGAAGATTTCATAGGCCGCCAAACGATCCGCACCGGTGAGCACGGCAGCGAATTCCTCGCCACCCATCCGCCCGACGATATCGACGCCGCGCAGCAGTTATGTCCAGAATCTTCTGCAAAAAGGTTTTGACCATGTTGCCGAGTGTTGTCGCGGGCATGGGTGGCGCGTAGACATCAGGTATCGCAGCGCCGGCCATGCCCAGCCGCCGTCAGGCGGCTTGCTTCATCAGCTCG
>JAKZTB010000297.1:0-17169 GCA_047517345.1 Alphaproteobacteria bacterium
CATGGCCCGGGCAATCCACATGCGCGTAGTGACGCTTCGCCGTCTCGTACTCGACATGCGCCGTGTTGATCGTGATCCCGCGCGCCTTCTCTTCCGGCGCCTTGTCGATCGACGCATAGTCCGTAAACTCCGCACCGCCCGCCGCCGCCAAGACCTTCGTGATCGCCGCCGTCAACGTCGTCTTGCCATGGTCAACGTGACCAATCGTACCGACATTGCAGTGCGGCTTCGTACGCTCGAATTTCGCTTTCGCCATGCTTCCGTTCCCTTAATCCATACCCTGACCGACGATACTTCGCGTGGGCATCAAGCTAGCTTCGCCTTCACTTCTTCCGCCACGGCCTGAGGCACTTGTTCATAGCGGTCGAAATGCATTGTGTATTGCGCCCGGCCCTGGCTGCTGGACCGCAGCGTATTGATGTAACCGAACATGTTGGCCAGCGGCACCATCGCCGTTATGACGCGTGCGTTGCCGCGCTGGTCCATACTGCCGACACTGCCGCGGCGGCTGTTCAGATCGCCAATGATATCGCCCATATACTCTTCCGGCGTCACCACTTCGACCTTCATTACCGGCTCAAGCAAGCGCGGTCCAGCCTTCTGCATCGCCTCGCGAAAGGCCGCGCGCGCCGCCAATTCGAACGCCATCACCGACGAATCGACATCGTGGCTGGCGCCGTCAACCAGAGTTGCATGGATTTCGATTACCGGGAACCCGGCAAGCACACCCGATCCACGGGCACTGTCCAGCCCCTTCTCGACACCCGGGATGAATTCCCGGGGAACCGAGCCACCCACAACTTTATTCTCAAACACGAAGCCGGTTCCGGGTTTGCCCGGCGCAAAGACGATTTCAACACGGGCGAACTGCCCCGCACCGCCGGTCTGTTTCTTGTGTATGTAGTCGACTTCGACGGTCTTCGTGAATGTCTCGCGGTAGGCGACCTGCGGCGCACCAATATTGGCATCGACCTTGAACTCGCGCCGCATCCTGTCGACGATAATGTCGAGGTGCAGTTCGCCCATGCCTTTGATGATCGTTTGTCCGCTCTCGGCGTCGCTCGACACACGGAAACTCGGATCTTCCTGAGCCAACCGCGCCAATGCCGTACCCATTTTTTCCTGATCGCCCTTGGTTTTCGGTTCCACGGCAATCTCGATAACGGGGTCGGGAAACTCCATGCGTTCGAGGATGATCGGTTTCGAGATATCGCAAAGCGTATCGCCGGTCGTCACGTTCTTAAGGCCCGCTAAAGCAACGATGTCGCCGGCACACGCGCTCTTCACATCTTCCCGGTGGTTGGCATGCATCAGCAGCATGCGACCGATGCGCTCCCTGTTTCCCTTGACGGAGTTCACGATAGAACTGCCAGTCTCCATAACGCCGGAATAGACCCGCGCGAATGTAAGAGATCCGACGAAGGGATCCGTCATCACTTTAAAAGCCAGTGCGGAAAGTGGCTCGTCGTCGCTCGCCGCCCGCTCCAGCTCCTCCTCGCTATCGACCTTGAGCCCTTTTATCGTCCCGATATCGCAGGGCGACGGCATGAAGTTAACGACGGCGTCCAGGAGCGGCTGAACGCCCTTATTTTTAAACGCGGAACCCGTCAGAATGGGAACAAAGGCACCTTCGATGGTTCCTTTACGAATGCAAGCCCGCAAGGTGTCTGCATCCGGCTCGTCTCCCTCGAGATAAGCCTCCAGCGCCGCTTCGTCCTGCTCCACGGCTAGCTCAACCAGGGTCGTGCGATATTCGGCCACCTGGTCCGCCAATTCCTCGGGAATATCTTCGATTTCAAATGATGCGCCGAGGGTTTCCTCGATCCATCGTACCGCCTTCATCTCGATCAAATCGATGACACCGACGAAGTCGGCCTCGGCGCCAAGCGGCAGCTGGGTCACCAAAGCAACAGCGCCGAGGCGATCTTCGATCATCTCAACGCAGCGGTAGAAGTCAGCTCCCGTGCGGTCCATTTTGTTAACGAAACACATGCGCGGGACGCCGTACTTGTCTGCCTGCCGCCACACGGTCTCGGTCTGCGGTTCGACGCCCGCGACACTGTCGAATACGGCGACGGCGCCATCCAGGACCCGTAAGCTGCGCTCGACCTCTATCGTGAAATCCACGTGGCCGGGCGTGTCGATAATGTTGATACGATGATCGTTCCAGAAACAGGTCGTCGCCGCGGAGGTAATCGTGATGCCGCGCTCTTGCTCCTGCTCCATCCAGTCCATGGTCGCGTTGCCGTCATGGACTTCGCCGATCTTATGGGACCGGCCGGTATAATAAAGAATCCGCTCTGTCGTGGTCGTCTTGCCGGCGTCGATGTGCGCCATGATGCCGATGTTGCGGTAATTCTCGATAGGTGTGGTGCGTGACATGACAGATATCCCGACGGCGCTCTTAAGTTACGACTACCAGCGATAGTGCGAGAACGCGCGATTGGCTTCCGCCATTCGATGGGTGTCCTCGCGCTTCTTGACGGAACCGCCGCGATTATTCGCTGCGTCCATGAATTCGCCAGACAAGCGCGCGGTCATCGTATACTCGGACCGCCCCCGGGCAATGGCAATCAACCAGCGAAATGCGAGCGCTTGCGCGCGATCAGAGCGCACTTCGATCGGTATTTGATAGGTCGCGCCACCAACGCGGCGCGAACGGACTTCAATATGGGGGCGCACGTTTTCCAGCGCATCGTGAAAGAGCTTGACCGGATCGCCTCCAGTCTTCTGCTGAACCTCGTCGAACGCACCGTAGACAATCCGCTCGGCAACGGATTTTTTGCCGTCCAGCATCAGACAGTTGATGAACTTGCTGACCACCACGTCGCCAAATTTGGCGTCGGGGATGACCTCGCGTTTTTCGGCTCTATGGCGTCGCGACATGAACCAACCCTCTTCCTACTTGGGCCGTTTCGCGCCGTATTTGGAGCGCCGTTGACGACGGTCGCCGACACCTTGCGTATCGAGCGTCCCACGGATGACGTGATAACGAACGCCGGGCAGATCCTTGACACGACCGCCGCGGATCATGACCACCGAATGTTCCTGCAGGTTGTGCCCCTCGCCAGGAATGTAGCTCGTCACTTCAAAGCCGTTGGTTAGCCGGACGCGCGCGACTTTCCGCAGCGCCGAGTTCGGCTTCTTAGGGGTCGTCGTATAGACACGCGTGCAAACGCCGCGTTTCTGCGGGCAACCCTCCAGAGCCGGAACCTTGTTTCGGGTCGGCGGAGATTTCCGCGGCTTACGGATCAACTGGTTAATCGTCGGCATCTGCCGTCCTCATTATCACTTGCTCGCGTCAAACTCTCTTCGGTTCATCCAGGCGACGCCACCCCGATGACCTTCCTGCAACCACGCCCATGACTCGGACACAACATATCCCGGTGGCTTCCGGCAACGCGCCGGACGCCTCACGGGCGTTCTTCTTCAAACCGGTTGGCCGGCCTATATTTTTTTCAGGTATTCGGGCACTACGTCTAGGCAACGACCGTCGCGTTTCCGCGATCGAGGCCTACAGCCAGCCCCCTGAAAAGTGCGCGCATACTAGGGACGGTCCCTAAGGGCGTCAAGCAAAACCTAACCAGTTTTTTCGAGGGATTCCGTTAGGTTAGGCGCAACAAAAGAAACTGGGTCCGCCCCTGCATATTGAAATTTTATTGCGCGAAAGGCGGACCCTGAGACTCTTTATTATCGAATTACGCGACTTCGTGTTGTTCTTCTTCGGAAGAGCTGTCCGCAACCAACGCAGCGGCCTCTTCTTCGGCCAACGCGAGTTCCTGATCGCGTTCCGTGGCAACTTGTCGCATCCGGTTCATGAAGCTTCCGGTTCCGGCCGGGATCAAACGACCGACGATAACGTTCTCCTTTAGACCTTCGAGATTGTCGACCTTCCCACTGACGGCGGCTTCGGTAAGAACCCGCGTGGTTTCTTGGAACGAAGCGGCGGAAATGAACGACTTGGTCTGCAGCGAAGCCTTCGTGATGCCTTGCAATACGGGATTGCCCTTGGCCGGCTCCTTGCCCTCTTCGACCGCACGCTGGTTGCTGTCTTCGAATTCGTCGCGGTCGACCTGTTCGCCGACCAGCATGATGGTCTCGCCGGAGTCGGTGATCTCAACCTTCTGCAGCATTTGGCGAACGATGACCTCAATGTGCTTATCATTGATCTTGACGCCCTGGAGACGATAAACCTCCTGGATCTCGTACACGATGTACTCGGCCAGCGCTTCGACACCCATGACGTGGAGAATGTCATGCGGCACAGGATTGCCGTCGAGCAAATAATCACCGCGTTGGACGTAATCGCCTTCCTGGACGGTGATGTGCTTTCCCTTCGGCACGAGATATTCGGTTGCTTCGACGTCCGGGTCGTCAGGCCGCACGATAATCCTCTGCTTGGTCTTGTAATCTTTGCCGAACTCGACGCGGCCATTCGATTCGCTGATGATCGCGAAATCCTTCGGCTTGCGCGCTTCGAACAATTCCGCCACGCGCGGCAGGCCGCCCGTGATATCACGTGTTTTCGAAGATTCACGAGGAATACGGGCGAGCACGTCGCCGGCGTGAACCTCCGCACCGTTCTCGACGGACAAGATGGCGTCGACCGACATGAAGTAACGGGCTTCCATATCGTTGCGAAGTGTAATCACTTCGCCCTTCTTGTCCCGCAACGTGATCCGTGGCCGAAGATCGGCGCTCCGCGGCTGTTGCTTCCAGTCGATGACCACCTTACTGGCAATTCCGGTCGCTTCGTCGACCGCTTCGCGCATGGTTACGCCTTCTTGGAGATCGACGTAATTGGCGATGCCCGCCTTCTCGGTGATGATCGGAATGGTATAGGGATCCCATTCCGCAAGACGCTGACCTTGCGTCACTTCGGCGCCGTCTTCGACAGCCAGTCGCGTTCCGTAGGGCACGCGGTGACGCGCCCGCTCCCGGCCTTGCGCATCGCGAAGGATCAGTTCCGTATTCCGGGCCATAACGACAGGACGACCGGAGGTATCCCTGACAATGGTTTGGTTGCTGATGGTCAATGTACCGTCGATACTCGATTCTACCGAGGATTGCTCGGCGCCACGCTGCGCCGCACCGCCGATGTGGAAAGTCCGCATCGTCAGCTGCGTGCCCGGTTCGCCAATCGACTGTGCGGCGATAACGCCCACCGCTTCACCGATATTGACGTCCGTACCGCGTGCCAAATCGCGGCCATAGCAGGATGCGCAAGCACCTCCCTTGCTTTCACAGGTCAGCACGGATCGGATCAGCACCGCATCGATACCCGCTTGATCGACTTCGTCGACTTTCGCTTCATCGATCAACGCGCCTGCCTTGACGATCTTATCGCCTGTCTGCGGGTCGACGATATCGGCCGCCGCCGTACGTCCCAGGATACGTTCCGCCAAGGGATCGATCAGTTCACCGCCCTCGATGATGGGTCGCATTGTGAGACCCTTCGACGTCCCGCAATCCACTTCGACGATGACGCAATCCTGTGCCACATCGACAAGCCGGCGGGTCAGATAGCCGGAGTTCGCCGTCTTCAAGGCAGTATCGGCAAGGCCCTTACGCGCACCGTGGGTCGAATTGAAATATTCGAGTACGGTCAGACCGTCCTTGAAATTGGAGATGATCGGCGTCTCGATAATCTCGCCGGACGGTTTGGCCATCAAACCGCGCATGCCGGCTAGCTGTTTGATCTGCGCCGCCGAACCGCGCGCACCGGAATGCGCCATCATATATACGGAGTTTTCCGGCTCACCGACTTCGGTCGTCGAGATCTCTTCCATCATTTCCTCTGCGACCCGGTCGGTGCAGTTCGACCAGACGTCGACGACCTTGTTGTACTTCTCACCTTGGGTGATCAGTCCGTCGAGGTACTGCTGCTCGTATTTTTTGACGCTGGCATGCGCCAAAGCGATCAGCTTGTCCTTCGCTTTCGGTACGACGAGATCGTCCTTACCGAAGGAAAGCCCCGCGCGACAGGCCCAGCTGAAGCCGAGCGCCATCATGCGGTCGCAGAAGATGACTGTCTCTTTCTGGCCGCAATGACGATAGACGACATCGATTACATTCGAGACATCGCGCTTGGTCAAAAGACGGTTGATGTTCTCGAACGAAATGTTCGGATTGTACGGCAGAATTTCACCCAACAGCATACGGCCCGCCGTCGTGACGACACGCTTGATGATGGGATTGCCGTCCTCGTCAAATGTCCGGCAATTGGACTTGATCTGAGTATGCAGGGAGATTGTTTTGCTCTCCATTGCATGGTGTATCTCGCCGATCGACCCCAGAACCGGAATTCGGTGGGCCGTAACATTGCCGGCCTTGATCGCCTTGAACAGTTTCTTGGCATCGTCTCCTTCGATCACCTTGGAGACATCGGCTGCGTCGCGTAGCAAGATATCTTCGCGCTCGAGCGCGGCTGCCAAGGCTTCCTCGGAGTCAATACTCGCCTGCGGACCGACCTGGTCGTCCCGCGCTATCGACAGGTAATAAAGGCCAAGGACGATGTCCTGACTGGGCACGATGATAGGCTTGCCGTTTGCCGGCGACAGAATGTTGTTTGTCGACATCATCAAGACGCGCGCTTCGAGTTGCGCCTCAAGCGATAGCGGCACATGGACCGCCATCTGGTCGCCGTCAAAATCGGCGTTGAACGCGGTGCAGACCAACGGATGCAACTGAATGGCCTTGCCTTCAATGAGCACCGGCTCGAAGGCCTGAATTCCGAGGCGGTGCAAGGTCGGGGCACGGTTCAGCAATACCGGATGCTCGCGGATGACCTCTTCGAGAATATCCCAAACCTCCGGCCGCTCCTTCTCGACCATCCGTTTGGCCGCCTTGATCGTCGAAGCGAGACCGTAGAGCTCCAGCTTCGAATAGATGAATGGCTTGAACAGTTCGAGCGCCATCTTTTTCGGCAGACCGCATTGATGGAGCAACAATTCCGGTCCGACGACGATGACCGAGCGCCCCGAATAATCGACACGCTTACCGAGCAGATTTTGCCGGAAGCGGCACTGCTTGCCTTTGAGCATGTCGGACAACGATTTCAAAGGTCGTTTGTTGGCGCCCGTGATGACGCGACCACGCCGGCCGTTGTCGAACAGCGCATCGACCGATTCCTGCAGCATACGCTTTTCGTTGCGGACGATGATGTCCGGCGCCCGCAATTCGATCAGTCGCTTCAAACGGTTATTCCGGTTGATGACCCGACGATAGAGATCGTTCAAGTCCGACGTAGCGAAACGGCCGCCGTCCAACGGCACGAGCGGACGCAGTTCCGGCGGAATCACCGGAACGACATCGAGAATCATCCATTCCGGACGGGTATCCGACGCCAGAAACGCTTCGACCAGTTTCAGGCGCTTGACCAGCTTCTTGCGCTTTGCCTCAGAACCGGTCTCCGCCAGTTCCTCGCGCAGATCGACGAGGTCCTTTTCGAGGTCGATCGCTGCCAGCATTTCTTGGATCGCTTCGGCGCCGATCTTGGCCGTGAAGCTCTCATTACCGTTTTCGTCCTGAGCGGTGAGGTACTCTTCCTCGGAAAGGAGCTGGCGCATTTCAAGCGCTGTCAGGCCAGGCTCAACGACAACGTAGTTCTCAAAATAGAGCACCCGCTCGAGATTTTTCAGCGTCATGTCAAGCAGAAGACCGATGCGGCTCGGCAGCGATTTCATGAACCAGATATGCGCAACAGGCGAGGCGAGTTCGATATGTCCCATGCGCTCGCGGCGCACCTTGGACAAGGTCACTTCGACACCGCACTTCTCGCAGATGATGCCGCGA
This sequence comes from Alphaproteobacteria bacterium, assembly GCA_047517345.1. GTDB lineage: Bacteria > Pseudomonadota > Alphaproteobacteria > UBA8366. Next base: position 7,795 of record JAKZTB010000297.1, read on the forward strand.
TACTTCATCCGTTTGTATTTACCGCACAGGCATTCGTAGTCCTTGATCGGGCCGAAAATGCGGGCACAAAACAGCCCGTCGCGCTCCGGCTTGAACGTTCGGTAGTTGATGGTCTCCGGTTTCTTGATTTCACCGAAAGACCAGGAGCGGATCCGGTCTGGGCTGGCGATCGAAATTTGGATTTGATCGAAGCTCTGCGGGCCGGAAGGCTGGCCGAAAAAGTTCATCAACTCGTTCATCGAGTCACTCCTGGGTTTGCGCGTTGAGTTACACCGGCGGACGGCGGCTTGTCCGCCATCCACCGAATATTCACTTAGCTTTGCTTCAATTCGACATTGAGGCCGAGGGACCGAAGCTCCTTCACCAACACGTTGAAGGATTCCGGAATACCCGCTTCGAAATTGTCGTCGCCTCGTACGATGGCTTCGTACACTTTCGTTCGGCCCGACACGTCGTCCGATTTAACTGTCAGCATCTCTTGCAGGGTGTACGCGGCGCCATAGGCTTCGAGCGCCCACACTTCCATTTCGCCGAAGCGCTGGCCGCCGAACTGCGCTTTACCGCCAAGTGGTTGCTGGGTAACGAGACTGTACGGACCAATCGAGCGCGCGTGGATTTTGTCATCGACCAGATGATGCAACTTGAGCATGTAAATATACCCGACTGTCACCTTTCGATCAAAAGCCTCGCCTGTTCGCCCATCGACCAGAGTGACCTGCCCGGAGGCATCGAGACCGGCATTCGACAGCATTTCCAGGATGTCCTCTTCACGGGCGCCGTCGAATACCGGCGTCGCGATCGGCACGCCGTTCGATACGTTCGCCGCAAGTTCGAGCACTTGCGTATCGTCCAGCCCCTTGATGTCCGCACTGTAGAGCTTGCCGTATGTCGTACTCAGATCCTTTCGCAGCGTGTCGATTTTTCCGCCGCGCTTTACGGCATCGAGCGATTGCTGGATCTGGCGGCCAAGGCCGGCGCAGGCCCATCCGAGGTGGGTTTCCAGAATCTGCCCGACATTCATGCGGCTCGGAACACCGAGCGGGTTGAGTACGATATCGATCGGGGTACCGTCTTCCAGGCAGGGCATATCTTCGATCGGAACAATCTTCGAGATGACGCCCTTGTTGCCGTGGCGGCCGGCCATCTTGTCGCCAGGTTGAATCTTACGCTTCACCGCGACGAAGATCTTCACCATCTTCATCACGCCGGGCAAAAGGTCGTCACCGCGTTGCAGTTTGTCGACTTTGTCCTCGAAGCGAGCCTGGAACTGATCTACAGCATCGTTGAACTGCTTTTTAACCCGTTCGATCTCGTCATTTACCTTGTCGTTCTTGACGACAATTTGCTGCCACTGACCGGGTGTGAACTCGGTCAGCAAATTCTTCGTGACACGGCCGCCGACCTTTATGTTCTTCGGGCCGCTGACGACGGAGTGATTGATCAGCAGGGATTTAAGCCGGTCGAAGAACCAGCGCTCGAGAATCGTCTTCTCGTCATCCCTATCCTTTGCGAGCCGCTCGATTTCCGCCCGCTCGTTGGCGAGCGCACGTTCGTCTTTGTCTACTCCACGGCGGGAGAAGACGCGGACTTCGACGACCGTTCCATTGACGCCCGGTGGCACACGCAGCGAAGTGTCTCGTACGTCGGAGGCTTTTTCGCCGAAGATCGCCCGCAACAACTTCTCTTCCGGCGTCATCGGCGACTCGCCCTTCGGCGTTACCTTGCCGACCAGAATGTCGCTCGCCTGGACTTCCGCACCGATATAAACAATGCCGGCCTCGTCGAGGTTCTTCAGCGCCTCTTCGCCGACATTGGGAATATCGCGGGTGATCTCCTCCTGACCCAACTTGGTGTCGCGGGCCATCGCCTCGAACTCCTCGATATGGATCGACGTGAAATCGTCCTCACGTACGATCCGCTCGGAGATCAGGATCGAGTCTTCGAAATTGTATCCGTTCCACGGCATGAAGGCGCACAACACGTTTCGGCCCAGTGCCAACTCGCCCAGATTCGTCGACGGGCCATCGGCGATGATATCGCCGGCTTCCACCTTGTCTCCGACCTTCACCAGCGGGTGCTGCGTGATGCAAGTATTCTGGTTGGAACGCTGAAATTTCAACAGGTTATAAATATCGACGCCGGGCGTCGCTTCCGTCGAACTGCTATCCTCTATCGCGCTGACGACAATACGGGTCGCATCTACCTGCACAACAGTACCGGCGCGCCGGGCGATGATCGTTACGCCGGAGTCGCGCGCCACACGCTCCTCCATGCCCGTACCGACCAACGGCGCATCGCTGCGGATCAAGGGAACCGCCTGGCGTTGCATGTTCGAGCCCATCAGAGCCCGGTTCGCGTCATCGTTCTCGAGGAATGGGATCAACGCCGCTGCGACCGACACGATCTGCTTCGGCGAAACGTCCATCATATCGATGTCTTCAGCACGCGCGACGATATAGTCGCCACCCGCGCGGCAACTGATCAGATCTTCCGTGAAGGCACCTTTCCCGTCGAGCCCGGCATTCGCCTGTGCAATCGTGTAGCGGCCCTCATCCATAGCGGAGATGTACGTAACATCATCGGTAACCCTGCCATTCTCCACCCTGCGGTACGGCGACTCGATGAACCCGTACTTATTGACCCGCGCGAAGGTCGCCAGACTGTTGATCAGTCCTATATTCGGCCCTTCCGGCGTCTCGATCGGGCAAATACGGCCGTAATGGGTCGGGTGCACGTCGCGCACCTCGAAGCCGGCGCGCTCTCGTGTCAGCCCGCCCGGGCCAAGCGCCGATAGACGGCGTTTGTGGGTTATTTCCGCCAGAGGGTTGGTCTGGTCCATGAACTGCGACAACTGCGACGAGCCGAAGAACTCGCGGACCGCCGCTGCGGCCGGTTTGGCATTGATCAGATCGTGCGGCATGACGGAATCGATATCCACCGAACTCATCCGCTCGCGTATCGCGCGCTCCATGCGAAGAAGTCCGATACGGTATTGATTTTCCATCAATTCGCCGACCGAACGCACGCGCCGGTTACCGAGATGATCGATATCGTCGATCTCGCCCCGGCCGTCTTTGAGGTCGCATAGAACTTTGACAATCGCAAGAATGTCTTCTTTGCGCAGGACCCGAATCTTGTCGTCCGTTTCTTGTCCGAGCCGCGAATTCATTTTTACGCGCCCGACGGAGGAAAGGTCGTACCGCTCGCTGGCGAAGAACAGGCTTTTGAACATCTGTTCGGCGGTTTCAAGCGTCGGCGGTTCGCCCGGCCGCATGACCCTGTATATGTCGATCAGGGCGTCTTCGCGCGAAGCGTTTTTGTCGATCGCCAAGGTATTGCGGATATACGGCCCCACATTGATGTGGTCGATGGCGAGAAGCGTCATCGAACCGATTTTCTCCTCGGCCAGCAGTTCGAGGGTTTCCTCGGTTATTTCGTCGCCGGCCTCGACCAGGACTTCACCTGTCTCCTCGTTGATAATGTCCTTGCCGACATACCGACTAATCAATTCCTCGTCCGTGACGCGGACATCCTTGAGCTTCGCGTCCGTCATATTTCGTAGAAGGCGTGGGGTCACCTTTGCGCCGGCTTCCGCGACGACTTTCCCGTTCGACGCATTGACGAGATCGAAGTTCAGCTTCGAGCCACGAATTCGCTCGCCGTCGAAGGTTGTCTTCCAACCCTCTTTCACACGCGAAAGTTGGATAACGTCATAGAAGAAATTAAGGATATCCTCCGGCGACATGCCGGTCGCCTCATCCGGCGCCAATTCGAGGCCCTCACGCGCCAATTCCGCGCGGCGCGCCTGCGTCTCGTCACTGTCCAGCGCCAGCAGCAAAGTCGTCGCCGGCAGTTTGCGCCGACGATCGATTCGCACATAGGCGAGATCCTTGGCGTCGAATTCGAAATCGAGCCAGGAGCCACGATAGGGAATCACGCGCGCGGCATGGAGGAATTTACCCGAGGAATGGGTTTTGCCCTTGTCATGGTCGAAGAACACACCCGGCGAACGATGCATCTGGCTGACGATGACCCGCTCCGTACCGTTAACGATGAACGTGCCGTTTGGTGTCATGAGCGGCATGTCGCCCATATAGACGTCCTGTTCCTTGATATCGCGGATCGATTTGGCGCCGGTTTCCTCGTCAACGTCCCAGACGACGAGTCGCAGAGTCACCTTCAGCGGTGCGCCATAGGTCATGCCGCGTTGCTGGCACTCCTCGACGTCGTATTTCGGCGTTTCGAGTTCATAGCGAACGAACTCAAGCTGTGACCGCTCGGAGAAATCACGGATCGGGAAAACCGATTTGAACACTTCTTCGAGGCGCGAATTCTCGTCTTCGCGCTGCAAGAGAAATGTATCGTAAGAGGCCTTCTGAACCTCGATAAGGTTGGGCAGAGGCGCAACCTCTGTGATCCGACCGAAACTCTTCCGAATACGCTTCCGAGCCGTGAACGACTTCGCCATAATTTATCCTCGTCTTACCTGACATGAGCTTCCGGAAACCCCGCGTCGGGAACGCGCGGCACCAGCACACCGCGGGGCGGCGCCAAACGGCGCGCCCCTCGTCACTTCTATAGGCCCTTTGGTTCTACTTGAGCTCAACCGTAGCGCCTGCTTCCTCGAGCTTTTTCTTCAGTTCTTCGCCTTCGTCCTTGGAGACGCCTTCCTTGACTGCCTTCGGCGCACCTTCGACCAAATCTTTGGCTTCCTTCAGACCAAGTCCCGTCATCGCACGGACTTCCTTGATAACGTTGATCTTCTTCTCACCGTATGAAGCGAGGATGACATCGAATTCGGTCTGCTCCTCGGCCGCTTCGCCGGCGTCTGCCGCACCCGGTGCCGCGGCAACCGCCACGGGGGCCGCTGCCGAAACGCCCCATTTCTCTTCGAGCAATTTCGATAGATCTGCGGCTTCGAGAACCGTCAACGCGGACAGGTCCTCTGCTATTTTCTCCAAATCAGGCATTGTTCAACTCCTTGGCTTGAATGTCTCGGTTTTCGGTTTCGCGTCGTTGCTTCATTCCGTGCTGCCATAAGCACCAAAGACACGGGCGAGCTGACCCGCTGGCGCGTTCAATACGCCAACGATTTTGCCGGCCGGTGCCTGCAGCAGGCCGACGATCTTGCCGCGCAGTTCATCGAGTGACGGAAGTTTTGCCAAAGCCTTGACGTCTTCGACGTCCAGGACTTTTTCGCCCAACGCGCCGCCGACGATTGTCAGCTTGTCGTTTTTGTTGGCAAATCCGACAGCCACCCTTGCGGCAGCAACCGGATCCTCCGACACGGCGATCGCCGTCGGCCCCGTAAAAGAGTCGATCAGCGGTTCGAACTTCGTCCCTTGCAACGCGATCTTGGCCAGCCGGTTTTTGGTCACCCGAAAACTGGCGCCCACCTCGCGCATTTGACTGCGAAGCGCGGTCACTTCCTGAACCGTCAACCCGGATTGTTGGGTCACGACGACCAGGTTCGTGTCCTCGAACGTCTGATGCAATTCAGCAACGAGCGCTTCTTTACGTGATCGGTCCACTTTTTGTCTCCGATCGTTTGGCCGCCCCATCGCAGGGCGCGGCCGTTTCAGGATGAATGCGGCATATCAAACACCGCATCCGACTCTCCTGTCCGAGAGGTTCAAGCCATTCCGGCATCGCCGGTGCGACTCTCGACCTCCTGTCTCATGCGGGCCGGTTTCCCAATTAAACCGCCGGTTAAAGCGGCGCCTGCAATCTCGGACAGTTCGCGACAAGCCATATACTCGGCTGGCCGCAACAACGCGGGCGGCAGAACCGCCCGGCGTGTTCGCTTAGGCAGCGCCCGTCGCGCTGCCGATCTCCACCGTCATTCCAGGGCCCATGGTGGAGGAAATCGAAACCTTCTTGATATAGGTGCCTTTCGCCCCGCTGGGCTTGGCGCTGGATATCGCCTTGACGAAGGCCCGCAGGTTTTCCGACAACTGCTCTTCGGAAAAACTTGCCTTGCCGATTCCGGCATGAATGACACCGGCTTTCTCCGCGCGGAAGGTGACCTCGCCGCCCTTGGCGGCTTTAACCGCCGTTCCGACGTCGGGCGTAACCGTTCCGAGCTTCGGATTCGGCATCAGCCCGCGCGGGCCAAGCACTTTGCCGAGGCGTCCGACGATTGGCATCATATCCGGCGTCGCGACGCAGCGGTCAAAATCCATCTCGCCACCTTGAATGCGTTCGGCCAAATCTTCGGCGCCGACGATATCGGCGCCTGCGGCTTTCGCCTCATCGGCCTTATCGCCCTTGGCGAAGACCGCGACGCGGACCGTTTTGCCTGTGCCATGCGGCAATTGCACGACGCCGCGCACCTGTTGGTCCGCATGACGCGGATCGATACCGAGATTCATCGAGACTTCCACCGTCTCGTCGAACTTGGCACTCGCACATTCTTTAAGGGCCTTCACCGCGTCTTCGACCGGAATTCGCTTACCCGGCTCGAGTATGTCGGCCATTCCCTTACGTCGTTTGCTATTTTTCGCACTCATTTCTCTTACCCCGCTACTTCGAGGCCCATCGACCGGGCCGAACCCGCGATGATCTTCATGGCCGCCTCGACATCATTCGCATTGAGATCCACCATTTTCGTTTCGGCAATCTCGCGCAGTTGCGCCCGGGTCACGGTGCCGACGACTTCACGACCCGGCTCGTTCGCCCCTTTGTCCAATCCTGCGGCCTTGCGCAGGAAAAAGGACGCGGGCGGCGTTTTAGTGATGAACGAGAACGAGCGATCGCCGTAGGCCGTAATGACCACCGGTATCGGCGTACCTTGATCCACATTCTGCGTATGCGCATTGAACGACTTGCAGAATTCCATGATGTTCAGACCGGCCTGCCCGAGCGCCGGTCCTACCGGCGGCGAGGGGTTGGCTTGTCCAGCCGGAATCTGCAGCTTTATATAACCGCTAATCTTCTTTGCCATGTTCTACCTTTCGAATTCGGCCGCGCGGTACGGTGCTGGCTCACCTCCCGCACGATTGCACTAAAGTTTTTCGACCTGGGCGTATTCCAGATCGACAGGCGTCGCCCGTCCGAAGATCGAAACCGACACCTTGAGCCTGGCCTTGTCTTCGTCGACTTCCTCGACATAGCCGTTGAACGATTGGAACGGACCATCGCTGACCCGGACCTGTTCGCCGATATCGAAGGTGACCGAGGGCTTCGGCCGCTCCACACCTTCTTTTACCTGATGCAGGATTCGTTGCGCTTCCGCATCGGAGATCGGTGACGGCTTACCGCCGCTGCCGAGAAATCCCGTCACCTTCGACGTGTTCATGATGAGGTGCCACGATTCGTCGGTCATATCCATATTGACGAGGATATAGCCCGGGAAGAACTTGCGTTCGCTGCTCACCTTCGAGCCGCGGCGCATTTCCACAACCTCTTCGGTCGGCACGAGAACCTCCCCAACGAGATCCTCCATGTCTTTTAACTGAGCCTGCTCCTCGATCGATTGCGCGACCTTCTTCTCGAAACCCGAATAGACGTGCACGACATACCAACGTTTTGCCATGGCTACGCTCCAAGCCCGAGGATTTGTTGAATGCCCAGCGAGATGATCTGGTCGGCGACTAGGAAGAACAACGCCGCCAACGTCACCATCACGAAGACCATCGCGGTGGTGATAGCGGTCTCTTTCCGGCTCGGCCAGGTGACCTTGCTGACTTCCTGGCGGACCTGACGCATAAACAATGCGGGATTCGTCTTCGCCATTTTGCTATGCCCGTTTTCCAGATTCCATCAAAGCAAGCTCATAATTATTGGCAGGGGCACTAGGGCTCGAACCCAGGACCTTCGGTTTTGGAGACCGACGCTCTACCAACTGAGCTATACCCCTAAAATTAAGCCAAATTGTTCCAGCGTCTTCTATTCGACGATGCTTGCGACGACGCCGGCGCCGACGGTGCGGCCGCCTTCGCGGATCGCAAAGCGCAGGCCTTCGTCCATCGCAATCGGCGCAATCAGCGATACTTCCATCGCCACATTGTCACCCGGCATCACCATCTCAGTGCCTTCCGGCAACACCACCGAGCCCGTCACGTCCGTCGTCCGGAAATAAAACTGCGGACGGTAGTTCGAGAAAAACGGCGTGTGACGGCCGCCCTCGTCCTTCGTCAGGATGTAGCACTCGCACGTGAACCTCGTGTGCGGCGTGATCGATCCCGGCGCCGCCAAAACCTGGCCCCGCTCGACTTCCTCACGCCCAACCCCGCGCAGCAGCGCCCCGATATTGTCGCCCGCCTGACCCTCGTCCAGGATCTTGCGGAACATCTCGACACCCGTGCACGTCGTCTTCGACGTCTCCTTGATCCCGACAATCTCAATCTCGTCGCCCGTATGCACGACGCCCGTCTCGATCCGACCCGTCACAACCGTACCGCGCCCCGATATCGAGAATACGTCCTCGATCGGCATCAGGAACGGACGGTCAACCGGACGGTCCGGCTGCGGAATGTAATCGTCAACCGCCGTCATAAGCGCCTCGATCGACTGATCTCCCGTCACCGCGTCGCCGCCCTCGAGCGCCGCCAACGCGGAACCGCAAATAACCGGAATGTCGTCGCCCGGAAAATCGTAGATCGACAGAAGCTCCCGAACCTCCAGCTCGACAAGCTCCAACAACTCCTCGTCGTCAACCTGATCCACCTTGTTCAGGTATACCACGATCGCCGGAACCCCAACCTGGCGCGCCAGAAGAATGTGCTCGCGTGTCTGCGGCATCGGACCGTCCGCCGCCGAAACCACCAAAATCGCGCCGTCCATCTGCGCCGCGCCCGTGATCATGTTCTTCACGTAATCCGCATGGCCCGGGCAATCCACATGCGCGTAGTGACGCTTCGCCGTCTCGTACTCGACATGCGCCGTGTTGATCGTGATCCCGCGCGCCTTCTCTTCCGGCGCCTTGTCGATCGACGCATAGTCCGTAAACTCCGCACCGCCCACCGCCGCCAAGACCTTCGTGATCGCCGCCGTCAACGTCGTCTTGCCATGGTCAACGTGACCAATCGTACCGACATTGCAGTGCGGCTTCGTACGCTCGAATTTCGCTTTCGCCATGCTTCCGTTCCCTTAATCCTGTATCTCTCGCGTCGCCTTCGCGACAGAAACGATCTTTTCGCCCGTCTTCTTCCTTGCCCTCGCGCTGCCTGGCGCTTGCCCGAAACAACGCGAAAGAAGAAACCTTGGAGCGGGTGATGGGAATCGAACCCACACAACCAGCTTGGAAGGCTGGGGCTCTACCGTTGAGCTACACCCGCGGGTGGACCCGCAAATTCCTCTTCTTCTCCGCTATCGATCCGAAACAATCGATAAAAGCCAGCCCGGGCTTGCCCGTCTGGCTCCACGTCCGCCCCG
>JAKZTB010000298.1:0-16698 GCA_047517345.1 Alphaproteobacteria bacterium
TGACGCTGGAATCAATCGCTCCGCTGAGCGATGGTGTCCCCATCACGCTGCCCACCGTGGCAGCCTGAACGTCCCGGCCCTACCCGCCGGGAGCCGCGTAGAGCGCAACGCTCTTACACCACGCGCCGGGACACGATCCAATACGCATGTTTATAGGGTATGCGAGAGCAATTTCTTGGATCGGGCGTTACCGCCGCGAATTGGCAAACCTATGCTTGTCTTCCTGCCTAAATTCTTTGTATTTCCGGACCAGAGCGAAGGGTCTCATGGATCGCCCGGCCGCATTATCACCGCGTTCGAAAACGCCGTGAACGAGCCGGGGCCGCGACCTTTTCATGAGCCGGTATACCTCGTTTCGAGTGGCAAATGTCGCGGGAACGGTACACGGAAAATCGGAAATTCTGGATCCTGAATAACGACCTGCGACCAAGGGCTGGTTCGGCGTCGGCTAGATCGGTTGCGCGGGGCCAACCGCGCTTGATGCTAAAGAACACAAAAAGCCAATCGAGTTTGAGATTGTTCCGGAGGGGGAGCCTGCGGATCGAGCTGAGACCGCCAAATTCACAAAAATGCTACAGAGCATGCGCAGTAAAAGGTTTCCGCCGCAGAAAGGCAAAGTTCTGAGAGGCGTTCACCCCAAGTCTCACGGCTGCGTGGCCGCGGACTTTACGGTCCTGAAATACATCGAGAGTCGCTATCGGGTTGGGTTGTTTGCCGAGCCTAAGACATACAAGGCGATGATCCGTTTTTCGAATGCGTCGGTACTTCAATTACCCGATCTAAAAGGGGGGAACGGCAGCCGGGGCATGGCGATCAAGGTGCTTGGTGTAAAGGGTCCCATCATGCTTGCGGACAGCGGCGCAAGAAACCAGGACTTCCTGATGATCAATACCCCCGAGTTTGCCAACGATGCGGCGGGTGCATTGGGAAGGAACGTGGGAGAGGTCCTCGGCGTATTCGGGACATTGAAATTCAAGCCGTCGTATTTTCCGGTCAATCCAGAAGAACTTCTTGCACGACGCAGCAACCGAGGACGACGGCCGGACGATCCAGCCGCATTTTAGCCATTTGCCGAACAGGCCGGTGCCCAGGCCGTCGCACCAGACCATCAGCATCCTACAACCGCCCCTTAAACCGCTTCCCCTGGCGCTCAAGTCGCCGATCGCGATAACCTACGCGAGACTCTTTCACGACAATGCGGTCGAATACGATCGATTCGACAAATGACGAGGGGGGAGAATTTCATGACGGCGGAGAAAATCGGATTCATCGGCCTCGGCGCGATGGGGGTGGGCATGTCGAAAAACCTGCTCGACGCGGGGTATGCCGTCTGCGGCTATGACGTGAATGGCGATGCCATGGCGAAGCTGGTTGCGATCGGCGGCTCGGCGGCGACGAGCCCGGCGCTGACGGCAGCCGACGTGTCCTTGCTCATCGTTTGCGTCTTTTCAGCCGAACAAGCCGAAGAGGTTCTGTACGGCTTGGATGGCGCCGCCGAGACCCTGCCGAAAGGCAAGACGGTCGTGATGTGTACGACCATGGCACCGGACCATTCACGGGAGATTTCGGCAAGACTGGAAGCGTCGGGTCACCTTTTCATCGATGCGCCGGTGACCGGCGGCAAGCGTGGCGCCGACGATGGGACCCTGACTGTCATAGCATCCGGATCGGATGCGGCCATGGCGGCGGCGGATGGCGTTTTCAAGGCGATGGGCGGTCGCGTCTATCGCGTCGGCGATGTGGCGGGTGCGGGGTCATCGGTGAAGATGATCAATCAGCTTCTTGTCGGCGTTCATGTCGTGGCCGCTGCGGAGGCCATCGCGCTCGCCACACGCGCCGGTGCCGACCCGCAGACCGTGTACGATGTGATCACCCACGGGGGCGGGAACTCGGTCGCCTTCGAAACGCGGGTGCCCTACATCCTTTCCGGAGACTTCGAGCCTCGTGGCGTTGTCGATATTTTTACGAAAGATTTGGGAATCGTCGCCGACGCGGCGCGTAGCTTGCAGTTCCCATTACCGATGGCGTCCGCGGCGCTACAGCAGTTCCTGGCTGCGGCCGCGGTCGGGTATGGCCGCTCCGACGATGCGTCGGTGGTCAAGGTTTACGAACAGCTCGCCGGAATCGACGTTGCCGCAAGCGTTTCGAAAAAGGGCTAGCGAGCGGCAATATGGCCAAGCTGGCCTTTTCACTGAATGCGCTGTTCGATGAGCCGCTGCCACGGCTCAAGGTCGTCGATGTTGGCGCCTTGCCGGTGGAAGGTCACGAAGAAGTTTACCAAGGCCTACTCGACCGCGATCTTTGCGATGTCGTCGCCTTCGAGCCGGATAGGTCCTTGTGCGAGCGATTGAACGCCGAAAGCAACGGGCGGCGAACTTTCCTGCCATACTTCATCGGCGACGGAACCGAGGCGACGTTTCGAACATGCAGCGCGCCCATGACGTCGTCGCTTTACGAACCCAATACGGCGCTGGTCGATCTGTTCCAGAATCTTCCGGAACTGCTGCAAGTGGTCTCGCGCGAGACCGTCAAGACCGTACCTCTGGACGATCTGGACAGCGTGGACGGTACGGACTTTCTGAAGCTCGATGTGCAGGGGGCCGAACGCATGGTCATCGACGGGGCGACCGCGCTTCTGAAAGGCGTTTCCGTCGTGCATACCGAAGTTGAGTTCGTGCCGCTTTACGAAGATCAGCCGTTATTCGCCGAAGTCGACCAGGCGCTGCGGCGGAACGGCTTCCTGTTTCACAAGTTTCTTGGCTTTGCCGGACGAGCCTTCAAACCGGTGATGGTCCCGGACCAACCCAACGCGATGTTAAGCCAGATGCTTTGGAGCGAGGCTGTCTACGTCAAAGATTTTACGGCGCTCGGCATATTGCCGCCGGAACAGTTGTTGAAATTCGCAACCATCCTGCACGAGGTCTATGGATCGGTCGATTTGGTTTTGTTGTGTCTTCGGGAATGGGACCGCAAGACCGCCTCGAAGGCCGCGGTCGAATATCAGGCGCGGCTTGCGGCCGGATAGGCCGGATCAAGTTTGCTCGTCGTTCCAAATACGCTCGAACGCCGTCTCCATGCGCTGGCAGAATCCGACACCGTCGCAAAGAGGAGAGTCGCCTATTTGATCGCGTAAGACGGAGCGCTTCCGTGATAGCGTGCCGGGCATTCGCGCCAGTTGCGTGGCGATATCGACGTAGTCGTCGCGGCTTGCCGCGGTCCATTCCGGCAATCCGGCTTGTGCCAGCAGACTCGCACCGACGCGGCTGGCGTGTCTGTTCCCTGCGAGCGTCACGACCGGCACCCCCATCCACAGCGCCTCGCACGTGGTCGTCGTACCGTTATAGGGAAAGGGGTCGAGCGCGATGTCCATGTCGGCATAGCTGCGAAGATGTTCGATCGGAGACGCGACGCTGCCTCGAAAGGTGAGGCGCGAAATATCTATATTTTGTGCATGGAACGCCTGCTGAAACCGTCTTACCGTGTTCGGATCGGCAAATTGGCGTGCTTTGAGGAGTAGCCTGGATCCCGGTGTTCGTCGAAGTATTTTCGACCATATTTCAATGGTTTCCGGTGTTATCTTGCGGAGATTGTTGAACGACCCGAATGTTATATGTCCCGCTTGAACGGATGGCGTTGCCGCGACTTCTGGCGCCTGCTCCGGCGGCCGATAACACAGGAAGCCACCATCGAGGCGGATCAGGGTTTCGCTGGCGAACCGGTCCGCCCCGCTGGGATCGGCGATGGCGTCCGTGATGCGGTAGTCGATTGCGGTCAGCCCCGTCGTATTCGGGTATCCTGCGGGTTGATTGCAAGGGCTTGCCGGAAGCTGGTTTCCGCATCGTCCACACGGCCTTGATCGAGCAGGACGCCGGCAAGGTTGTCGTGCGCCTCGGCCAACTGCGGTTGCAAGGCGATCGCATCGCGCAAGACGGATTCGGCATCGATCAGATTGCCGTGTCCATGCCGTAGCACGCCAAAAAAGTGCAGAAGTTCGGCATTCTGCGGTGTATTCGATAGGGCAATTTCGACAGTTGATTCGGCTTCGACAGTCGCACCCTGCCGCTGTTGCGCAACGGCGAGGTTGAACAATGCGTCCGGAAAATCGGGTTCTGTGGACAAGGCCGCCCGGCATGCCGATTCTGCATCTGCGGGGCGGCCCGATGCGAGAAGGATTCGACTCAGATTGCAATAGGCCTGCGCGTATGCGGGATCGATGTCGATTGCCCGCCGATAGGCCGCTTCGGCCTCGTCGAGGGCCGCCATCGCCTCTAGCGCCGCACCGAGATTGTTTGCGGCGTCGGCAAATTCCGGTTCGCTGTCGAGGGCCTGCCGCAGCGCTGTACAGGCCTCTTGCGGACGCCCCAAAGCCAACAGCACCAAGCCGTTGAGGTTGTGACAATCGGCTGCGTCCGGCCGAAGCCCGATCGCACGGAGGACCCGGTCGTGCGCGTCCGCAAGCCGCTCCGCTTGATAGGCGATGACGGCGAGAAAATAGTGCGCCTCGGGATTGTCCGGCGCTTGCTTCAGGACGGACTCGAACCCCTCTGCCGCGATCTCCACCCGACCCGCATTCAGAGCGGTCAGCGCGTCGCGTGCCGCTGCGGCGATGGCGCTTCGTTTTTCTTCGTTCACGGGCCAACGACCCACGTGGATTCCATTGTCGCCGCGCCGTAAGATGCGGCAACCGCCAGTTCGTGGCGGCACCCGATCATCGCTCGGAGTGAGCGCATAGATGGCTCCCCAGGACTCACAGGATACCGGAAATAGGGCGTTGGTGGCGTTGGCCGCGCGCGTTTCGGCAATCCCGTACTGGTACCACAAGATTGATCTGCCGGGCGATATCACCACGCCAGGCTGGGCGCCGATCGATCCGCCGGCCTATCGCGTGCCGAAGGATATGTCGGGGCTGCGGGTGCTCGACGTTGGCGCGTGGGACGGCTATTGGAGCTTCGAGGCGTTGAAGCGCGGCGCACGCGAAGTGGTTGCGATCGACGACTTTTCCGACTTTCTCGGCAATCTGGGCAAGGACAAGCGGTCCGGGTGGGACACGTTCGACCTGTGCCGCGAGGCATTCGGTTTCACTGCCGAACGCTGCCGGCGCGAAGAGATGAGCGTTTACGACGTTTCCGAAGCGCGCATGGGCCGCTTCGACGTCGTGTTCTGTTTTGGCGTGCTGTACCATTTGCGCCACCCCTTGCTTGCGCTCGACAGGCTCGCGGCCGTCTGCGACCAGGCCATCTTCATCGAGTCCGCCATCCTCGACGATTATAGTCCCTATCGCGGCGGCATCGGACATGGATATCCGGACGGGCACATGGTGATGGAGTTCTATCCCGACAGCCAGTATGGCAAAAATTCGACCAACTATTGGGTACCGACCCTGCACTGTCTGGGGCACATGTTGCGCAGCACAGGGTTCGATAAAGTCGATGGCGCGAAGCTGGTCGAGAATCCGGAAGCGGTGCCCTATTGCCGCGGCATCGTCACCGGCCACCGCGATACGGCGGAGGAGAAACTCAAGGAGGAGGCATGAAACCGAGGATCGGACTGTTACTCGGCGACCGCAACGGAATCGGCCCGGAGATCGCGGCCAAGCTGTTAGGGGCTTCCGAGACGCATGACGAGACCGACGCGGTGCTGATTGCCGACACCGGCGTATATCGCGACGGGCAACAGGCTGCGGGCATCGATATCGATCGGGAGCTTGAGTTTCATCCGCTGGCTGCGCCGGCCAACGAGACCGATATCGGCACCGCCACCGCGGCGGCCGGCAAGGAAGTGCTGGGCGCGCTGACCCAGGCGGCGGCGATGACGTCGTCGGGGAAGATCGACGGCTTCGTTTTCGCGCCGCTCAACAAGCAGGCGATGCATCTGGCCGGGCTTGGCTTCGAAGACGAGATGCAGTTCCTGAAATCGCACCTGAAATTCGACGGCGAGGTCGGCGAGCTGAACATACTGGACACGCTCTGGACGTCGCGCGTCACCAGCCATGTCGCCATCCGCGACGTCGCCGACCACATCACCACCGACGGGATCGTCCGCGCCATCGGTCTGCTCGACCGCAGCCTGCGCGACTCGGGTATCGGAACGCCGCGGCTCGCGGTTGCGGCCCTCAACCCGCATGCCGGCGACGGCGGCAATTTCGGGCGCGAGGAGATCGACGTTATCGCGCCGGCAGTCGAACAAGCGGCGGCAGCGGGTGCGGCGGTCGAAGGGCCGTACCCCTCGGACACCGTATTCGTGCGCGCCAGGGACGGCGCCTATGACGGAGTCGTGACGATGTATCACGACCAGGGCCAGATCGTGATGAAGCTGATGGGTTTCGGCAGCGGCATCACCGTGCTGGGCGGCTTGCCCTTTCCGGTCACCACGCCGGCACACGGCACGGCCTACGATATCGCCGGCAAGGGGGAGGCCGATCCGACGGCGTTGATCGAGGCCTGGCGGACCTGTACACGGATGGCGCAAAGCGCGAAGGGAGCCAACACATGAAGATCGTCATCACCGGCGGCGCCGGATTCATCGGCCGCCGTCTGGCGCTGAAACTGCTCGAAAAGAACGATTTGGATTTCGGACAAGGGCAAGGCGCCCTCGATTCGTTGATCGCATTCGATGTCGGCGAACAGGACCCGCCGTTTCCGGACGATCCACGGCTTGAGGTGGTGACCGGCGATGTCGGCGATCCCGATCAGCTGCGTGCACTAATTACACCCGACACCGAGGCGATATTTCATCTCGCCGCGGTGGTCAGCGCCGGCGCGGAAGCGGATTTCGATCTCGGCATGCGGGTCAATCTCGGCGGCACGCGGACCGTGCTGGAGGTTTGCCGTGAGCTCGGCACCCATCCGCGGTTGGTCTTCGCCAGCTCCGTCGCGGTGTTCGGCGGGTCCGTGCCGGAGGTGATCCGCGACGACACCCATCTGACGCCGCAGACTTCCTACGGTGCGCAGAAAGCGGCGAGCGAGTTGCTGATCAACGACTACAGCCGCAAAGGCTTCGTCGACGGGCGGGCGCTGCGCCTGCCGACCGTCGTCGTGCGCCCCGGGAAGCCGAACAAGGCGGCCTCGACCTTCGCGAGCTCGATCATCCGCGAGCCGCTGCAGGGCCAGCGCGTAAACTGCCCGGTGTCGCCGGATCAGGCCATGTGGCTGTTGTCGCCGCGCCGCGTCGTCGACGCGTTCATCCGCGCCGCCGGATTGCCGGCGGAGGCCTGGGGTCCGAGCCGCGCGGTGTCGATCCCGGGTATCACCCATTCGGTCCGCGAGATGGTCGACGCGCTCACCGGGATCGCCGGCCAGACGGTCAGCGACCGCATCGACTTCAACCCGGACCCGGCGATCCAGGCGATCGTCTCCGGCTGGCCGATGCACTTCGCCCCCGAGCGCGGCCGCGCCCTGGGTTTCGAGGCGGACGAGTCGGTGGACGAGATCATCCAGGCGTTCATCGAGGATGAGTTGGGCGGAAGCTTCGTGGAGTAAATCGTTGCCAGGTCCTACAGATCTGCGCACGCGTACTGATCCCCGATCTTCCGATTTCGCTGACGGCGATCAATTCGGGTTCTTCTTTACCGCCCCGGCGACGCATCATCTCTACTATCTGCTGCCCTACGTCCGGGCGACGGACCACCAGTCCGTCCTGGTCTTCGGCCCCACGGAAGATTATCTGGCCCTGCTGCACCGTACATTTCCGGACGTAATTTTCCTGCCTTTCGGCGGCGACGAAATGCGGCCCGCGCTAGACGAGCTGAGCCGGTACGCGGTGCTCATATTCGCCAACGGCTACAGCTGGTTTGTCAACAATGTGCAGCCGCGCCTGCCGCCGGAAACGCTTTTGGTGCGCGTGCTCCATGGTACGAGCCACAAATTCGCCGACGATGCGAACCTGTATTTCCACAACGTCTACGCCTGGGATGCGTTGATCGTCTTCGGCCGCAAGGATATGGATTTGTTCTACGAATTTCGCGGCGTCGATCCGCAGCGAAGGGAATATGCCGCAGCGATCGTGTTCCCGCATAAAACACGGGGCCATTTCATGCTCGTTCAGGCCGGAAATCTCCGCGTCGAGGATTTCTTAGAATCAGGGCCGGCGCGGGAACTGATTGCCGAGGACTGCCCTTTTCTCGTGCCCGAGAAGAAAACCGTACTGGTCATGCCGACCCATCCGATCAATGCGGACGAAACGGTCCTGACATATTCCAGCCTCGCTTTCTTTCTGGAACTGCTGGAAGAATTCGAAGCGGCCGACCGCCACAACTTCCTGTTCAAATTACATCCCAATCTTGCCAAGGAGACGGTCCTGATGCGGCGCCTGCATGACATCTGCGGGCGCAAGGGGATCGCCCTCGGCTACGATATGTTCACGGCGGACTATCTGCCGATGATGCGGATCGCAGATGTGCTCATCACGGATCGGACGAGCGCGATGTTCGATTTTCTCTATTTCGACAGACCTATCGTTTTCCTCGACAATACGGGCGAGTGCCCCGAGGCGCTGTCGTGGCAAGACACCCGCAATCCCTTCTGGTCGTTTCGCAACGGTCCCGTCGTTGCGCCGCGGAACCAAGCGAGGTTCGGCGATGTTTTGAGCGCGTCATTGCGCAAAGACGACTATCGGAAAGAACGCCGGAAGACCCTCGATTATGCGTTCTCCGACAGCGGCCATACCGCGCCACAGGTGATGTCGTCATTGCTTTCCCATCCGAAATCGGCCCAGTCTTAATGTGCGCTAAGAAGACTGAATCATGAGCGATGGGAAGACCAATGAAAGCGTCGAAGGGTTGGTGCTGGCCGCCGGCTTGGGAACGGGTGTCGGCGAGGGACCCAAGGCATTTCTCCGGCTGAAGGGGAGAAGTCTGCTGCGCATGACCGTCGACGGGCTGCTACCGCATGTCGATCGGGTAATCGTCGCCGTGCCGCCGTCGCATATGGCGGAGGCGCTGGCGGAAGTCGGTGACGTGGCGACGGTCATCGAAGGCGGCGAGACTCGGCAGGATTCCGTCGAACGGGTGGTCGATGCGTCGGCCGCGCCAGTGCTCCTGCTTTCCGAAGTTTGCCGCCCTCTATTTTCCGGAGAATTGGTCCGCAAAGTCCGCGATCTGGCGCCAGTGCACGGCGTCGCCGTTCCGTTCGTCGCGCCGCATTTCCCGATTGCCCTGCGTGATGGCGAGTCGAGCTCGCAGTCGCTGGAGCCTGAGCAGGTGCTGCTACCGCAGTTTCCGCAAGGTTATACGCGCGCGTTGATGCTGCAAGCGTGCGAACACGGTCGGCGCGACGGCATCTGGCGCCGGTCTACGTGGCAGTTGCTCCAGGAGACGGGGGTGCCGATTTGGGTGGTTGAGGGCGAGGCGCGGAACATTAAAATCACGACCCTTTGGATTGGAAAATCGCGCAGTATCTGGCCGAATGAGCAGACAATCGAGCGCGTCGATGCTTCGGGCCTATCGGCGCGCGAGTGGATTGAATTACACATATGGTACCCCAACGACGGCTTCCCGAGTTCACCGGTTAGGCGTGCGATGCGCCGCGATGCGGGGCCATCGCAAGCGTCGCACAACGCAGCCGGTGATCTCGGGAAGCTGCCCTCCGGGTCCCGTATCCCGGCTTCTCGGGGCGTCGACGGCCCTTGCCGATGCTTCGGCATCGCCTGTGAACCATCTCCTGCCGAGAAACCGGGATACGGGATCGAATGAACAACCTCGTGAGAACTCACAACTAGGTGTCCCCGCGCTTCTCCGGCGCAAACCCCATGATCGCCTCGAAACGTTCGGCGTATTTCGGCCACACCGTCGGATTGACGAAGCGCGTCGGAACCTTGCCGCTCAAGATTTCCCGCCACTGCGCAGCCGCGCCGGTCATCGCTTTCTGCGCGCTCTCCTCGGTGACCGCGGCGATGTGGGGCGAGGCCAGCACGTTCTCGAACTTGAGCAGCGGATGATCGATCGGCGGCGGTTCCTGCATCCAGACGTCGAGCCCGGCGCCGGCAAGTTGGCCCGCCTCCAGCGCCCGCGCCAGCGCGTCCTCGTCGTGGATGCCGCCGCGTCCGATGGTGACGAAGTAGGCGCTGGGCTTCATTCGTGCGAACTCCGCCGCGCCGAACATGCCGCGCGTTTCGTCGCTCAACCCGCAGGCGACGAGGACGAAGTCGGCTTGCGCCAGCAGTTCGGGCAGCGCGACCAGGCGGGCATGGCGCTGTTCCGCCTGTTCCGGCGTCAGGCGGGGATGGGTCGCAAGGACCGTCATGCCGAACGCGCCGCTGCAGATTTCCGCCACCCGCGTGCCGATCTGGCCCAAGCCCACAACGCCCAGCGTCTTGCCGAAGATGTCGTTGTTGCGGAACGCGAACCGGTCCAGTTCCGGGTCCCGGCGCAGCGCCATATTGACCTGCGCGATCTGCTTGGTCAGGCACAGCATCATCGCGAGCGCGTGTTCCGCGACCGCCTCGGCGTTCAACCCGGCCTGGTTGGCGACCAGGATGCCGGCGTCGGTACAGTCGGCGACGTTGATCGCATCGTATCCCGCGCCGCCGGTGCAGACCGCCACCAGGTCGGGACATTTCGCGATGAACTCCCGATTGATCCTGAAATTTTCGGGGACCAGTTGGCTGCCGCCGCGGGTGTGGTAGCCGTGAATGCCGCATAGGGCTTCCGCCACCGAAGACGCTGTCATCTCGCGATCGACCCGGGACAGTTCGATGTCGCCGCCTTCGGTCAGGATTCGTTCGAAAAGGTCGGGGTCCAGCAGGCGTTCGAAATAGCAGACGTATTTCACGGGCGCTCCGTTTCGTTGGTTTTGCGGCAGGGACTTCCCAGAAGTTTATCCGGGCTGGCGCCCACAATCCAATGCCGGGGATGCTTGGATCGTTCCGTGTCAGGCCGTAGACTTCCGGAAAGTCCCCGAATTCAGGAACGGAATTGCAAATGAAAATCGGCGAGAAACGATGCACTGGGTAGGGACCTGGACCACCACACCGGCGCCAAGCGTGGCGGGGATGGACCTGAACAATCATACGGTGCGGATGAACCCGCGTATCAGTATCGGCGGCGGCACGATCAGAATTCGGGTGTCGAACGCCTACGGAAACGGCAATCTGTCGATCGGCGCCGCGACCGTCGGGATTCGGGAAAACGGACCGGCGATCGTTCCGGGTTCGATGCGCAAGCTCACCTTCGGCGGGTCCAGCGCGGCGACGGTCGCGGCCGGCGCCTTCGCGATCAGCGATCCGGTCGAGCTTGACGTGTCGCCGTTGGCCGACCTCGCCGTTTCGGTCCACCTGCCGGACGAAATTTCAACCAGTTTCCAGATCACGGGGCGCTACGCGCGGCAGACCAACTATATCTCGCCGCCGGGCGAATTCTCCGCCGAAACAATCATGCCCGTCGGTAAAATTACCGACGAGTGGTACTTCGTCAGCGGCGTCGATGTTTTGGCAACGCGGGAAGCTGGCGGTGTCGTCGCGCTCGGCGACTCGCTGACCGATGCCAATATCTCGACCCACGATACTTACAGCCGCTGGCCCGACCAGCTCGCCCGTCGCCTGACTGACCGGAAGGGTGGCCGGCCGCTCGGGGTGATGAACCAGGGCCTGGGGGGAAACCGGATACTGCACGATATGCGCGGCGACAGCGGGCTACGGCGCTTCGACCGCGACGTTCTGGCCCAACCCGGCGTGACCCACGCCGTCGTCATGCTGGGCACCAACGATTTGCGCAACCGGATCGGCCTGCCCGAGCAGGAAGCTACGGCGGACGCGATGATCGCCGGACTTAAACAGATGGCATTACGGGCAAATACGCAGGGGATTAGACTGATTGCGGCGACGCTGACACCGTTCGGTAACGAGACGTTCATGGCTGGCGCATGGAACCCGACGCGCGAGACGCATCGTGTCGCATTTAACGATTGGATCCGCGAAAGCGAAATGTTGGACGGTGCCGCGGATTTCGATTTGGCCTTGCGCGACCCCGATAGCCCGACCCAAATGCTACCGATCTACGACTGCGGCGACGGGCTCCATCCCAGCGACCTCGGCTATTGCAAAATGGGCGATGCGATCGACTTGGCACTGTTCGACACCGACTAAAGAGCTTTACGTCTTAACGGTCTCCGACCGGGGTGCGCCGCCGCCTGCTTCGGACGACACGAACGCACCGCCCTGATAGATCTCGTCCGGATCGTCGGGCGAGGTCGGCGGTTCGATGGCCAGGACCTCTTCCGCATAATCTTCGCTGCGGTCCTGCGGACGGTAGCCGAACCTTTCGGCGTTGGAATTGTCCCACCAGCCGCGGGCGTTGTCGGAGGCGCCGTAGAAGATCTCGAAGCGGATATCCGGATGGTCGAGGCCGATCGAACAGAGCTGCGCCAGGTCGCGCGGGCTGATCCAGATGGCCAGGCGGCGCTTGTCGATCGGCTTGACGCCGACATTGCCGATACGCAGATTGACCACTTCGAGGCCGTATTTGTCGACATACAAGCTGCCCATCGCCTCGCCGAAGACCTTGGAAACGCCGTAGCGGCTGTCCGGTTTGGGATAGACGGTGTGGTCGATGGTCTGGTCGCGGCGGTAGAAGCCCACGGCATGGTTCGAACTCGCCCAGATGACGCGTTTGACGCTTGAGAGGCGTGCCGCTTCGTAGATGTTGCGCATACCGATGATGTTGGCGTCGAGAATCGCCTCCCATTCCCCTTCGCTGGCGTGTCCGCCGAAATGCAGGATTCCGTCGACGCCCTCCATCGCGGCGCAGAGCGCGTCGAGATCGGTCAGCTCCGCTTGCATGAAGGTCTCGTCGTCGCCGAGATCGTCGATCGAGTCGCGGTCCGACAGGCGGAGCGCGTACTTGTCCTTGAGCTCGGGCCGCAGATACGTCCCGATCCCGCCTGCCGCGCCGGTCATGAGGATGGTTTTCATTGCGATATCCATTTCAAATTTCGACAAACACACTTCTTTTCACCGCGGACAAGCGGCAGGGCCGCGCCGATCCGGGGTCCAGCTCGCCAGCAACACCTGCGCAGACTGGTTCCCGGTTCTACGGCGCTTCGCGCCTGGACCGGGATGACAAGGTGGTGTCATCCGTCTTCAGACTACAACACCCCCCGTCCCGCCAAATTGCGCATCAGCGCCGCCGTTCCGAAGTCCCACGGCGGCGCCTTGTCGCTCGTCGTCACCCGGTTGACCAGGCTACCCAGCTTCGGGCTGGCGATGGTCACCAGGTCGCCCGGCTTGTGGGTGAAGCCTTCGCCCGGCGTGTCGCGGTCCTTGGTGGGGGCGAAGGCGGTGCCGGTGAACAGCGCCGCGCCGTCCGGGTACTGGTGCGTTGCGTTCAGGGTTTGCCCGGCGAGGTCCTCGATGTCGCGGCTGATACGGGTCAACTCACTGACGCCTTCGAGCAGGAAACCGTCGTCGCCGGCGATTGTGAGGGAGATTTCCGCCTGACGGATGTCGTCGAGGCCGTAGCCGTCGTCCAGCAACCTTATGAGGGGACCGATGGCGCAGGACGCGTTGTTGTCCTTCGCCTTGCTGAGCAACAGGGCGCTGCGGCCTTCGAAGTCGCGCAGATTGACGTCGTTGCCCAGGCTGGCGCCGACGATGGCGCCGGTGGCGTTGAGGATCAAGACGATCTCCGGCTCCGGATTGTTCCAAGTCGATTTCGGGTGCAGGCCGATCTCCGCGCCGGTGCCGATCGCAGACATCGGTTGCGCCTTGGTGAAGACCTCCGCGTCGGGGCCGATACCGACTTCGAGATATTGCGACCACAGTTCGCGCGCGATCAGCGCTTCCTTCAACTGTGCCGCCTCCGGCGAGCCCGGGACGATGGCGGCAAGGTCGTCGCCGATCGCGCCCTTGATCACCTTGCGGATCGCCTCGGCTTCCTGCGGGTCGCCCTCGGCGCGCTCCTCGATGACGCGCTCCAGCATGCTGTCGACGAAGGTGACGCCCGCCGCCTTCAGGGCCGACAGGTCCACAGGCGACAGCAGCCAAGGCAGGGCAGAATCGCGGGCGTCGGCGGCGCTGTTGGCGATGATCGATTCCGCTGAACCCAGCACCTCGCCGTCCGCATCGTGCGCCGTCGCTGCGGGTGCGTAAGCGTTGAGCAAGTCGGTCATTGTCGGCTCGGAACCGGTGATGTCCACGAGGTCGCCGTCGCGCAGCACGACAACCGACGGTCCGTCCATGTCTGGCCGCCAAACGCGGCCGATCAAGGTCGCCGATCCGGCACCTTCCGGAAGCGTCGATTGCGCCGCCAGTTTCAAGTCCATCGAATGTCTCCCCTTTATTTGGGCGCGGTCAAAGCGTGCGACCGTTCGTTTTAATATGCGCGCTTATATCAGTGGTGAATTCCTGTTCGGAATCGTCTTCCGGCGCGTAACCGATCACCTCTCGTGCGTTGGCGATGCTCCAGAAGGCGCGCGTGTTGTTGGAGATGCCGTAGAAAATCTGGAACGGGACGCCGTCGGCGTTTCGGATATCCTCGGTCTCGATCGATTTCATGTAGAGCTGGGCCATGTCGCGCGGGCTGATATAGGCGCCCAGATCGCGCTTGTGGCTGACCTCGTCGCCGTCGAAATCGCTGCCGCGGATCGGTCGCGGTGCGCCGATGCGGATCTGCACATTTTCGACCATGCTGCCGAACCGTCCGGTCGCAAACAAAAAGCCGAGATGCTCGTAGGTCGCCTTGGCCCAACCGTAGAAATTGTCAGACAGCGGAAAGGTCTCCGGGCCGATCGTGTCCAGTGTGCCGCTGTGGAGTTTCGTCTCATACCAGTAGGCGGCGTGGTTGGAGGAGGCGACGACGACCCGCGGGATGGCTTCCTCCAGCGCCAGACGGTAGACGTTGAAGGCCATGTCGACACT
The DNA here is from genome assembly GCA_047517345.1 of Alphaproteobacteria bacterium. Classification (GTDB taxonomy): domain Bacteria; phylum Pseudomonadota; class Alphaproteobacteria; order UBA8366. The sequence goes on from JAKZTB010000298.1 coordinate 14,848, forward strand.
GCGCCGTTCGACGAAATAGCCGTCCGGGTTTTCCGATCCGGGGCGTTCGGCAAGCCATTGCCGCGGCGCGCTGGTCTTAATGCCGGGTTGCGTCGAGCGGACGTTGTGCACGACGGCGTCGATGCCCTTGAAATGCTCGCGGAATGTATCGAGATAGGGATTGGAAATGTCCGCTTGGATGATTTCATTGTCGCCCAATGGTTTCGCGTCGAGCAGGACGAGATCGTAACGCTCCCGGAACGCCGGCAGGATCTGGCTCGATATCGTTCCGGCGGCGCCGGTGACGAGGACCCGTTTTTTCGCCATATTGTTTCTCCCTCCCGAAATGCAGCCTACCAGTCCGGCGGCGACCAGTCTGCGTCCCGATCGAGCGGATAAATTGGCCGCTTGAAACCGGTCCAGTCGAAATTCTCCAGGTTCGGTGACGTCAGGCCCGGCGCGTCGCATTCGACGACCCGTTCCGGTGGGAAAAAGGGCAGGAACCCGGCTCGGAAATGGCCGCGCGACTTGACGACAACGGTCCGTGCGGCGGCGACATCGACCCCGAAGTTTTCGAAGTAGCCCGGATCGATGCATTGCTGGCGGATCGATATGACGATCACGGTCACCGTGCCGATTTGCAGGGCGGCAGTCAGGCCGAGATTGATCGCCATGCCCTTTCGCGAACCCGGGTCGCGGCCGACGATGTTGCCGTCCGATACGGTGAGGACGGTCGCTTCCGCCGCAAACGGTTTGGAGTACTGATCGGTCTCGTCGCGGTTGAAATTGGCCTCGAATGAGGCGCCGACGCCGAGCTCGTGCGCCTCCGCTGCCAGCGCCGCGTCATTGAAGACGCCCAGGATTACGCCCTTCGCGCCGGCCTCATACAGACCCTCTAGCAGCCAGGCCGTATTGCCGCGTCCGCCGCCGCCCGGATTGTCGGCAACGTCGGCGATGATGACGGCGGGGAGGGACGGGTCCACGCCCCGCGCGACGGCGCCTTCGATGCTGTCCTCCAGCGTGGTGAGGCTCGGCGTGAATCTCTCCCGGTAGCGCCAGACGCGCTCGGCGAGGTCGCGGCAGAGCGATTGCGCCTTCGCCATATCGTCCCGCGTCGTGACCAGGAACGCCATGCCGTTGTGCGGCGTGTCGCCATAGGTGAAGCCGCCGGCGATGGAGATGTTCATGACCGTATCGTCGATCAGGGTCTGGCCGTAATCGATGATCTCGCCATAAGGGCCGCTCGCGGTGAGCTGGGTCACCTGCGGCGCCACGATGGGCAGGCGGATGAAGGCGGTCGTCGCCCGGACGTTGCCCAGCAGCTCCTGCATCGCGCCGGCGGCTTCGACACCGCGTTCGTACTGATCGACATGCGGGTTGGTGCGGTAAATGATCAGCGCGTCAGTCGCGGCGACCATTTCTTCGGAAATGTTGGCGTGCAGATCCAGGGTCGAGACGACCGGTACGTCGGGGCCGACGATATCGCGCGCCATTTGGAACAGCTCGCCATCCGGGTCCGGTATTTCCGTCGAGATCGCGGCGCCGTGCTCGCCGAAATAGACGGCGTCGAGCGGCATCGCGGTTTCCAGCCGTTCGCGCATATCCGCCTTCAGTTCGAGAAAGAAGTCGTGGTCGATCGGTCCCGCCGCACCGGCGTCGGCGTTGACGATCGGGACCGGGGTCCAGGGGCCGGCTTCGTTCATGGCGTGGATGAAGCCGGTCATCGTGCCCACCATCCGCGGGTGTTCGCGTGCCGCATCGGCGAGGATCTCGTCGCCGTACAGCAGCACCTTCTCCTCGAAATCGCCGCGGGCGACGGGCGGTGCGAAGCGGTTGCTCTCCAGATGCAATGCCAGGATGGCGATACGTTTG
>JAKZTB010000299.1:0-7314 GCA_047517345.1 Alphaproteobacteria bacterium
CTCCATCAGGCGCCGACGTTTGTCCCCGAAATCGGACCAGCGATCAAACAATTCTCCGGTCCGTCGGTCGCGTAAAGTAAACATGCACAATTATAACCCAGCCGACTCTCATGAGGAATCGACTTTTTACCGCCCCGTCAAAATTCGGAGATTGCTCAGATCGTAAGCCACTGCGTCGGGCAAACCGTCGATTTTCAGAAGTCTGCAGCGTGACGCAATCCTCTTGTGTGGTGATATTCCTCAGATTTGCCAAAGCACGGCTCATCGACGGGCAGTTTACGGATTTACGGTTTTCGTTCCGTTAATGCGGACAAAGATTTCAACAGGCCTTACGACGACGGCGGGTCCGAATATTCGACGTTAATCGTCCGAACCGCACCGAAACGGGCGTAGACTTTCGCGGCGATCGCGTCGGCAGCCGTGGTAACGGTTGCCATGGTCAATCCGTTATCGCGCAGCCACGCCAACGAGCCGCCCAACAATGCCGAACCGAGACCGCAGCCTTGATGCGCCGGATCCACACAAATACCGGTGATCAGGTTCATATTCGTTTCGCTTGCGAGGGCGACGCCATTGAGGCCGACGACACGCTCATCCTATTCCGCCAACAAGAAATGCGCGTCGGGATAGGCGATCCGGGCGCCGACCCGCGCCATCACACGCCGTTCGATCTCAACCGTCATTCCGGCCCATTGCGGGTCGGATCGATATGCCGATGCGACGACCGCGCGCATCGCGTCGAGATCGCCGCTGTTCGCCGGTCGTAACCGATATCCCTCGGCGATAGAGGCGTCGAATGTCCGGTTCGTTAGCGGCCAATCGAAACGAACCCAAGCGGTGCCGTTTTCCGGCATAACCATGCCTCCCTACTCGTCGGGGACGCGTTGATCATCGCCGAGAAATTCCTTCACGGTTCTGCGGCGGTCCGGACCGAAATTGTCTCCCTCCGTCACAAATTCGCGCGGATTTTCGATGATGTTAACCAACCGGTTGTAGAGGCTGGTGACGGAGAACGGCATCACCATGAATTCGGTTACGCCGCAATCCCGTGCGGCAACGATGTCCTTCACGCGCGGCGATGACGTGAGCATCAGAATCGGCACCGTGGCATTCGGACTCTCCGCGCTGGTGCGGATCATTCGGGTGAGGTCGAGGCCATCCAAAGGCACCATAAACTGTTCTGCGATAACGATATCGAACAATTCGTTGCGGAATATACCGAAGGCTTTACTGCCATCACTCGCAACCGCAATTTGCTCGATACCGATGGCTTTCAATACGTCGCAGGTCAGCATGCGGCGGAAGGCAGTCGGGTCAACGACCAGAAACCGGATATTGCTTAAATCATAGGCCATCGCTTATCCAAAGTTCGCCAGCCAAAATACATTACGGTTCCGCTAGTGTGATGATTCTGAAGTTCGCCGCATTGAATGCGGCGAGATTCTGGATATGAATCACACTAGATTCAAATAGTAGCGCGCTGATTCACGAGAAATTCAATCATTTGAATTTCACGATCAGGACACTAGAATATCAAGGATTCGCGAAAGTTTAACAGCTACTTGACGTTTGTACGCCGCCACATCGCGCTCCCGCCAGTCGTAAAATCCTATGCCGGTCGAGACACCGAGATCGCCGTCGGCAACCTTATCCTGAAGCAAGGCGACCGGTGTATTCGTGTGGTGCAGGTCTGGAATCAGATTCCGGTGCGTCGCGGCGGTAACCTGCAAGCCGCTGATATCCTTTTGTTCAATCAAACCGGTCAGGCACATCCGCGGGGCAAGCGCTCGCTTGAGGCAATCGTCGACATCCGCTGCCGTACATACCCCGTCTTCGATCATCGCCAACGCTTCGTGCATCATCGCATGCTGCAACCGGTTGAGGAGGAAACCGGGAACAGGCTTGCTCAAAACAAGGGCGCCTTGCCCATTGCGTTCGAGCGTCGATTTTACCGCATCGAGTACCGCATCGGTTGTCGATTCGACCCGTATCACCTCGACCAGGGGCAAGGCGTCTGGCGGCTGCAGGTAATGAACGCCGATGAACCGCTCGGGATGGGATAGTCGCGCCGCCATCGCGTCAAGCGAAAGACCGGAGGTGTTTGTCGCAAGGATCGGCGTGCCGTCATACTTCGCCTCGATCCGCGCGAAGAGCGCCTGCTTGGCGTCCATATCCTCGACGATCGTTTCAATGACGAAATCCGGGGCGTCTTCCGGCAGCGTACCGCTCACCGTCACCGGTCCCTCGAACGGCGCGACTTTAGCCGGATGACGGCTCAACACCGTGACATTGTGGCCGCCACGCACGAACGTATTCGCGATCCCGCGCCCCATCGTTTCGGGCCCCACGACCAGGACGTTTCGAATTTCCTCTTGCATGCCAACCACCTTGCCGTTGCGTCGGCAAACAGTATCATTGACGCACCGTCCGGCGTCGAGAGCGCCCGCGACCCAACAGGACGAATTCGATGAAAATCACGGATGTCGAAGCGATCGCGCTCGCCGTGCCGATGGAAAAACAGATCGCGGCGCCGATCAGCATGCCGCGTGCCGACGAGGTCGCCGGCGTCGTTTTCAAGGAGTACCGCTCCGTCCTGGTCCGCATCCACACCGATGACGGGATCTCCGGTGTCGGCGAGTGCATGACCCGCCTGTCCGGTACCGCCCTGCGCGACATCGTCCATTACGTGAAGCCGCTGCTGATCGGCAAGGATCCACGCGACGTCGAGTATCTCTGGGACCTGCTGTGGTCGGTCATGATCAACCGCGGGCATCACAAGGGCTTTTACTTGGAGGCAATGGCCGGTATCGACACCGCACTTTGGGACGTTTGGGGCAAGTCGGCGGGCGTCCCCGTCTGGCGGCTGCTCGGCGGGAAAACGAACCCGAAGCTTTGGACTTACGCGTCGTCATTGCGGCTGCGCGATATCGCGATCCTGCGCGATGAAATCGACAAGCACAAAGCGAACGGTTTCAACGCGATGAAGATCAAGATCGGCAAGGACCCGATGAATTGGCGCGGCGAATTGAAAACGGTCGAGCAGATCAAAGCCCATGCCGGCGACGACGTGACACTGATGGCCGATGTCAATTGCGGCTACGGGCACGACCTGAAAACCGCACTGCAAGTCGGTCAGGCGCTCGAAGCGCTCGACCTGTTTTGGTACGAAGAGCCTTTGGCGCCGGACGACATCGACGGCTACGCCTATCTGAAAAACAAGCTCGGCATCCGCATCGCCACGGGAGAGGCCGATTTCAACCGCTTCAGTTTCGCCCGTTTCTTCAAACGCGACGCGATCGACATCGTGCAACATGATGCGGCGCGCGCCGGCGGTATTACGGAAGCGCGCAAGATCGCGGACATGGCCTCCGCCTTTCACGTGCAGTACGCGCCGCATACCGGTAGCTCGTCCAATATCATCATGACGGTGTCGCTGCACCTTGCGACCTACGCGCCGAACTTCCTCATCTACGAGTACATGCAGAGCGACTGGAACAAGGAGCAGCACAATCCGTTGCATTGGGATCTCTGCGAACTGCCGATCAAATCGTTCAAGGACGGTTATCTCGAAATCGAGGACAAACCGGGCCTCGGCATCGAACTGAACGAAGAAGTCATCGAGAAATACCGCCTTCCGTAGGCGACAATCACTGAAAGACCAAGGAACCGCCAATGCCATTCGCCGACATCAACAAGGATTTGGACGAACGCCGCGCCAAGGTCCTGAAAATGGGCAAACCCGAAATCCTCGATCGGATGAAGAACGCCGGGCTGCTGAATGCACGGGAGCGGCTCGACTATCTGTTCGACAAGGGAACGTTCGTCGAGTCCGGCATGCTGGCCACGGCGTCCCGCCCGGAGGTTCGCGACAAAGCTCCGGCGGACGGCAAAATCGCGGGCTACGGCAAGATCGACGGGCGCTGGGTCGGCAGCGTCTCCAACGACTTCTCGGTCATGGGCGCTTCCAGCGCGCTGGTCAATTTGAAGAAGATGAAGCACATCAAGGATGTCGCGAACAAGCGCGGCATGCCGTTGGTGTGGATCGGCGAGTCGTCCGGGTCGCGCATGCCCGACCGAATGGGCGCGCAGGGCCGCGTCATCATCGCGCAAGACCCCTACGAGTACCGCCGCATGCGCGAGACGCCCTGGATCACCGCACAGCTCGGCGACTGCTACGGGTCGTCGACCTGGTACGCCTGCATGTCGGATTTCGTGGTCATGCGCAGGGGCGCGACGATGGCCGTCGCCAGCAGCCGCGTCACCTCGATGGCGATCAATCAACCGGTCTCGAACGAAGAGCTGGGTGGCTGGAAGATGCACACTTCGACCAGCGGCCTGGTCGACACCGCAGTCGATACCGATGAGGAAGCGCTCGATATCTGCAAACGGTTCCTATCCTATCTACCGAGCCACCGCTTGGAGGCGCCGCCCGTCCACGCGGTGCCGAGCGGCTCCGAAATTACGATCGAGCGCATTGTCGACATCGTTCCCGAGGCACGCCAGAAGGTTTACAACATGCGCCACGTGGTCGAGGTCATCGCCGACCGCGACAGCCTGTTCGAGATGAAACCCCGCTATGGCCGGTCGGTGCTGACCACGCTGGCGCGGCTCAACGGCCAGACGGTCGGGTTTTTGGCGAGCAATCCATTATACAAGGGCGGCGCCGCCGATCCGGACGGCTGCAGCAAGGCGGCGAGCTTCCTGGTGTTTTGCGATTCATTCAATATCCCGATCGTCATGCTGGTCGACGTCCCGGGTTTCCTGATCGGCGTCGAGGGTGAACGCAAGGCGGCACCGGGCAAGATCATCAACTGGATGAACGCGCTGTCGCTCTGCACCGTACCGAAGATCTCCGTCATCCTGCGCAAGAGCTACGGTCAAGCATACATCAACATGGCCGGTAACAAGGGCTCGGACGAGATGGCAATGTGGCCGACTGCCGATGTCGGTTTCATGGATCCGCATACCGGCGTCAATGTGGTCTTCGGGCTGAAGCATGAAGACGATCCGGAGTTGTTCAAGCAGCGGGTGGCGGAACTGCAACGCGACGCAGCACCTTGGGAACTCGCCGCCATGTACGAGGCGCAGGACGTCATCAAGCCACAAGAGACCCGTCAGCATCTCATTAACATGCTGGAAGTGCACCGTTTGCGGTTGACCAACGGTGTCGGCGAACATCTGATGCGGACCTGGCCAACGAGTATCGTATAACGCGTCGGAATCGTGGACTGCTTTGCAACATTTGCCGGCGTGCGGCAGACCTGAAACCGTTGCTTGAAGCGACACGCGAAGACAGTCACTTCCACCACAGCAAACGTGCGAAGAAACAAGCGTTTGCAAAAATCGACTTTGCCGATCCCCATACCGTCATAGTTGCTGCTAAGGCACAGTAAATTCGTTGAATTTTTTAGCTGAAACAGTGAATCGACGATTGGCTTTTGTTTCAAACGCTGTTTAACTGACCCAACCTGCAACCGCGGTGTTTTATTAAGACTGACAATAAACAGGAGAATTGGGAGATGATGGTAAAATCAATCCTCACAGCGGCGGCCGCAACCGCCATGTTGACGATCGCGGGGGCCGCCAGCGCGGGGATCCTCGACGACGTCAAGAAAAAAGGCTTTCTGCAGTGCGGCGTGAATACCGGTCTGACCGGCTTTTCCGCGCCAAACGACAAAGGTAAGTGGGAAGGCTTCGACGTCGATTTCTGCCGTTCCATGGCGGCCGCAATTTTTGGCGATCCGGACAAGGTAAAATATACGCCGCTAACGTCCAAGGAACGCTTCACGGCACTGCAATCCGGCGAAATCGACGTTCTCGCGCGGAACACGACCTGGACCTTTACGCGCGACGTCAATCTTGGCCTTGAATTCATCGGTTCGAACTACACCGACGGCCAGGGCTTCATGGTCCGCAAGAATTTGGGCGTCAAGAGCGCTAAAGAGCTCGATGGCGCATCGGTTTGCATCCAGACCGGTACGACGACCGAACTCAACCTCGCTGACTTTTTCCGGGCGACCAGCATGAAGTTCAAGTCGGTCGTCTTCGAGAAGGCCGATGAAATCCGCGCCGCTTACGACGCCGGCCGTTGCGACGTCTACACGACGGACCGTTCCGGTCTCGCCGCGCAGCGCTCACTCTTGAAGAAGCCGGACGACCATATGGTCCTGCCAGAAGTCGTTTCGAAAGAACCGCTTGGCCCGGTCGTACGTCACGGCCAGTCCGAATGGGGCGACGTCGCGCGCTGGACACTCTTCGCGCTGATCGTATCCGAGGAACTCGGCATCACGTCGAAAAACGTTGACCAGATGAAGAGTTCGAAGAACCCGGAAGTTCTGCGTTTTCTCGGCGTAGAAGGCAAGCTGGGCGAGCAACTGGGCGTCCGTAAGGATTGGGGCTATCAGATCGTCAAGACGGTCGGCAATTACGGCGAAGTCTATGAGCGCCATGTCGGCCTCAAGACACCGCTGAAATTGGCCCGTGGCTTGAACCAATTATGGTCCAAGGGCGGTCTTCTCTACGCACCTCCGTTCCGCTAGGACAAACGAAACAGATCAGCCGGCCTTCGCGCCGGCTGATCCCGTTTTGATGGTTTGACGGCACGGAGTCGCGGATGAACACGCGACCGCACCTCCGAATTCGTCTTTGAAGGAGTGCGAGATGGCGGCCAGTAGCGAAATCGAAGGCAGCGCCCCAAGCGCCAGTTTTTGGAATGACCCCAAAAAACGGGCGATTATTTACCAGGCGATAGTTGTTATCGGCCTCCTTGCCGTCGCCGGTTATTTCATCACCAACACGGCAGCGAACCTGAAAGAGCGCGGCATCGCGTCCGGATTCGGATTCCTCTTTTCGCCGGCGGGTTTCGACGTCGGCATGTCCCCGTTCCTGACCTATGATCCCTCAAAGGCGACGCACGGCACTGTCCTGATCGTCGGTGTTCTAAATACACTGCTTGTCGCGTTCACCGGTATCATCATTGCGACGGTCATCGGTTTTACCGTCGGCGTCCTCAGGCTTTCGCCAAACTGGCTGGTTTCCCGATTGGCCTATTGTTACGTCGAAACGCTGCGCAATATTCCGCTCCTGCTGCAACTCCTCTTTTGGTATTTTGCCGTCCTCGGCACGCTACCGAGCAAGCGCGATAGCATCAACGTATTCGATACTTTCTATTTGAACATCGAAGGATTGTTCGGCCCGCTGCCGGTTCCGCAAGACGGCTTCTGGATGATCCTCGTCGCCATCGCGATCGCAATTGCCGCGATCGTGTTCATCAAGCGAAGGGCGCAAAAACGCCAGGATGAGACAGGACAGCAA
>JAKZTB010000300.1:0-4898 GCA_047517345.1 Alphaproteobacteria bacterium
ACAGGCGGTTCTACCCGTTCAACGCCTTCCGCTCATTGCTCGGCATCGCGGGCGACACCTCTGCTCCAACCTATGCCGAGCTTTACTCGGGAGAGTGGCGGCACCCTACATGTAGCGGTCATGGGCGTTAACCGGATAGGCTAGAAACTACTTGCAAATACTTTTATTATAGTAAATAACAAACAGTCTTTATTTAAACTAATTACCGAAATTTAAGGATATTTACTTAAATTTTATCGATTTCGAAAATGGGCAGTGCATGCACGTGAGGCAAGCACGAACGCTTTCGATTAAGTGCGTTGAGTCGAATCAGCTTTTTCACCAACTCGAATTCGGCTAATTACCCGGTTCGCGTTGTAGGATCCCTCCGAACCGATGACTGCTAGAAAATGACCAGCCCGACCCAAAGCGCCGGACGGCGGCAACAGCTGCGAAAATCGGACCGGACGAGACAAACGATATTGGATGCGGCGGCGAAGCTGTTCAGCACTCAGGGATACAACGCAACGACGCAGCGACAAATTGCCAGCCTGGCGAAGATCGAGGCTGGCAGCATTTATTACTATTTCAAATCTAAGGACCAGATCCTGGACGAAGTTCTGGATCGTGGAATCCGGGTCGTTTACGAGGCCGTCGAAAAGTCCGTTGGCGAATTACCGGGTAAGGCGAGTGCACGAGAGCGCATAGAGACTGCGGTCGCGACGCATTTGTACACCTTGCTGCGGTACAGCGACTATACTTCGGCCAACATTCAAAATTTCCGCCACGTATCGCGCATCACGCAAAACCGCAACAAAGCGGTTCGGCGGGCCTATTCCGAATATTGGAACGGATTGTTCGACGCCGCGAAGCGGTCCGGCGACATCGCCGAAGACATCGATATCAGTATCGCCCGCCTTTTCCTGCTCGGCACGCTGAACTGGACGATCGATTGGTACGACCCCAAGCAAGAGTCCACGACCTATCTGGCCGAAAAATTTTGCACTCTGTTTTTCGAAGGCGCCAGCGGCAAGCAGCTTCGCTAATGCCTATCCGGCAGCACGCTTCCTGCGCAGGACGCCTCCTGGCAATTCCTGATCGTCCGCCAACACATCAACGCCTTCCTTGCGGATCGGAACGCCGTTTACGATAACCGCGCGAATGCCGGATTCGCGAGAGATTAAGCGGTCGGCGCCACCGGGAAAGTCGTAAACGCGTTGCAACGGCCCCGCACCGACCGTTTCCGGATCGAAAATTGTGACGTCCGCCGGCCGGCCTTCCGCGAGCAAGCCGCGATCGGCCAGCCCGGCGACTTCGGCCGACCGCGACGTCAGCATTCTGACCGCCTCCTCCAACGTGAAGGTTCGTTTTTCGCGGACCCAGCGGCTCAAGAAATAGATCGGCAAACAGGCATCGCACAATTGGCTCGCATGGGCGCCGGCATCGGACAGACCGATTACCGTACTTGCGCTTTTCAACAGCGGTTCGACCTCGTCCTCGTCATGGTTTGCGACCGGCATCTGGAACCGCGTTGCGAGATTGTCCACCAGCGAAAGATCCAACGCGAGGTCGGTGGGCGCCTCGCCGCGCGCCGCCGCGATATCGAATAGAGGTTGTTCGTCGAGACCGGGTTCCGCGAGGCATTGCGAAATAACGGTCTTCTCGAACGACGAGCGGAACGACTTTCGGACCGTCTCCATCTTCTCCCGAAATGCCGCCCGAAATTTGCAATCCCGGTACAGCCGTTTCTTCCCTTCGAAATCGGCTGCCGAGATCGGTTTGAACATCGACATCGCTTCGAACAGGAACGGTTCCTTGAACTGATACTCGAAATTCAGCGGCCTCGGAGTCACTTGCGGATAGACCCTAAGACCGGCGGCGACCATCTCTTCCGATTTCGCGAGCTGCTCTACATGGTCGCCCTTACCCAAGGCGAGGCCGGCCAGCAGTGCCGTCCAGGACACCGTGCAGCCCGGTATCTTCGCCAGCTCGGCATACTCGTCGAGGAACAATCCACGGCCTGCCGTCGCCTCGAGAAGGCCGCCGCCCGCCGCGCTCATGGCCCTGGCAAGGGCAAATATCTCTTCGACGTCGCATACCCGGCTCGGCACCAGCCGCCCATCGTAGGCGACATGGGTCGACGCGCGCAACGTCGCGAACCCGACAGCGCCGGCTTGCATCGCTTCGCATACGATAGCGCTCATTCTTTCGATTTCTTCGTCGGTGGCGGCACGTTCCGTCGCCGCTTCGCCCATGACATACATGCGCAGCGGCGTATGTCCGAGCAGGACACCGACATTGATCGATATGCCGGCCGCGTCGATAGCGTCGAGATATTCCGGGAACGTCTCGAATGGTCAATCCGCGCCGAGGCCTTCGTTCAAGGTGTCGACGCTCATGCCTTCCACTTTTTCCAGCGTGCGGACGATAAGGTCGCGATGTTCGGCGCGCGTCGGCGCTACCCCGAAACCGCAATTGCCGATGACCGCCGTCGTAACGCCGTGCCAGGGCGAGATGGACAATTTACGGTCCCAAATGACCTGTGCGTCGTAGTGGGTGTGGATGTCGACAAAACCCGGCGATACGACGGCGCCCGCGGCATCGATCGTTTCCGTGGCATCGTCCGGCGCATTGCCGAGTGCGACGATGTGGCCGCCGGATATGCCGATATCGCCTTCGTAGCGGTTCTTTCCGCTGCCGTCGACGATCGTTCCGCCGACGATCTTCAAATCGTACGTCATGTCCCTTCATTCTGCCGCAGTGCCTACGCGACCTGCAATCCGTAGAGTTCCGAAACGTTGTCGTGAAGCACGCGGTCGCGTTCCGCTTCGGTCAAGTCGGCGGCATGTTCTGCCAGCATTTCCTGGCTCCACGGCCACGTCGCGTCACTGTGCGGAAAGTCGTTAGCCCACATCAGCCGGTCGATATTCATATGGTCGCGCAATTGGAAAGCCGACCAATCGTCCTGGAACGTCATGTAGACGTTCTCGCGAAAATACGCGCTCGGCAACCGCTCCAACTCGTCGCATTTCAGCCAATAGCGGTGCCGTTTGTAGGCGTGGTCCATGCGGTACATGTAGTGCGGCGCCCAGCCCGCGTCGGCTTCGACACAGACCAGTTTCAGATTCGGATGGCGCTCGAACACGCCGCCGAAGATGAATGTGCCGATGATGTCCTGGTTGCCCCGGATAATCGACAGGAAGCTGTTGATCTTCGGCCCCCGGTAATCCTTCAGTGCGTCCGCTCGCGACGTCAGGATGTGAAAGGAGATCGGCATCTCCATATCGACGACCGCCTCGTAGAACGGATCGTAGTCGGGATGGTGATAATCTTCATGCTGCGGCATGCCGACGAGCATGACGCCCTTGAAGCCCATCTCCTTGGCCTTGCGGACTTCCTCGATACCCTCTTCCGGCGACGCCATGGCGATCTGCGGCATACCGAACAGGCGGTTCGGCAAGCCGTCGCAGAATTCCTGAAGCCAGCGGTTATAGGCATCGAAGCAGGCGCGCTTGTAGGCAAAGTCGGGATGGTTGCAGAGCATCATACCGACGGAAGGGTAAATGATTTCTGCAACGACTCCGTCCCGGTCCTGGTCCGCCTCGCGCGCTATCGGGTCCCAGCCACCCCGATGCAACTCTTCGAATACGCCGCCGTGCGTGCTCAATTCCGAGGGATCCTTCCCGGCCGCGGCGATGAGACTCAACGGGATCGGCGTATCAATGCCGTCGATCCTGTAAATATCGCCAAGCCGTTCGTCCGATACGATATGCGGCGCGATATCGCGGTATTTGGGGTCGATGTAATCGATATAGCAATTCGGCGGCTCCGTGATGTGCGAGTCCGCGGAGATCGGCTTTTTGGCCATTGACCAATTCCTTCCTATCGAAATTTACCTAACAAACGTTAGAATTTATTATAGCCTAGGGCGGGTAAAAGCAAAACCAAAAGAGATTCCGACCTCCAGGCGCTGTTTACAACGTGCTGCAAGCGTATGGTGATGCGGTAACGCTCTTACCGTGCTCGGCAATCGAACGTTACCCTTGTTTAGGAGACCAATATGCAGAGTTATTAGTCATCTTCGCGAGATGCTCGAAAAATACCGTTGTCGTTTCCGGTACCTTCGACATGTAATGCGGATCTAGACGTCCGCTGTGCCGCGGCGTGCTCAGCAACTTTGCCGCGACCGGTAACGGCAAGATGCCGTCTTCGGTACCCGGTTTGAATTCCGCCCAGTTCAGAACATCCTCTTTCGACCGAAAGAGATTCATGCCACTTCAAGCAAATGGCAAATTCGCGGACCAGCATGCAAACGGCAGTTCTACATAAATACACATGCTTTCCGGCGTTGCGCCTTCTACTTCACCGTCTCTCATAACGAGTCTCAGCGGCTCCCCCGTCGCCAGACAGGGCGCGTCGACTTGTACGGACTGGCCGGGAAATAGCCAGGAAATGGCGGTCGATTCCAATCCGCATTGCGCGAACCAATTCTGCTCGCCGTCGACGCTGACGCGATAGTGAGTCGGTAGATTGTTGAACGGTGCGAAGGAAACGATCAGATCGGTGTCCGGAAAAAGCCAATTCGGCAGTCCCAACGCCATCACATCGTGCAACAGACGCTGGCCATCGGCAGGCGATACGTCAAACTCTCTGGCAATATCGGTGAAATGCGGAGCGCGTCCCGTCCCAACGAAATGCTGCATAATGAAATGAAATGTGCGGTCTAGCTGATCGCTGTCGGCCATCGAGCCCTCCTATCAGACCAGATAGCATCTTAGCAGCCCGTTGACGAAGTTGGCACTGGACACAAGCGGCCTGGTCTGATTCTTTGACGTTCTGATTTGACTGGGGGATTCGCTGATGACGATGGGACAGCAGAAGGATCGTCAGGGGGGTAGGCTGGGCGGAGATGCCGCGCT
>JAKZTB010000301.1:0-43507 GCA_047517345.1 Alphaproteobacteria bacterium
CCAGTGAATCACGCCTGAAAGCGAAACGCAATTTGCAAGGTTTTCACGCCATACGCGCCAGTTTCTTGCAAATAAACCAGCGCCTCAATCTACAAATATCACATCCAATCAATACGTTGAGAATACTTCACGACCGACTAGTTATTGACGCGATCTCGGCTTGTTTCCGTCTCCGCCGTTCATATCTATGTGGGGAGGGCGAAGCGAAAGGAATGATCGCTATGAATCCTTTGATCCAACACTCCGGCGCCGCAGCACTTCTGATGATTACGGTCGCGCTCGCCGGGTGCCAGACAAACCAAACGACATATCCCACGGTCGCTTGGGCCGGCAGCAACAGCGCCTATGTCCTGTTCACCGCGCCGGCCTTCAAGAACACCCCTTCGAAGCACGTCGTCTTCACAGATATCTGGCAGCACGAGGAATATGTGCTGTTCGAGGGCGACGGCGCCCAGGCCGAAATCATCTATGTCGCGGCAAACGAACGGGACAGCATCGCACTCGACTACAACTACCCCGTCGTACCGATGGTGCAGACCTGGAATATCGCCAACAAGCACCCGATTGTCTGGGGGCAAGAGGGTCAGACAGGCGCGCCGCTCGGCGCCTATTTCTATCGGCATTTCCGATTGAGCGATGTCGGCCGGGATTGCGTAGGCTTCTTCATTGAATGGGATCTAAAGGACGACGACCCGCAATTGCGCAACGGCAAGGCGCTGTTCGGCTATTACTGCGAAAAGCCTGGCGTATCCCTGAACCAGACACAGGTGTTCACTCTTTTAGACAATATCTGGATCCGCGGCATCACGGCGCGAAACGACGTGCGCTTCCAGCCTGTCGCGCCTACAAGCGGCCCCTTGGCCGGCCGTCAGGGCGCCTTGGCCTTCGCGAAACAGGGTACCGGCGACACGGGCAACGCGAATTTCCCATTCGATCTTGCCAGCCACTACCAAGACGCTGAAGGCGAGGACCAACGCCGTCGATAACGGCGCTGTGCCGGCTACATCCGGAAAACGCCGAACCGGGTCGGTTCAATCGGCTTGTTGAGGGCGGTCGAGATGCCGAGGCCGAGCACGCGCCTTGTCTCCGCCGGATCGATAACGCCGTCGTCCCAGAGCCGCGCGGTCGCATAATAAGGGTGTCCCTCGTGCTCGTACTGTTCGCGAATTGGCGCCTTGAAGGCTTCTTCGTCTTCCGCGCTCCACGCCTCGCCGCGCCCCTCCAGCGCGTCTCGCCTGACCGTCGCCAAGACGCTCGCCGCCTGCTCGCCGCCCATGACCGAGATCCGCGCGTTCGGCCACATCCACAGGAAGCGCGGCGAATAGGCCCGGCCGCACATGCCGTAATTGCCTGCCCCGAACGAACCGCCGATGATGACGGTGAATTTCGGTACCTTGGCGCACGCGACCGCCGTCACCATCTTCGCCCCGTCCTTTGCAATACCGCCCGCCTCGTACTTCTCGCCGACCATGAAGCCGGCGATATTCTGCAGGAAAATCAGCGGGATGCCGCGCTGGCAGCACAGCTCGATGAAATGCGTCGCCTTGAGCGCTGATTCGGAGAACAAAATCCCGTTGTTGGCGATAATGCCAACCGGGTAGCCGTGGAGATGCGCGAAACCGCAGACCACCGTTGTGCCGTAGAGCTGTTTGAACTCGTCCAGTTCGCTTCCGTCGACGATGCGGGCGATAATTTCACGGACGTCGTAGGGCTTGCGCGGGTCGGTCGGGATGACGCCGTACAGCTCCTCGGCCGGGTATAACGGTTCGGCCGGCGGCCGCACAGCGAGCTGCGCCGGCTTGGTCCGGTTCAGATTTCCGACGATGTTGCGGGCGATCGCCAGCGCGTGCGCGTCGTCGACCGCGAAGTGATCGGTCACGCCGGAGGTGCGCGAATGCAGGTCGGCGCCGCCCAGCGCCTCGGCCGAAACGACCTCGCCGGTAGCCGCCTTCACCAACGGCGGGCCGCCGAGGAAGATGGTGCCGCTGCCCTTGACGATAATCGATTCGTCCGACATCGCCGGCACATAGGCGCCGCCCGCGGTGCAAGAACCCATGACGGCGGCGATCTGTGGGATGCCGAGTCCGCTGAGCGTCGCCTGGTTGTAAAAGATGCGCCCGAAATGCTCCCGGTCGGGAAAGATGCCGTCCTGCTGCGGCAAGTTGGCGCCGCCCGAATCGACCAGGTAAAGGCAAGGCAGGTTGTTCTCTCTCGCGATTTCCTGCGCGCGCAGGTGCTTCTTCACGGTGATCGGGTAATAGGTGCCGCCCTTCACCGTCGCGTCGTTGGCGACGATGATGCATTCCGTACCCGACACCAACCCCACGCCAGTGACGATGCCGGACGCGGCGATATTATCCTCATACATGCCGTAAGCCGCGAGTGGCGACAGCTCGAGGAACGGCGCCCCCGGATCGCACAACGCCCGCACCCGCTCGCGCGCCAGCATCTTGCCCCGCGCCACATGCCGCTCCCGCGACGCCTCACTGCCGCCGAGCGCGGCGGTTTCCGTCTTCTCCCGCAGATCGGCGACCAGCGCCTCAAGCGCGGCGGCGTTCTCCTTGAAGTCCTTGGCGCGGGGCTTAAGCGTGGATTTGATGACCGTCATGCGGGGCTGATTTCCGTAGTAGTTGGTGAAAGGTGCGCGATCATATCCAAATCGACCCACGCGGACACGTAAGAATTGCCGCTATGGCCGCCCTCAGGCCGCTCAGGATAGAATAGCGGTTTATACGGTGGCATCGCCGCTTTGGACAATCACCAGTTCATTGATTCCCGCTCCCCCCAACCTGAAGGATGCCGCTTCCTGATATTCGGGGGACTGATGGCAGGCGATGGCTTGTTCCATGGACGGAAATTCGACGACGATGTGGCGCTCGAATTTCTCAGGGCCTTCGAGAATCCGAAACGGTCCACCGCGGGCGAGCACCTTGCCGCCAAATTTCGACAAGATCCCGGGCACAAGATCCGTGTACTTTTTGTAATCGACCGAGTCCACGATGTGGGCCCGCGCCAGCCAGTAGGCAACCATCCCTGTCCTCCCTCCATAGCCGCGTGAATGGGATCATGCCGCCCTCCGCAACGGCACGCAAATCATATCCCGACGGCAATGTGGTTTGGGAAAACTCAAGCTTGCCGAAAGGGGTCAGAACCCAATATTTGCCCTTCGCGATCTCCCGACCGCCGTTAAGCGCTTCTTCACGCCAGCGCCGTATCGTCCAGCCACCAATGCAGGCGGGACATCACCGCGACATTTTCCGATGGGGAGCCATCATGCGGGCCGAAACAGCCGTTCCGAAGCCATCCCCTACGACTGCGCCGTCGCTTTACGATGCCCTCGGTGGCCGTGAGTGCCTGGAACGGGTGCACAAGCGCTTCTACGACAAGGTGTTCTTCCATCCTGTCCTGGGGGCATTTTTCGCGGACAAGAATCGGGATCATCAGGAGGACCAGCAGAGCGACTTCATGGCCGCTCAATTCGGCGGCCCGCGCCTCTACGGCGGCCGCTTCCCCGATGGCGCGCATCAGCACATGTTCATCACCGAAGCGCATTTCGAGCTGCGCCACACCATCCTGACCGAGACCCTCGACGAATGCGGTGTCGCGCCGGTCTTACGCGACCGGTGGCTCGCTATCGATCGCAGGTTCAAGATGCAAATCGTCAAACAGACCATCGATGACTGAGAAAAGCGTTACACCATGGACCGCATTATCGTCGCGCCGGAACCGTAGCGGCAGCAGCACCGCACCACTTCACCCCTTTGCGATCTCCCGCCCGATGACCAGGCGCTGGATGTCGCTCGTGCCCTCGTAGATCTTGCAGACCCGCACATCGCGGTAGATTCGGGCGACCGGGAAGTCCTCCAGGTAGCCGACGCCGCCATGCGTCTGAATTGCGTCGGAACAGACCGTCTCAGCCATCTCCGTTGCGAAAAGCTTGGCCATCGCGGCTTCCTTCAGGCAGGGCCGGCCGTCGTCGCGCAGAGCGGCGGCGTGCAGGGTAAGCTGACGGGCGGCTTCGATCTTGGTCGCCATGTCTGCCAGACGGAAGCCGACGGCCTGATGGTTTATGATCGTCGTACCCATGCTCTCGCGCTCGCCGGCGTAGCGCAACGCCGCCTCATAAGCGGCGCGCGCCATGCCAATCGCTTGGCTGGCGATGCCGATGCGGCCGCCTTCCAGATTCGACAGGGCGATCTTATAGCCCGCCCCTTCCTCACCCAGCATCAGGTCCGGCGTCAGCACCATGTCCTCGAAGCGCAGCTGGCAAGTGTCCGAAGCCTTCTGGCCCAGTTTGCGCTCCACCGAAGCGACCTGGTAACCCGGCGTATCGGTCGGCACGATAAAGGCGGAAATACCGCGCTTGCCGGCGTCCGGGTCAGTGACGGCGAAAGTCACGATCGCATTGCCGTTCTTGCCGCTGGTGATGAATTGCTTGGTGCCGTTCAACACCCAGCGGTTGCCGTCGCGCGCGGCGCGGGTACGGATTGCGGCGGCGTCCGAGCCCGCCTCCGGTTCGGTCAAGGCGAAGCCGCCCAGCATTTCGCCGCGCGCCAGCGGCTTCAGGAACCGCTCCTTCTGCTCGTCGCTGCCGAAACGATGGATCGGCATGCAGGCGACGGAATTGTGCACGCTCATGATCGTGGAACAGGCCCCATCGCCGGCAGCGATCTCCTCCACCGCCATGGCGTAGGCGACGTGATCCGATCCCGCCCCGCCCCATTCCGGCGGAACCAGCATCCCCATCAGACCGAGCGTCCCCATCTCGCGAATTGCCGCGGCCGGAAACGCCGCCTCGCGGTCCCAATCGGCGGCGTACGGCGCCAGTTTCTCCTCCGCGAAGGCCCGTGCCATATCGCGGACCATGCCTTGCTCTTCGGTGGGGATCATCGCGTATCCAAACTTCCTACCAAGGAATGTCGAAGCCGTCGTAATTGATGAAGCGGCCGTTGTCCTCCGGCTTTAGCCGGTCGATCACGTTGAACATGCCGCGCACGCTGGTCTTCGCATCGATCGCCGCCGATGCTCCCCCCATATCGGTACGGACCCAGCCGGGGTGGAACAGCACGCAGGCGATACCGCGGGACCGCAGGCCGTTGCCGAGCACATTCACCGCCGCATTGAGACACGCCTTGGCCGAGCGGTAGATCATCGCGTCGCCGGAATTGGTCTGCGTGATGCTGCCCATCATCGAGGAGATGAAAACCATCAACTTGCGCTCGGACGCGGCGACGTTACCGACCAGCGCCTCCGCAATTCGGATAGGGGCCAGCGCATCGACGGCGACGACCTCGGCCCACGCGTCATAGTCGATCTCCCCCAACCCATAGGACAGCGGCCCATAGATGCCGGCATTGTTCAGCAACAGGTCGATCGGCTCGCCATCCAAGGCTGCAGCCAGGCCTTTTACCGACGAGGAATCCGTCACGTCGAGCGGATGTACCTCGCCGGGGAGCTCCGCCGACGCCGGGTCGCGGCAGGTCGAAATCACCCGCCAGCCGGCCTCGCCGAAACGCTCCACGAAACCGCGGCCGATGCCGCGGCTCGCACCGGTGATCAGGACGGTCGGCATATGTTACAGGCCGATAATCTCGAAAAAGATCATCACCATGCCGACGAACCCTCCGACAAACGCCAAGGTCCGTACCCAGGGGATGGCGAAGATATAGACCGCCGCGTGCACGACGCGGGACCAGAAGAAGATCGTCGCCCCAAGCGCGGTCGCCTCATTGGCCATCCCGCCGACATGGGCCACCAATACCAGCGCCGTGAACGGCACCAGGTTTTCGACCAGATTGTTATGCGCCTTAAGGGTCCGTGCGGACCAGGCCGGCACCGACGGCGGCGCGTCGGGATAACCGACGGTATCGATCAACCCCCAGGCGCCGATCCGCGCAAGGATATAGGGAACCCAGAGCAGCGCGCACAGCGCCGCGCTCCAGGTCAGCATCATAAGATCAGTGGTCATGGTACGCGTCCTCCGCTCAGTCTCGCGGTTGCCGACGTGGCCGTCGCAGCAGTTCGCCGCCGCAATTCGGGCAGGTGTGATTCATTTCCGTCGTGCACGGTGTGCAGAAAGTGCATTCGTAGGAGCAGATCCAGGCCTCGCCCATATGCTCCAGAGCGGCCTCGCATTTCATGCAGCCGGTCTTCATTTCAAGCGCCATCGCTCTCTCCTAATAAGGCGTGCCGTCCTTGGCGAAGAACCTGAAGGCGCCGTCGACGCTCTTGCCGGCCAGGTCGATGTCTGGATAGGCCACCTCGTCGCCCGCCGTCCGGTCGCCGATCTCCAGATAACGGGCGTCCGACGTGCCCTTGTTGACCACCTGATGACCGTCCGCGACACCGGCCGGAAATCCAGCGACCATGCCCGGTCCCAGCACTTGCTCGCCGGCGTCGGTGATCAAGGTCAGCTCGCCCTCGAGCACGTAGACGAGTTCGTCCTGGCGGGAATGCCAATGCCGTTCCGCGGATCCCGATCCCGGCTTCAAGGTGACCAGATTGACGCCGAAATTCGTCAGCCCCAGCGGGTCGCCGAGCGCGCGCTTCTCGCGCGCCGCGCATAGCGCTTGGAACTGCGCGGGATAGCTGGCACCGATCCGGGGTTTCAAATTCACCGGATCGAGCGCGGGTTTCTTCAGTTTGTCCGTCATCAGGCCGTCTCCAAAAACAGTTCGCGGCCGATCAGCATGCGGCGGATTTCGCTGGTGCCGGCGCCGATTTCGTACAGTTTGGCGTCGCGCAGCAGGCGGCCGGTGGGGAATTCGTTCATGTAGCCGTTGCCGCCGAGGCACTGGATCGCCTCGAGCGCCATCCAGGTCGCCTTTTCCGAGGCATAGAGGATCGCGCCGGCGGCGTCCTTGCGCGTGGTATCGCCGCGGTCGCAAGCCTGAGCAACGGCGTAGACGTAAGCCTTGGCCGCGTTCATCGTCGTATACATGTCGGCCAATTTTCCCTGCATCAGCTGGAAATTGCCAATCGGCTCGCCGAACTGCTCGCGGTCATGAACATAGGGCATGACGACGTCCATGCAGGCCTGCATGATGCCCAGCGGACCGCCGGACAGGACAAGCCGTTCGTAATCGAGACCGCTCATCAATACGTTGACGCCGGCGCCGACTGCGCCCAAAACGTTCTCCGCCGGGACCTCGCAATCCTCGAAGATCAGCTCGCAGGTGTCCGAGCCGCGCATGCCCAGCTTGTCGAGCTTGTTCGCGGTCCGGAACCCTTTGAAGCCCTTTTCGATCAGAAATGCCGTGATGCCGCGCTTACCCGCATCCGGATCGGTCTTGGCATAGACAACCAGCGTATCGGCAACGGGGCCGTTGGTAATCCACATCTTGCCGCCGTTCAGGATGTAGCGGTCGCCCTTAGCCTCGGCGCGGGTTTTCATCGATACCACGTCGGAACCCGCATTCGGCTCGCTCATCGCCAGCGCGCCAACATGCTCGCCGGAGACCAGTTTCGGCAAGTATCGCTGCTTTTGCTCCTCCGTCCCGTTGCGGTGGATCTGATTGATGCACAGATTCGAGTGCGCGCCGTAGGACAGACCGACCGACCCGGAGGCGCGGCTCACCTCCTCCACCGCGATGACATGCTCCGTGTAGCCCATCGCCGAACCGCCATAGGCCTCGTCCACCGTAATGCCATGCAGGCCCAGCGCGCCCAATTCCGGCCACAGGTCGATCGGGAATTCGTTGGAGCGGTCGATCTCCGCTGCGCGCGGGGCGACCTTGTCGGCGACGAAGCTGCGCACCGAATCGCGCAACAGGTCCGCCGTTTCGCCCAGGTGAAAGTCGAGCCCCGGAAATTCGTTGGGAATCATTGACGCAACTCCTTGTATTGAACGTCCCGATTATGCGCGGTTTTCGTCTGCTGTCACCCGCTCCATCGCGGCGAGCCTCTCCGTGCAGCGCGCGGATACGCCGTCCAATTCGCGCAAGGCCACGGCGATGTCGGCACGCTGCTGCAGCAACCGGTTCCGGCGCGCCTCGATCTTTTCGATCAGCACTTTCAACTGTCCCGCCTCGCCCGGCGGCGCGTCGTACATATCGACGATCTCGCGGATCTCGGCGAGACTGAATCCAAGCCGCTTACCGCGCAGAATGAGCTTCAATCGGGTCCGGTCGCGTTGATCGAACAAGCGCGTCTGTCCGCGACGCAAGGGCGACAGCAGCCCCTCGTCCTCGTAAAAACGGATCGTCCGCGTCGTGACATCGAACTCTCGCGCCAACTGACCTATAGAGAACCGTGAATCCATTATATTATTTTATTATTCTTTACGTAAACGTCAATATTTTTTCGGTGACCCGCATTCTACAGGAGCAACATTCAAAGCAGCACGGTAGCGGCTAGGCCGAGGAAACACAGAAAGCCGACGACGTCGGTGACTGTGGTCAACACGATGCTCGACCCGACGGCCGGGTCGCCGCCGGCGCGGTCGATCGCCAGCGGTATCAAGATGCCGGCCATGCCGGCGACCAGAAGATTGACGATCATCGCGACGCCGATCACGATGCCAATCAGCAAATCGGAGAACCAGAGATACGCGATACCCCCCATCAGCACGGCGAAAACGACGCCATTGATACCGCCGACCAGGATTTCCTTACCGACGATGCGCATTGCGTTGCTCGGCGTCAGCTCCTTCATCGCCAATGCCCTTACCGAAACGGTCAGGGTCTGCGTCCCCGCATTGCCGCCCATCGAGGCGACGATCGGCATCAGCACCGCGAGCGCCACGACCTTTTCGATCTCCGCCTGGAAGAAGCTGATGACGATGGAGGCCAGAATTGCAGTCAGCAGGTTGAGGATCAGCCAGGACAGGCGTGACTTGATGGTGTCGACCACCGCCTCGTAAAGATCGTCGACCGCGACGCCGCCGAGTTTTAGCATATCCTCTTCATGCTCCTCATCGATGACGTCGACCACGTCATCGACCGTGATGACGCCGATGATGCGCCCCGCCTCGTCGACGACCGCCGCTTCCACCAAGCCGTACTGCCGGAACAGAAAAGCCACATCCTCCTGGTCCATGGTTCCCGGGATCAGCCTGATCTCCGGTTCCATGATCTCGGTCACCGGCACCGGCCGCTGCGACCGCAGCAGCCGGTTGGCCATGACGACGCCGAGCGGTTTGTTGTCCGGACCGACAACGAACAACCCGTAGAACGCCTCCGGCACATCCGGATCGGCCCGCAAATAGTCGATTGTTTCGCCGACATTCCAGATGGACGGCACCGCCGCGTATTCGCGGCGCATGAGCCGCCCGGCGCTATCTTCCGGATAGCCCAGCGCTTCTTCGTAGAGGACGCGGTCGCCCGGCGGGACGCTTTCCAGCAGCGCTCGCTTCTCGTCATCCTCCAATTCTTCGATCAGTTCGACAGCGTCGTCGCTGTCCAGTTCACTGACGACTTTCACGAGTTCTGCGGAGTCGAGGTCGTCGATGAGATCTTCGCGCACCGCCTCATCGAGATGGACGAAGACCTCGGCATCGAGACTCTCGCCCAGGTAATCTTCCAGCAAGGCGCGGTTATGACCGGACAAAGCCTGGAACAGGTCGGCCATGTCGGCCGCATGCAACGGCGCGGTGAGCGCCTTCAGCCGCTCGCTGTCCCCAGCGCCGATCGCAGCTAGAGTCTCGCGGACGAGATCGCCGGTAACGCCGTACAGGCCTTCCAGCTCGTCCTCGTCCGCGCGCCTGTTTTCACCCAACTCTGCCATCGGCATGCTCCCGTTGGGCGTTTCCGTCTTGGTCGTTTCAGCGTCCCTGGGCGTCGACCACGGCGTAGGCGGTCATGTTCATGATTCCGCGCGTGGTAACCGACTGCGTGACGACATGTACGGGCGCCGCCATGCCGACCAGCATCGGTCCCACCGAAAGTCCCTCGCCCACCGTCTTCAGTAGATTGAAGGCGATATTCGCGGAATCCAAGGTCGGCGCGACCAGCAGATTGGCGTTGCCGTTCAGCCGCGATTCCGGGAATACGCGGTCGCGGATATTGGCGCTGACCGCAGAATCGGTATGCATCTCGCCTTCGACCTCGAGATCGGGATCGCTGGCATGCAACAGCGCCACAGCCTTGCGCATCTTGAGCGCGGATTCAGCATTGCTCGTCCCGAAATTGGAATGGGACATCAATGCGACCTTCGGCTCGATCCCGAATCGCCGCACCTCGACCGCCGCGAGACGAACCATCTCGGCGAGAGCTTCCGCCGACGGATCCAACGACACATGGGTATCGGCGACAAAATATGTCCCTTGCGGCAGGATCACGAGGCTGAGGCCGGATACTTCGCCGATCCCATCGGCCTTGCCAATAATCTGGCGCAGATGGTCCAAATGGCCCTTGTACTGACCATAAGTTCCGCAAATTAGCGCGTCCGCGTCGCCACGGCTTACCATCAAGGCACCGATGACCGTCGAATTGGTGCGCACCAACTCACGCGCCCGGTTCGGCGTGACGCCGTTGCGAACCGTAAGTTCGAGATAGTGACGCCAATAATCGCCGTAGCGTGAATCATCCTGCGGATCGACCAGTTCGACTTCCTTGCCGATTTCAACGCGCAAACCGAGTTCCTTCATCTGCGCTTCGACGACGGCGCGGCGACCGATCACGATCGGCCGTGCCAAACCATCATCAACGGCCATCTGCACCGCACGCAGGACGCGCACATCTTCACCTTCGGCGTATACCACGCGTTTCGGGTCGGTCCGCGCCTTCTCGAATACCGGCCGCATCGCCTGTCCTGAGCGATATACGAATGCCGAAAGCTTACGGCGATACTGGTCGAAATCCTCGATCGGCCGTGTCGCGACACCGCTGTCCATCGCCGCTTTCGCCACCGCGGGCGCAATTTCGAGGATGAGGCGCGGATCGAAGGGTTTCGGCAACAGCTTTTCCGGTCCGAAGGTAACCGATTTCCCACCGAACGCCGCCTGTACGATGTCCGAGCTTTCGGCAATCGCCAGGTCGGCCAACGCCTTTATGCAGGCGATTTTCATTTCCTCGTTGATCGTCGTCGCACCGCAATCGAGCGCGCCTCGGAAAATGAACGGAAAACACAGCACGTTGTTGACCTGGTTCGGAAAGTCCGAGCGGCCTGTCCCCATGATCACGTCCGGGCGCGCCTTTTGCGCCTCTTCCGGCATGATCTCGGGCGTCGGATTGGCGAGCGCCATGATGATCGGTTTGTCCGCCATCGTCTTGACCATATCGCCGGTCACGGTGCCCGGTGCGGAGAGACCGAGGAATATGTCGGCGCCATTCATCGCGTCCACCAATGTGCGATGTTCGGTCTCGACCGCGAAATATTCCTTGTACTTGTCCATCTTTTCCGCCCGTCCCGCGTAGATCACGCCGGTACGATCGGTGACGGTGATGTTTTCTTTCGGCATGCCGAGACTGATCAGCTGATGCAGACAGGCCTGCGCCGCCGCACCGGCGCCCGACGTCACAAGGCGAACCTTTTTTATGTCTTTCTCGACGACGCGCAGGGCGTTGTAGATTGCCGTCGCAACGACGATGGCGGTGTCGTGCTGATCGTCATGGAAGACGGGAATTTTCATACGCTCGCGCAGCTGCTTTTCTATTTCGAAGCAGGCCGGCGCGCTGATATCCTCCAGATTGATGCCGCCGAATGTCGGCTCAAGCCGGGCAACGCATTCGACGAATTTTTCGACATCGGTTTCATCGACTTCGATATCGAAGACATCGACATCGGCACAATTCTTGACCAGAACCGCCTTGCCTTCCATCACCGGCTTGGACGCAAGCGCGCCGATATTGCCGAGGCCAAGGACCGCCGTACCGTTGGTAATAACGCCAACTAGATTGCCGCGCGCGGTCATGCTCGCCACTTCGACCGGGTCATCGGCGATCAGGGTACAGGCCGCGGCAACACCCGGCGAATAGGCCAAGGAAAGATCGCGCTGATTTGCCATAGGTTTGGTCGCGACGATCGCCAATTTCCCCGGCGGGTCCATGCGGTGATAGACGAGTGCTTCTTTATCGATATCGTTGCTCATGACCTATTCCCCCTGTTCGTTCTTCGTTGACCAACACCGCAATTCGACGGCGGCATGAACTTCGGCTTGGGACTCAAATAGGCCCGCCGGTGCCAGCAGGCCTTTTTGGAATTGGTGCGGTCGAGAAGACTCGAACTTCCACGGGGTTGCCCCCACAGCGACCTCAACGCTGCGCGTCTACCAATTCCGCCACGACCGCATGACTTTCGTCTGAAACTGGATTTATTATAGACGTACGCCCTAGTAGGACGCACGGGAAATACCAAATCGCTTTTACCGTGGCAAGCACGATGGGCTCTAAGAGGCGATAGCACGCATGACCGACACGCCCGAATGGCGAATCAGCGACACGCCCGTGCCTTATCCGGACGCCCTGTCGGCGATGGAGGAACGCGTCGCGAATATCCGCAACGGCGGCGCCGGAGAGCTGATCTGGCTGCTCGAGCATCCCGCGCTCTACACGGCGGGAACCAGCGCCAAAGACGGGGATCTATTGGATTCGGCGCGATTTCCAGTCTATCGCGCCGGACGCGGCGGACAATATACCTACCATGGCCCGGGCCAACGAATCGCCTATACGATGCTCGACCTTCGAAAACGCGGCCCGGACGTCCGTTGTTTCGTTCATAACCTCGAAGAGTGGGTGATCCGGGCGCTCGCCTCGTTCAACGTTAAAGGCGAGCGCCGCGAGGGGCGCGTCGGTATCTGGGTCGATCGCGGCGGCGGCCGCGAGGACAAGATCGCGGCGATCGGCGTACGCATCCGCCGCTGGGTCACCTTCCATGGCATCTCGATCAACGTCGAACCGGACCTGGAGCATTTCTCCGGCATCGTGCCGTGCGGCATCGACGAGGACGGTCTCGGCGTCACATCGCTGGTCGATCTCGGTCTGCCGGTGACCATGGCCGACCTCGACGTCGCGCTGCGGGAGAGTTTCGAGACCGTATTCAGCACCGTCGCCTCAACGGTGTAATCGGGCGGCGTTAGCGCCGATTTCGTCACGGCGCAGTCGGTAATGATTGAAACCCTTTTTCTCGCGGCGGGTTCGCCTCAAATTCCGTAATCCTTGTGACATGTGAGACCGGCGGACCCTGACGGCACTGCGAGACCGCCTGTCGAATAGAATTTTCATCGCCTGAAAACAGCGCCTCGACCGTTCCGTCGCGCCGGTTCCGCACCCAGCCGTCGACGCCGAGGCGTTCCGCCTCTCGCGCAACCCAATATCGAAACCCGACGCCCTGGACGCGACCTTCGATACGAAGCCGAACGGCCATAGATTCTACTCCGCCAGGGCGAACGCAAGAATCGGCTGATCGACCATGAGGCTATCGCCCTCTGCGGCGAGAAGCTCCTTGACGGTGCCATCCTGTTCCGCGCGCAGGGCATTCTCCATCTTCATCGCCTCTACGATGGCCAGTTCTTCCCCCGCTTTCACCGCATCGCCCTCGGCAACGGACAAACGGATCAAGAGCCCGGGCATGGGCGACAATAGGAATCGCGACAGATCGGGGGGCTCCTTTATCGGCATCAGCCGATTCAAGGCGGCGACATGTTCGCTCACAATCATGAGGTCCATTTGTCCACCGGCATGGCTCAGCCGATAGCATGTACCGACACGCTCGATCTGTACGCAGACCGTCTTGCCGTTGATTTCGCCCTGGTAGAACGGTTCCCCTGGCCGCCAATCGCCTTGCACGGCGAACGAACCGCCGTCGACGGCGACCGAATAAACACCGTCTTGCAAAGACAATTCCAAGGCATACTCGACCGTGTCCCGATCACCGACGACCGCTATCCGTTTTTCCAACTTCGGTTCGTGGCCGTTGATACGGCCACGGCGCGCCGACTGCCGTGCATCGACTGCCGCGGCGATGGCGACGATCATACGGGGATCGTCATGCACCAGATCGGCATTCGTGAAACCGACGGCATATTCTTCGTCGATAAAATCCGTCGAAATCGTACCAGATGCGAAGCGCGGATGGGCGAAAACGGCGGCGAGGAAGGGGATGTTATGCGACACGCCGCGGATGAAAAATGCATCGAGCGCATCGCGCATCGTGGCAATCGCTTCGTCCCGCGTCGTGCCGCGCGTGATCAGTTTGGCAATCATCGGGTCGTAGAACATCGAGACCTCGCCGCCCTCGCTGACACCGGTGTCGACGCGGACGGTCTCGCTTTCCACGGGCGCGCGGTAGCGGACGAGCCGCCCCGTCGACGGCAAAAAGCTGCGAAACGGATCCTCGGCATAGATGCGCGTTTCCATCGCCCACCCGTCGAGACGCACATCTTCCTGTTTGATCGAGAGCGTCTCGCCGGCGGCGATGCGAATCATCTGCTCGACGAGGTCTATGCCCGTGACCAACTCGGTCACGGGATGTTCAACCTGCAGCCGGGTGTTCATTTCGAGGAAGTAGAAGTTCCTGTCACCATCGACGATGAACTCGACTGTACCGGCGGATTTGTAGTCGACTGCCTTGGCAAGGACGACGGCCTGCGCGCCCATCGCGGCGCGGGTTTCTTCATCGATGAACGGCGACGGCGCCTCCTCGATGATTTTCTGATGGCGGCGCTGGATCGAACATTCCCGCTCGCCGAGGAATATCGTATTGCCGTATGAGTCTGCGAGCACTTGAATTTCGATATGGCGCGGACTCTCGATGAACTTTTCGATGAAGATCCGGTCGTCGCCGAAACTGGACTGCGCTTCGCTCGCGGCAAGCCGGAAACTTTCGCGCGCACCGTCGTCGTCACGGGCGATCCGCATGCCCTTCCCGCCACCGCCCGCAGACGCTTTCAGCATCACCGGAAAGCCGATCTCGTTCGATACCGCAACCGCTTCCTCGGCATCGGCGATAACGCCGGGGCGGCCCGGGACCGTCACAACACCCGCTTCTTCGGCAAGGCGCTTGGATTCGATTTTGTCGCCCATGGCGGCGATGGCGTGCGGACCCGGTCCGATAAACGCCACACCGGCCGCCTCCAGGGTTTCGGCAAACGCGGCATTCTCCGATAGGAAACCGTATCCGGGGTGAACCGCGTCGGTGCCGGTTTCCTTGATGGCGGCCATGATGTTGTCGATGACCAAATAGCTTTCCGAAGACGGCGACGGTCCGATAGCGACCGCTTCGTCAGCCATAGAGACGTGCAGTGCGTCGGCATCCGCTTCCGAATAGACCGCGACCGTCGCAATCCCCATGCGCTTCGCGCTCCGAATTACCCGGCAGGCAATTTCACCCCTGTTGGCGATTAAAATCTTCGAAAACAAAACGTTTTGCGCCTCCCGTTACGTCTGCTGCAAAAAGACCGGCGCATACCTGCAATGTCAAGCGATCCGGCGGCACTGCCACGCGGTGACGAAATCCACACCGAATAACGTTTCATCGCAGCTCGATCCAGTTCTACGCCAAGCCCGGGACTATCAGGAGGACGAACGCCGCCATCCTTGACCCGCCAGCGATCGCCAAGAACGAGATCGTCTTCGATCCAATCGATCAACGCTTGGTTCGGCCGGTCAAGCGCGGCGCAGGCGATACCCAGATGACAGAATACAGCCCATGCGACACCCAGTTCCCAGCGCGCGCGAAGCCAGATCTTCTTGCCAAGCGCCTCGGCAACGGAAATTTGTTCCAGAAAGCCGGTAATCCCGCCGACCAGCTGCGGATCGACCACTATCGCGTCGATCAACGGGTACCGCGCGAGGGTGTCCCTGTCGTAGCAATGGGTGGACACCGGAACGCCCGTCCGTGCGCGCACCTCTTCCATGTCGGAAAGGCTGCCGACCGGTTCCTCGATGTTGGCGAACCGTACGTCGCGAACGCCATCCAAGAACGCGAGCGCCTGATCCTTGGAAAAACCCATATTGGCGTCGACCGCGATCTCCGTGTTCTCTCCCAAGGCGGCGCGAACGGCGCGCGCAATACCGATCTCGCAGTCTAGCGCGTGCAGGCCGATCTTGTATTCGAACAAGCCGGCGCCGGTTTCTTCAATCTGGTGTTCGGCGATTTCCGCCATACGCGATGCGAGTTGAACGCCGGTCAAGCCGGCGTGGGGATTGTCGGAATAGGCGTAGCCGCAAAACAACGCGCGTTCGCGAACGGCGCCGCCGAGCAGTTCGTAAAGCGGCTTCCCCGCCGCTTTACCGGCGATGTCCCAGAGCGCCGTATCGACCGCGGCGTAGGCGTTTCTGTGGCACAGATGTTCCGGGTAGCCGTAGTCGAACGGCTCCTTGGGAAGGCAAGCGGTGCGAACGGCCGGACGGTCTAACGCGGACAGCCCGACAATCGAAGGGCTGAAACGGGTGCGAATAATTTCCGCCGACCAATGTTCACGCGTTTCGCCAATGCCGACGATGCCTTCATCGGTCTCAATTTCAACGATGGTGTTGTCGACGCTTTCGACGACACGTTTCGAAAAATACCCTGTCCTGGTTACCGGCACACTGACCGTATGCAGCTGGATATCGCGTATCCGCATTGGCCCGTCTCGGTTAAACGAAGAGAAATAACGTAAGTCGCGCCAAACCCTTCGCTGGCGAAATTACGCGGCCGCCTATTTTGGCTTCCAAGCGTCGGCTCGAAGCTCGGCACCGGCAAGAACGTCCTTGCTCAGCTTACCCGCGAGAGCTTTTCGATTCACTTTCGCGGTCCAATGGCCTTGCCGGGCCGCCAAAACCAGCCAAAACAACGCTTCCGGTTCGTTTTTTTCAATACCCTCGCCGCGTGCGTAGCGCATTCCGATATGATTCTGCGCCTTGGCATAGCCTTGTTTGGCGGCAAGGAGGAACCAGGTCGCCGCCGCTTTCGTATCGACCGCACCGGCGATGCCGTCGCGCGTGATCTTACCCATGTTGTATTGCGCCCGGTCGAACCCTTGGTTCGCCGATTTCTCGATCCAAACCCGCGCTGTCGCCTCGTCCGTCTCAACGCCGCGGCCATGCAGATAGATTTTACCGAGGACATATTGCGACCGGCTGAGGCCGAGTTCGGCCGCTTTGCTCAAATAGGCGAGACCATCCTTGTGATCGTCTTTACCGTCGACACCGAAAAGGTAGCTCGTCGCCAGATTATGCAGCGCTTCGGGAACATCCTGGGCCGCCGCTTTGCGCCACCAATGGCGCGCCTGGTCGCGGCTGGCTTTTACGCCCCGGCCCTCGTCATAGATGATCCCCAAATTGTACTGCGCCCGTTTTACACCTTCTTCGGCCAGTTCCGCCCAGATTTTGCGCGCCATCGCGAAATCGCCTCGCTGATAGGCGGCGTAGCCATCATCGAACCGTCCAGCCTGCGCCTCCCCGGCCGCGAGCAGCGGCGCGAAAAACAAGCCCAGAACCAGGGCAGCGATAGCACTTGTGGTTCCCAACCACTGTCGGCCAATCATGAATCCCTCCCCGTTCGCGTTAGCCCAACGCTTTGTATTTTTGTTTTACTAACCGGCTTTCGCCGGAAATTTGGTCAGTCGTGTATGCAACGCTTCGATCAACCCTTCCGGTCCGTGCTGACGCAGAACGGCCGTGTATTCCGCACGTTGTGTCGACAACATGCTGACGCCTTCGACGACGATGTCGATGACCTTGAACTCGCCCTTGAAATTTCGGACGCGCCAATCGGCACGCAGCGCGGAACTGCTTGGCTGTTTGATCAAGGTACGCACGAAAACGTCTTTCTGTCCCGCCCGGACCGTCCGGTCGATTTTGAACTCCTGACCGGTATATCCCCCGAGGCGCGCAGCATAGGATTTCAGCACCCAAGTGGAGAAAAGCTGCTGGTACTCGGCCTGTTGATCCGGCGACATCGCGTTCCAATACCGCCCGACTACGAACCGGCCGATCAATGCCATGGCGAAACCGTTTTGAAGGAGACGTTGGAACCGCTCTTCCCGTTCTTCCAGTGTTGCGTTTTCGTCCCGGAGAACGACAAGCGCCCTATCGGCCAATGCTTTAATAAAACCAGCCTCGTTTGCGAATGCCGGCCGAATAAACGCAATACCGACAAGGATCGCGCAGAGGATCAATTTGCACACGCTGGCACGCATTGCACACTCCCACCCGAACATCGGCATTAGAGCACGTTGCGCTCAAAAAAACCGATGCGCTAACGAATTATCTCCGGTTACCGTTCCGACGGCAACCAGTTGCCTTGCAAATTTGCCGGACTTGAACACGTTGCCAAGCGTCGCCACATCTCGGAGTAGATGAGCGGCGCGGATTAAGGCCGCCAAACAGTATCGCAAAACTAAAAATGGAGCGCCATCGTCATGGCCGAGCAAATCACCGACGGCGCCAGTTCCGAAGCGAAGACGTCGCACTACAAGGACCGGGAAACCTGGATCCGCGGTCTTTTCATGCTGTTGTTCGTGGCAATCTACAATGTCGCCGCCGTGCTTATCGGCGCCGTTGCGACGCTGCAGTTTGCGTGGAAATTGATCAGTGGTGAGCCGAACCCTCGGTTATCTTCATTCGGTGAGGATTTAAGCCGCTATTTCTACCAGATCCTGCGGTTCCTCACCTTCAATACGGACGACAAGCCGTTTCCGTTCGAGGAATGGCCCTCGCACCCACCGTCGAGTTAAACTAACGCGCCGCTGCCGCATTACGCAGTGTGTGACGCCTGCATCACCACTTCCCGCACGGCCTCAGCGGCTTTCGCGATCTGATCGCGGGAGACATCAAGATGCGTGACGACGCGCATCCTGTATCGGTCGTTCTCGCCGATGCGCACGCCGTGGTCGAGCAGCCGCTCATGCAGCTCCGCTGCCGTCATACCGGTCTGCGATACGTCGAAAAACACCATATTGGTCTCGATTCTGTCCGGCTCGACGCGGATGCCTGGAAGGTTCGCGATACTATCGGCAAAAAACTGCGCGTTTTCGTGATCTTCCGCCATGCGCTCAACATGATGTTCCAACGCATGAACGCCTGCCGCAGCAATCGAGCCCGACTGGCGCATCGCACCGCCCATCCGCTGCTTCCATTGCCAGGCCTGTTCGATAAAGTCTGCGCTTCCCGCGAGGACGGCGCCGACCGGGCATCCGAGCCCCTTGGAAAGATCGATCCATAGAGAGTCGAACGGTTCGGCAAAGTCGCGCGCCGAAACGCCGGACGCGACGACCGCGTTCAACAGCCGCGCGCCATCCATATGAAGAATGAGACCATGCTCCTTGGCGACGTCGCCGACGGCCCGTATCGATTCCAGCGGCCAGATGGAGCCGCCGCCTGAATTGGCGGTTTGCTCGATCTCGATCATGCGCGTGCGCGGTGCGTGGCGCCGCGCCTTGCGAATGGCCGCTTCGGCCTGCTCGGCGCTGAAGATGCCGCGTTCGCCATCGATGGGCCGAAAGCTTGCACCGGCGAATACCGCGCATCCACCACCCTCGGAATTGATGATGTGGGCGGTCCGATCGGCGATAATGTCGTCGCCGGGCCGACAATGCACGAGGATTGCGATCTGATTGCACATTGTACCGGACGGCATGAAAACCGCCGCTTCCTTGCCCAGCAACTCTGCGGTCATCTCGCAAAGACGATTGGTCGTCGGGTCTTCGTCACGCTGCTCGTCGCCGACCGGTGCGCTGGCCATCGCGTCGCGCATCGCCTGGGTCGGCCGCGTCTGGGTGTCGCTATAGAGATCGATATCGATTGTTGGCATCGGGAAACCTTTGTTTCGGGAAGCGGTCGTTCGACCGCTATTTATTCAAGAATACGTCGAAAAGACCCATGACGTAAGCCACATGTAGCGCCAAAATCGCCCCCCAGCCGACCACCGGCAGGACGAACCACGCGATCTCCGGGCTGGTCGCCATATTGACGCCGAATGCAATGCCGCCGATCGCAAAATAGGCAATGAGGTGGATCGCGAAACCGCGCAAACGCGCTTTGGCCCGGTTTGCGTCC
The DNA here is from genome assembly GCA_047517345.1 of Alphaproteobacteria bacterium. Taxonomy (GTDB): domain Bacteria; phylum Pseudomonadota; class Alphaproteobacteria; order UBA8366. Next base: position 19,920 of record JAKZTB010000301.1, read on the forward strand.
GACATAGACCGCCGCCTCAAAGCGGGATGTTGTCGTGTTTCTTCCAAGGGTTCTCGAGCTGTTTGTCACGCAGCATTCGCAACGCCCGGCAAAGCCTGCGCCGCGTGTTCCGCGGGAGGATTATATCGTCGATAAAGCCGAGCGATCCGGCGACGAAGGGGTTGGCGAATTTCGACTGATATTCTTCGGTGCGTTGGGCGATCTTGTCGGCATCGCCGAGATCGGCCCGGAAAATTATCTCGACCGCACCCTTCGATCCCATCACGGCGATTTCGGCACTGGGCCACGCATAGTTCACGTCGCCGCGCAAATGTTTCGAACTCATGACGTCATAGGCGCCGCCATAGGCTTTGCGGGTAATCAAGGTCACTTTGGGTACCGTCGCTTCGGCAAAGGCGAACAACAGTTTGGCGCCATGTTTGATGATACCGCCATACTCCTGACTGGTCCCCGGCAGGAAACCCGGTACATCGACGAAAGTCAGAATCGGAATGTTAAAGCAGTCGCAGAACCGCACGAACCGCGCGGCCTTTCGCGACGATGCGATGTCGAGGCAGCCGGCGAGCACCATCGGCTGGTTGGCGACGATACCGACGGTCGAGCCTTCCATGCGCGCCAGACCGATGACGATGTTGCCGGCGTAATCCGGCTGCAGTTCGAAGAAGTCGCCTTCGTCGACGACTTTCTCAATCAGTTCCTTCATATCGTAGGGTTTGTTCGGATTGGCCGGGACCAGCGTATCGAGCGAGATCTCAACCCGGTCGATGGGATCGTCCGTCGGCAATACCGGTGGTTTCTCGCGGTTCGACGACGGCAACAGATCGATGAACCGGCGCAGTTGCAGCAAGGCCTCGACATCGTTCTCGAACGCCAGATCGGCAACGCCGGAGCGGCTCGTATGGGTCGCCGCGCCGCCCAATTCCTCTTGGCTGACCTCCTCATGCGTCACCGTTTTCACCACGTCGGGGCCGGTCACGAACATGTAGGAACTGTCTTTGACCATGAAGATAAAATCGGTCATGGCGGGCGAATACACCGCGCCCCCCGCACAGGGCCCCATGATCAGCGACACCTGCGGAATTACACCCGACGCCAGCACATTGCGCTGAAATACATCCGCGTAACCCGCAAGCGACGCGACCCCTTCCTGGATCCGAGCGCCTCCCGAATCGTTGAGACCGATGACCGGCGCACCGACCTTCATCGCCTGATCCATGATCTTGCAAATCTTGCGAGCATGCGCCGCTGACAGCGAACCGCCGAACACCGTAAAGTCCTGGCTGAAGACAAATACCAGGCGCCCGTTGACTGCACCGTGTCCGGTTACAACGCCATCGCCGGGTATCTTCTGGTCGGCCATGCCGAAATCGTTGATTTCGTGTTCGACGAACATGTCCCATTCTTCAAAGGACTCTTCGTCGAGAAAAACGTCGATACGCTCCCGCGCCGTCAGCTTCCCCTTGGCGTGTTGGGTGTCGATCCGGTGCTGGCCGCCGCCCAGGCGGGCGGCCTCGCGCTTGACTTCCAGTTGGCGGATTATGTCGGACATCGGGAACCTCTGAATTTCCACCAAAATCGCATTCGCCGGGTCTTACGGCAAGCGTAAGCAGCCCGGGAAATCGGTATTCAACTGCGCTTCGGCAAGGCAAATCCGAGAAAACGGGCAGCCGCGGCAATCTCCGCCCCGATCGACTCCCACCGGGCAACAGCCTCCGGGTCTTCACCCCAATTCTCCGCCTGAAATGTTTCGTCGAGCAGGCTCGCCGCTGCCGCCTCTTCGGCGCCTATACGGCCCTCCGCCACGGCGAGCGCCAATACGATGGAACCCGATGTCGTCGTCAAGCTGTGCAGCCCCGACAAAGCGAAGTCGTTCTGCGTGGCAATCGCAGCGCGCAGCGCGGCGACCGAAGCCCCCTCCTGTGCCACGGGCGTTATCGCGCTCGTCACGTTGAGGCTCGCGCCGTACCGTTCGGCGGCCCAGTCCAGCAGAGGCTGCCATGTGACATTTTGCCTTTCGGCCAGCTCTTCGGGTGTGTCGCTGCGATAACAAAGCAGGTCCGTCTCGGCGTAAGCCGCGATCTCGCTGACGACCTCGTCGTGCCGGGGCCGAATGCGATCGATTGCCGAATTCGCGAACCGGGTCATCGGCATGCTCTCCGGTTCGACTTCTTCAGACTGTGCCTGCCATTCGGCGGCGACCTCTTCGGCAATCCGCCGCGACGGCAATTCCAACGCTTCCCGACCTGGCGTACGGATCGGGCGCCCATCGAGCGCCACGGAAAAAAGCCCGTCTTCTTCGGCAACGGACACCTCGCGATAGAAGCGTCTCACGCTCTAATTTCCGAACAGTCTCTTCAGCACGCCGCCAACGCCCTTCTCGATCGATTTGAACGGCTGTGCAAGCGGATTAGAGGTTTCCTCTTCCGATTCTTTCGGCGCTGCCTGCCGTGCTGCGGGTTTGCGTTTGCCTCCCTTCAGGCAAGGGTTCTCTTCGCCCGTACCCGTTTCCACCAAACTGACAATCAACGCCGGCGGAAACACGAACGCACCGAGCAGTCCACCAACCTTGCGGGCGGCGGCAAGCTTGCTCACCCCATAGGACGGCTCTGCAAAGGAGCCCGTAATGACCACCGGTACTGCCGTATTGACGGTTACGGATTTCGGTTGCGGATCGATTTCCAGGTCGAGTGTTTCAGAAGCCAGATTTATCGAGCCTTTTCCGGATATCGTCGCGTACTCCGTATCGAACAACAGCGTCTTGCTGGTCGCCAATCCGTTTTTGATGTCGAAATGGCTCACCATGCAATTAATCACCGTGAACTCTTTCTGATCGCCGGAGACGAGCTTAGCAAGAACTTTTGTCGGCCCCCCGATGAAGGTTTCGAGCGCGGTGCTTTTCATCCGCCCCTTGCCCATCGCGATCTGAGACTGCCCGCTGAGGCTCGCCATGATCGCGCGGATCGATTTGCCTTCGCCTTCGAGTTCGATCTTTGCATTGAACCGACCTTCGAGCAGATCGGTGATCGCAATATCGGTCAGGAACTTCCCGCCATCGAACTTCGATATTTCGAGCGCTGTATTCAGCACCGGCGTATCGGACGACGCATTCAGCCGCATCGAACCGTCGATCATGCCGTCGGACGCGACCGCCTTCAACGGCGTGATCCGCAAATCGCCGCCTTTCAAGTACAGGCCTATCTCGACGTTTTTCGCTTCCAGCGCCGCGATAAGGGTTTCGACTGAAATCTCTATGATGGCATCGACCGCCTTTAGTCCGTCGAGCGGCAGCGGATCGTCCGAAAACACTTTGCCGTCGTCCTTCGTTTCAGCCGTATCGGAATCGGGCCTACCCGGTTTGACGAAATCGGCAACGTCGATCCTGGTTGATTTGAAAGCCTCATCGATTGCAGGAATGCGACTGCCGAGGTCGATGGACAACGCGCCGGAGACGTCGCTGCCGCCGACCTTGGCGCTAAAATCGGAAAGCGTCAGCTTGGCGCCGATATCGCCGGCGACATGGGCCTTGACGCGATAAGGGCCGAGCGGCGGAATGGCCGCACCAGCAAGCGCCGAAAGGTCTGCAGTGCTTTCACCATCGACCGACAAGGCCAAATCCAGTTTCGGAGCCGTCATGATATCCGCGATAGCGCCTTTTAAATCGAGCTTCGCGCCACCGGCGTCAGCCGTCAGCGAAATTGGATAGGGTGTTTTCGCCGCCAGGAGAACGGACGCCGGCCCGAGCGTTCCGGTGGCAGAAATCGGCTGATCGTTGTACGACCCACTAAACGAAATTTCGACCGGCGCATCGGCACCGTCGCCCTTCAAGGTCAAGTCGTCGACGACCAAAGACACGATTTTATTCGACGTACCATCCTTGTACGAAACACGCGCGTTCTCGATCGTAACGTGACGCAAAACCGGGATCGTTGGCGCCCCTGCCGTATCCCCCGCTTTATCGGGTGGCGCGGTCGAGAACACGTAATTCGGCCGCCCTTCGGCATCCGTTTCGAGCAATATGTCCGCGCCTTTGAGCACCAATTTTTGAATGTCGATGGTTCCCGAAATTAGGGGTAGAAGCGCCACCTGCACTTCAAACCTTTCGATCGTCGCCATGGCCGGGCGCGAGCCCCAATCCGCGTTGGCGAAACTGACGCCACCGACACTAAGCGACGGGGTCAAGGAAAGCGATAGTTCGATATCGCCCTCGATGGTCAAATCCCGGCCCGTCGCCTGCTTCACCTGGGCTTGCAATTCCGGCTTGTAGTCGTTGAAGTCGACCACCGTGAGAACGACCGCCACCGCAACGACAAGAATAACGATTGCCCCCGAGAGATACTTGATTACGCGCCCGATCTTCATCGTGTGTTCCCCCATATCGCGGCAATGACACCCGGCAGTTCCGCAAAAGTCTCCGCGATTTGTGCAGCGCCCGTCGCGACGAGTTCCTCCGACTCGTGGTATCCCCAGGTGACGCCGATAGCTTGCGCCCGTGCGCGCACCGCCATGACGATATCGTAAGTCGTGTCGCCGATCATGATCGTCGATTCCGGTACCGCTCCGGTTTCGCTCATCGCATCCAGCAAGATATCCGGATTCGGTTTACCCGGACCATCGTCTGCGGTTTTCAAGGTTATGAAATAGTCCGTTAACCCGTGGCGTTCCAATGTCGCAATCAATCCACGGCGCGATTTTCCCGTTGCAACACCGAGCCGAATGCCTTCGACACGCAATGAATCCAAAACGTCGACGACGCCAGGATAGAGAGGCTCTTCATGTTCCGGCTGTTGGCGAATTGCGTAAGCAGCTTCCTTGTAGCTTGCTTCGACCGATTTGAGCCTGTCTTCCGCGCCGTCCGGCAACAGACGGCCAATTGCTTCACCCAAGGGCAAGCCAACCGTTCGCCGGGTCGCCTGCGCGGATGGTGCAACGAGGCCATGGGTCCGAAAAGCAGTTTCCATCGCCTCGACGATGGCGTGCTGGCTGTCCACCAACGTACCGTCGCAATCGAACACGACCAGCCTATTCGGTCCCCCATGCGTCATCGATCCACCTCTTCGAAGGGATCTTCATCCTGATCCATGGCAAAGCCCATATGCGACCAGGTTTCGCGCATATGTGGCGGCAGCGCGGCCGACACCGCCAATCTACCCTTGCCGTTGGGATGCGGTAGCGAGATTTCTCTCGCATGCAAGTGGAGTTGCCGCGGCACCGCATCGCTCTGCAGAAACGCGTCCGCGCCGCCGTATTTTCCGTCGCAGAGGATCGGCGTCCGCATCGCTGCGGCATGAACGCGAATTTGGTGGGTTCTGCCGGTTTGCGGCCAAAAGGCAACCCAGGCGATACGATTGCCCGAGCGTTCGAGAACAGCGTACAACGTCACGGCCCGCTTGCCCTCGTCTTCGTCGACGACCATACGCTCGCCGCCGCGCGCCGGCATTTTATGCAACGGTAAATCGATCCGGCCGCGGTTGAGACTCGGCACGCCGGCGGTCGCCGCCCAATAGATCTTGCGCGCCGACTTGCCGTTGAAACTGTGGCCAAGATGGGCGGCTGCCTTGCGGTTGCGCGCCAACACCATGACGCCGCTGGTATCCTTGTCCAGCCGATGCACCAATCGCGGCCGCTCCGGCGCGTCGTAAGTCAAGGCGTCGAGCATGCCATCTATATGCCGAAATGTGGCGGTACCGCCTTGCACCGCAAGACCAGCCGGTTTGTCAATGACCAGAACGTCATCGTCCCGATGGATTACCAAACTACGTACGAAGCGGGTATCTTCTTCGCTCAAGGGCTCGCGTTTTTTTCGTGGCGCGGGTTGGTCGGATATCGGTGGAATGCGTACCGACTGTCCAACCGTCAGGCGTAGGCCGGCCTTCGCACGTCTGCCATCGACCCGCACCTGCCCGGTGCGCAGGAGTTTCTGAAGCCGGCCGTAACCAAGGTCCGGAAAATGCTGTTTGAACCAATGATCGAGACGAATCGCATCTTCATCCGCCGCAACCTCGCGGGTTTCGACCCCACTCACGATAAAACCGCCCGCGTCAGATGCATCGCCACGAAAAAGGCCAGGACCGCGAGGGTAACAGACGCACCAATGTACAGTGCCGCATTGAGTATTTGTCCCTTCTGATAGAGGAATACGACGTCCATCGAGAAGGTCGAAAAAGTCGTAAAGGCGCCCAGCGCTCCAACGACAATCAGCGCACGGAGCTCCTGATTGGGAGACCAGACCAGTGCAAATACCTCTACCAAGGCCCCGAGGATGAATGAACCCAGGATATTGATGATCAATATCCCCCACGGAAACCCGTGCCCGAGCCAATGCCCGACCTGAGCGGCGACGAAATGGCGCGAGAGTGCGCCGATCGCTCCTCCCGCTGCGATATAGACGATCATCTTCATGGCGACGGACCGGTCACGCTTTCACGACCCAGCCTGAGAGCCCGTTTGAGAGGCCAGGGCGCCGACATCATACGCGAATGTCATCGCCCGTCGCTTCTTTCATTCCGCAACCGGGCCCAATATTCGAGACGCTTGCGCAACTCGCGCTCGAACCCGCGCTCGACGGGGCTGTAGAATTTTTGGCGCGGCGTATCCTCCGGGAAATAATCCTGTCCCGAGAACGCATCGGGCGCATCGTGATCATAAGCGTAGCCGTCGCCGTAACCGAGATCCTTCATTAAGTTCGTCGGCGCGTTCAGGATATGTTTGGGCGGCATCAAGGACCCGGTTTCTTTGGCGTGCCGGCGTGCTGCACCGTAGGCCTTGTACGCCGCGTTGGATTTCGGCGCGGTCGCCAAATAGATGACAGCTTGCGCCAGCGCCAACTCCCCCTCCGGCGACCCGATCCGCTCGAAAGTCTCCCAAGCGGTCAGCGTCTGCACCGCGGCCTGGGGTTCGGCGAGACCGATATCCTCGTAAGCGAAGCGCAACAGGCGCCGGGCGATGTAGCGGGGATCTTCGCCGCCGTCCAGCATGCGCGCGAGCCAGTACAGCGCCGCGTCGCAATCCGACCCGCGCAACGATTTGTGCAGCGCGCTGATCAGATTGTAATGGCCTTCCTGACTTTTGTCGTACAGTGGCGCCCTACGTTGTACGGTCTGCGCAAGCGCCGCCGTATCGAGAAGTCCGTCAACGTCCAGTGCGACGAGCTCCTCAACGAGATTCAACAAAAACCGGCCGTCTCCATCCGCCATCGCCTTGAGAGCTGCCCGCGCATCGGCGTCGAGCGGTATGGAACGCCCGACGACCGTTTCCGCCCGGGTCAGGAGCGTTTCCAACGCCTTGTCATCCAACCGATTCAAGACGAAGACCTGAGTCCGGGACAACAGCGCCCCATTTAGCTCGAAGCTCGGGTTTTCCGTCGTCGCCCCGACGAGGATGACGGTGCCGTCTTCGACATAAGGCAGGAAACCGTCCTGCTGGGCACGATTGAATCGATGTATTTCATCGATGAACAACAGCGTGCCGCGTCCGGCGATACGATTGCCTTTGGCGCGCACGAAAACTTTACGCAAATCGGCGACGCCCGAGAAGACGGCCGATAACGGCTCGAACACCAGGGACGTATTCTCTGCCAGCAATCGGGCGATTGTCGTCTTGCCCGTGCCTGGCGGGCCCCACAATATGATCGAGGCGAGGCGCCCGACTTCGACCATGCGCTGGATCGCGCCGCCGGACCCCAGCAGGTGATCTTGCCCGACAACGGCATCGAGATTTTCGGGGCGAAGGCGGTCGGCGAGCGGTCGCGGCGCTTCGCTCTCGAACAAACCGGGCGCCGAATCCGCGCTCATCCGGAAACCTCGAATTGGATCGAACGGCCGTCACGCAGAATTTCGACGCGCCAGCGCGGCTGCGTCTCCGTGGTCACCCGGCTGAGGTCGGTTACTCGCTCTATCGGCGCACCATTAACGTTGCGGATAACGTCATGCGGACGGAACCCAAGCCGCGCCGCCGTCGAGCGCCTTTCGATTTTGACGACAATGACACCATCGAGCCCCAAATCGACCCCGATCTCCTCTCCCAGCGCGGGCGACAGATTGCCGACGGTAGCACCGGCGAATGGGTTGCGTCCCCGGATCAGTGTCAAGTTTCGGCGTGGCGTTTCCGGTGGCGCTACAAGATCGAATTGCAAGGTGCGCAACTGGCCACGCCTTACGATTTTGAGGTCGACAGAGTCGCCAATCGGTTTCGTCGCGACCCTAAACCGCAATGCCTGCACGTCGTCGACGTCGTAATTTCCGACAGTGACGATCACATCGCCGGGTTTCAGATCAGCCTGCTTGGCCGGCCCGTTTTGGCTGACTTTCTCGACCAATACGCCGACCGGCCGGGTCAAGCCCAGCGCGCTGGCAATTTCCGATGTCACCGGTTTGCCGGTAAAACTGAGCCATGGCCTGACCAAAGGCTTGCCGCTGATCGCGCTGTCCAAAATTCGCCGCACCATATTGCTCGGCACGGCGAACCCGATACCCAAAGACCCGCCATCGCGCGAATAGATCGCAGTGTTGACGCCGATCAACCTGCCGTTCATGCCAAGCAAGGCGCCGCCCGAATTGCCGGGATTGATTGCGGCGTCGGTCTGGATGAAAGAGCGAAAATCGCTCACCCCGACCGACGTCCGGGCGAGCGCCGAAACGATACCGCTCGTCACGGTCTGACCGACTCCGAAAGGATTACCCACCGCGAGTACCAAATCCCCCACTTCGAGCGCATCGGAATCGCCGAGTTCGAGATGAGGCAGGATTTCGCCCGCAGCATCGACCTTCAGTACGGCGATATCCGTTCGCTTGTCCGCCATCACCAGCCGCGCGTCGAATTCGCGCCGGTCGGAAAGTACGACGGTAATTTCCTGCGCTTTATCGATGACATGGTTGTTGGTCACGATAAGGCCGCTGGCCCGGACAATGACCCCCGACCCGAGCGAATTCTCCAACCGTTCGCGCGAGAAGCCCCTGAAAGGAAAATCACCAAACAAACGATTGAAAATGGGATCGTCGAACAAGGATGTCCGGCCCTTCCGCCGCACGATCCGTTTCGCATAGATATTGACGACTGCCGGCGCCGCCTTCTTGACCAACGGCGCATAACTCAGCTTGATCTGTTCCTGGCTTCGCAGGACAGACTGTGCTTCGGCGGGGCCCGCCAAATAAGCGAACAGCCCGAGAACGGCAATCCCTATAGCGCGGCACTTCATGTTCAAAATCATAGACGCTATGTATGCGCTCGCAAGCCGATTGCAAAGCTAGAAGCACCACAAGCAAATAACAAACGGGCGGCCCGCGGACCGCCCGTTGTTTGTTCGGTAGACAGCGCTGCTGCTATTCTTCCAACTCGTCGTCGTCTTCCGGCAGCGGCCCCGAATCCAAGCCTTTTGCATCGGGGTCGCGATCGACCAGTTCGATGACCGCCATAGGCGCCGAGTCGCCGTACCGAAACCCTGCCTTGAGCACCCGCGTATAGCCGCCTTCGCGGTCGGAATAGCGTTCCGCAAGTGTCTTGAACAGCTTCGAGGTCGTCGCGTCGTCGCGCAAAATCGAATGCGCCCGCCGCCGCGTATGCAGCGTGTTACGTTTGCCCAAGGTGATCAAGCGATCGACGATCGGGCTCAATTCCTTCGCCTTCGGCAAGGTCGTCTTGATTTGTTCATGTTTCAGCAGCGCGACCGCCATGTTGGAGAACATCGCCTTCCTGTGCGAGCTCGTCCGGTTCAGCTTACGTCCGCTCATGCGATGCCGCATGACACCAACTCCTGTCTTTCAATGGTTTAACCAGCCCGCCTCGGGACCGGAAAAGCCGCGTTAAAACGGCTCTTCGAGCCGCTTGACCAATTCTTCGATATTCTCGGGCGGCCAGGTCGTGATCTCCATACCGAGATGAAGCCCCATCTGCGTGAGCACTTCTTTGATTTCGTTCAAAGATTTGCGGCCAAAATTCGGCGTACGCAGCATCTCCGCCTCGGTCTTTTGCACGAGGTCGCCGATATAGACGATGTTGTCGTTCTTCAGGCAGTTCGCCGAACGGACCGACAATTCAAGCTCGTCCACCTTGCGCAACTGATTCCGATTGAACGGCAGATCCGTCGGCGCTTCCTCGGTGACCCGTGTTTCCGGTTCCTCGAAATTGATGAAGAGTTGAAGCTGGTCCTGCAGAATGCGTGCTGCGTAGGCGACCGCATCGTCCGGCGTTAGTGCGCCGTTCGTTTCGATCTGCATCGACAGTTTGTCGTAGTCGGTAACCTGACCGACACGCGTGTTCTCAACCTTGTAGGAAATCCGGCGAGTTGGACTGAATACGGAATCGATCGGTATCAAACCGATCGGCGCGTCTTCCGGCCGATTCTGCGTCGCCGCTACGTATCCGGTGCCGGTCTCGACCGTCATCTCCATGGAAATCTTAGCACCTTCGTCCAAGGCGCAGATGACCAGGTCCGGATTCATAATCTCGACGTCATGCCCGGTCTCGATCTTGGATGCCGTAATCTCACCAGGGCCTTCGGCCATCAGATGGATTTTCTTCGGCCCCTCACCGTGCATGCGCAAGGCCAATACCTTTATATTGAGCACGATGTCGGTGACATCCTCGCGAACGCCTGCGATCGATGAGAATTCGTGCAATACGCCATCGATTTGAACCGACGTCACGGCAGCACCGTGCAGGGACGACAGCAATACGCGACGCAGCGCGTTGCCCAGCGTCAGTCCAAAACCGCGTTCCAGCGGCTCGGCCACGACCGTTGCGGTGCGACTGGCATCGTCGCCCGGTTCTACGTTCAACTTGTTCGGCTTAATAAGCGCTTGCCAATTTTTCTGGATCACCTATGCGACCTCTCGTCTCCGTTTGTTTCACCGCCAGCGATGAGGCGATGAACAAACTTAGTTTCAATTATGCCGACGGCACGCGGACGCACCGTTTTTTCGGGCTGAACGGCCCTAAACCCGGCGTCGTTTTGGCGGCCGGCACCCGTTGTGCGGAATAGGCGTCACATCGCGGATAGCCGTGATCGTGAACCCGGCAGCAGACAACGCGCGCAACGCTGACTCGCGGCCGGAACCCGGGCCCTTGACGCAGACTTCCAGCGTCTTCACGCCGTGCTCCTGCGCTTTGCGGCCAGCATCCTCTGCCGCCATTTGTGCGGCATAGGGTGTCGATTTGCGGCTGCCCCGGAATCCTTGACTACCTGCCGAGGACCATGAGATCGCGTTTCCTTGCACGTCGGTAATCGTGACCTTGGTATTGTTGAAGGTCGCGCTGACGTGGGCGACGCCAGACGTAATGTTTTTTCGCTCGCTACGGCGAACGCGCGTTGCGGTTTTGGCCATTGACCGTCGTCCTTCTTATTTCGTAACTTTTTTCTTGCCCGCAATCGGACGCGCCGGACCTTTGCGCGAGCGTGCATTCGTATGGGTCCGTTGTCCCCGAACAGGCAGTCCCTTGCGGTGGCGAACACCGCGATAGCAGCCAAGATCCATCAGCCGCTTGATATTCATCCCAATTTCTCGACGAAGATCGCCTTCAACCACATGTTCGCGGTCGATGGTCTCGCGGATACCGATGACTTCCTGATCAGTAAGATCCTGTACCCGCCGTTCAGGCGGGATGCTGCATTTTTCGCAAATTTCCAATGCCTTGGTCGAACCAATGCCGTGGATATAGGTTAGCGAAATGACGACTCGCTTGTTCGTCGGAATGTTCACGCCTGCGATGCGCGCCACACTACATACTCCTTCATTTTCGAGGCCCGTCCGGCTCGGTATCGACCCAAAACTCCCAATCGACCACGCGCCAAACGACGGGCGCGCGATTATATTTCAAAGGGAAAGGGTGTCAATCAATTCACGGACGTCAATACCTCTTTCAGTTGCTCCGTTACGTCATCCAAATCTTTCGTGCCGTCGACCGACCGCAAGATGCCGCGTTTCTCGTAATAAGGCAGTATCGGCGCGGTCTGCTCGTGATACAGGGCGACGCGCGTGCGAATTTTTTCTTCGCTGTCGTCTGCCCGTTGCACGAATTCGGTTCCACCGCAAACGTCGCAAACGCCTTCGACCACAGGAAGTTTAAACGCCTTGTGATAACCTTCGTTGCAATTTTTGCAGGAAAAGCGGCCTGTGATGCGTTCGACCACCGCCTCGTCCGCAAGCTTAATCTCAATTACCTTATCTAGTTTGCTGCCACGCGCCGCCAGCAATTGGTCCAGGGCTTCAGCCTGCGCTAAAGTCCGCGGGAAACCGTCCAGGATGAACCCGTTCGCGCAATCCGGATCATCGATACGTTCGGCGACCAGAGCGATCATAATATCGTCCGGTACGAAGTTCCCGCCTTCGACCAAAGCCTTCGCCGTTTGACCCAATTCACTTTCCGAAGCGATCGCATCGCGTAACAACGCCCCCGTCGAGAGATTTCCAATCGAAAGAAGTTCCTCGATGCGGTTGGCTTGCGTCCCCTTCCCAGCGCCCGGTGGCCCGATCAGAACCATGATCACCGTCGCCTCCCGCGCAACTTGGACTTCTTGATCAAGCCTTCATATTGATGCGCCAGCAAATGGGAGTGGATTTGCGCCACGGTATCCATCGTCACGGATACGACGATGAGCAGACTCGTGCCGCCGAAGTAGAACGGTATGGCAGCGTTCTGTGCCCTCAAAATCTCCGGAAGTATACAAACGATCGCAAGATAAGCCGCCCCAGCGACGGTGAGCCGCGTCAGGACGAAATCCAGGTAATCCGCGGTGTTTTTACCCGGTCTGATACCCGGGATGAATCCACCGTACTTCTTCAAATTATCTGCCGTATCCGCCGGATTGAAGACAATCGCCGTGTAGAAGAACGCGAAGAATACGATCATCCCGACATACACGACGAGATACAACGGCTGGCCCGGGCCTAAATAAGCGGTAATGGTTCCAAGGAAACCGGGGGCTGAGCCACCGCTAAAGCCGGCAATCGTCAACGGCATCAACAGGATCGAGCTTGCGAAGATCGGCGGAATGACGCCTGCGGTGTTGAGTTTCAACGGCAGATGCGACGACTCGCCGCCGAACATCTTGTTGCCCATCTGACGCTTAGGATACTGCACCACAAGCCGTCGCTGCGCGCGCTCCACGAACACGATAAAGGCGATGACGACGACCGCCATAACCATGAGGAACAGCACCAACACCGGCGACAAGGCGCCCGTCCGGCTTTGATCGAGCGTTTGAACCAACGCCACGGGAAGATTGGCGACGATGCCGGAGAATATAATCAGCGAAATGCCGTTACCGACACCGCGCTGCGTGATCTGCTCACCCAACCACATCAGGAAGATCGTGCCCCCGACGAGGCTGATGACCGTGGTCGCGCGGAAGAAAATACCCGGATCCACCACGGCGGGGCCGCCGGAACTGCTCATGCCCTCCAGGCCGACGGCAATACCGTATCCTTGAACCGTCGCGAGGAGCACCGTGCCGTAGCGAGTATACTGATTGATCTTCTTTCGGCCCGACTCGCCTTCCTTCTTCAGCGCCTCGAGGCGCGGCGAGACCGCCGTCATCAACTGCATGATGATGGCCGAAGAGATGTAAGGCATGATGTTGAGCGCAAAGATCGTCATGCGTTCGAGCGCGCCGCCGGAGAACAAGTTGAACATGTCCATCAGGCCGCCGCGCTGCGCCTCGAAAACATCGGCCAGGACTGTCGGATCGATCCCCGGCAGCGGGATGTAGGTCCCGATTCGGTAGATGATCAGCGCGCCCAGGGTAAACCACAGGCGTCTCTTCAGCTCGGTCGCTTTAGCGAACGCGCCGAAGTTGAAGGTCGATGCAAGCTGTTCGGCAGCCGATGCCATTCGTCAACGCCCTATTACTGGTTACGCGTCCGCTTCGTTCCTGTCCGGCGAAGCGTCGGACCCGTCGTTTTTCTCGTTTTCCGCCATGGTTTCTTTCTTGCCGCCATTCTCCACCGTGACGGTTCCGCCCGCCTTCTCGACCATGACGACAGCGCCCTTGGAAGCGCCGGCTACGGTAATCGTAACCTTTGCATTCAGGTCGCCATTTACAAGAAGCCGGACACCGTCCTTGGCGCGGCGCAATACGCCCGCCTCCACAAGCGTTTCAACGGTGATCGATTTCTTAGCGTTGATTTTCTTGGCATCGATCGCGGCCTGCAGGCGGCCGGTGCCGAGTTCGACGAATTCCTTGCGAAAAATATTGGTAAATCCGCGCTTCGGCAGGCGCCGGTAAAGCGGCATTTGACCGCCTTCGAAACCCTTCAAGGACACACCGCTGCGCGACTTTTGCCCCTTCGTGCCGCGGCCGGCCGTTTTGCCGGTGCCGGACCCGGGACCGCGTCCAACCCTTTTGCGGTTTTTCCGTGCACCCGGTTTATCTGAGAGTTCGTTGAGTTTCATTTGCTTTTTTTCCTAGTTCGTCCGAAGCGACGATACTCAGCCGGCCTCTTCGACCCGCACGAGATGGCTAACCTTGTCGATCATGCCGCGCACCGACGGCGTGTCCTCGAGGACACGGGTTTTGTGCATCTTATTAAGGCCGAGCCCAACGAGTGTCGCGCGTTGATCGCCACGACGGCGGATGGGACTGCCGACCTGTGTGACCGTAATAGTCGCTTTCTTCTTGTCAGCCATCTGCCACCTCCCGCGCCTCGTCGCCGGTCCCGCGACGGCCGACGATATCGCCGACTTTCTTTCCGCGCTTGGCGGCCACCTGACGCGGCGACGCGCAATTGGACAACGCCTCGAATGTCGCCTTCACCATGTTATGCGGGTTCGAGGATCCAATGGATTTCGCAACGACGTCGGATACGCCGAGCATCTCGAAAACTGCGCGCATCGGCCCACCGGCGATAATTCCCGTTCCCGGAGGCGCCGCCCGCAAAAAAACACGTCCGGCGCCGAACCGGCCGGCGACGTCGTGATGCAATGTCCGTCCTTCGCGCAACGGAATGCGCCGCAGCGTACGCTTCGCATTTTCCGTCGCCTTGCGGATGGCTTCCGGCACCTCGCGCGCTTTGCCCGAGCCGTGCCCGACTCGACCCTTCCCATCGCCGACGATAACCAGCGCGGAAAACCCGAACCGCCGTCCGCCCTTGACCACTTTTGCGACGCGGTTGATGTGGACCAGCTTTTCCTGAATTTCGGATTCTTCCCGTGGCACGTTATCGCGGCGCCGACCGCCGCGCGAATCACGGGTGTTTCTCGTATTGCGAGCCATGCTTCGTCCTCGTTCCTAGAAATTCAGGCCAGCTTCGCGGGCGGCGTCGGCCAACGCCTTGATCCGCCCATGGAACCTGTAACCGCCGCGATCGAATATGACCTTCTCGACCCCGGCCTCCTTGGCCCTGGTGGCGATCAGTTTTCCGACCTCGGTTGCCGCCTCTTTGTCCGCACCAGTCTTCAGCTTATCGGCCAACGCCTTTTCCAGCGACGAGGCCGAAGCCAGCGTCTGTCCAGCGCCGTCATCTATCAACTGCACGTAGATATGCTTGCTGGAACGGAACACCGACAAGCGCGGCTGTCCACCGCCGCGTTTGCGCAACTGGTAACGGTTGCGCTTTTTGCGCCGTTCGAATAGTTGCCGTGATTTCATCATCGCCGTAGCCCTTACTTCTTCTTGCCTTCCTTGCGGAGGACATATTCGTCGCTATACCGGACACCTTTGCCCTTATACGGTTCCGGTTTCCGGAATCCGCGAATTTCGCTGGCGACCTGACCGACCCGCTGTTTGTTCGGACCGGAAATCGCGATGACATTGCCGCGATCGCCCTCAAGCGCGATCGTTATTCCTTCCGGCACCGGGTAGGGAATGTCATGGCTGTAGCCGAGCTGCAGATTGAGCGTCTTGTCTTGCATCTGCGCCCGATAGCCAACGCCAACGATTTCAAGCCGCTTGGTAAAGCCTTCCGAAACCCCGGATACGGCATTCTGAACTAGGCTGCGCGTGGTTCCCCACATCGAGCGCGACTGTTTCGACCCGTCGCGCGGAACGACCCGGACCTGGTTTTCCGCAAGCGTCACTTCGACGACATCGGTGAGCGAAACGCTTTCTTCGCCAAGTTTGCCTTTGGCCGTAAGAATTCCGTTGACGATGGACACATCCACGCCACTTGGAATTTCGACCGGGTTTTTACCAACGCGTGACATCGGCCAAACCTCCTAAAATACCCTGCACAGGACTTCGCCGCCGACATTCGCCTCGCGCGCTTCCGCATCGGATAGGACACCGCGCGGCGTCGACAGAATTGAAACGCCCAGGCCGTTAAACTCGCGCGGCAGGTCCTTGATTTTGGAATAGACCCGCCGGCCGGGCTTCGAAACCCTGGCGATTTCCTTGATCACCGGGTCGCCGTTGCTGTATTTCAGCTCGATGGTGATTTCCTTGATGCCCTTTTGCAGTTCGCTCCAGCTAAATCCGCGGATATAGCCTTCGCGCTGCAGCGCATCCAAGACATTCGCGCGCAACTTCGACGCCGGACAGTTCACCGTCGACATGCCACAACGCTGTCCGTTGCGGATACGGGTGAGCATATCACCCAATGGATCGGTCATCGTCATTCTGCGTCTTCTCCTACCAACTCGACTTGACCATGCCGGGAATCATCCCGCTCGAGGCCAGTTCGCGTAGTGCAATACGAGACATCTTGAACTTGCGGTAATACCCGCGTGGCCGTCCCGTCATCTCGCAGCGGTTTCGAATTCGGTTCGGCGAACTGTTGCGCGGCAGCTTGGCCAATTTCATACGCGCGGCAAACCGTTCTTCCTGCGGCTCGTTACGATCGTTCGCGATCGCAAGCAAACGGGCGCGCCGACCGGAATATTTTTTCGCCAACCGGCGGCGCCGCTTGTTCTTCTCGATTGCGCTTTTCTTCGCCATATCTCAGATTTCTCCGGTTTTCCGTCTAACTGGTAAACGGCATGTTGAAGCCCTTGAGGAGCGCCAACGCCTCTTCATCCGTATGGGCAGATGTGCAAATCACGATGTCCATGCCACGGATCGTATCGACCTTGTCGTAGTCAATTTCGGGAAACACGATCTGTTCTTTCAGGCCCATCGCAAAATTTCCGCGACCGTCGAAGCTCTTGCTGGTCAAACCGCGAAAATCCCTGACCCGCGGCAACGCGACATTCACCAAACGGTCGAGGAAATCGTACATGCGATTGCGACGCAGAGTGGTCTTGACGCCGACACTCATGCCCTCCCGCAACTTGTAAACCGCGATCGAAA
Source organism: Alphaproteobacteria bacterium (assembly GCA_047517345.1). Taxonomy (GTDB): domain Bacteria; phylum Pseudomonadota; class Alphaproteobacteria; order UBA8366. The sequence goes on from JAKZTB010000301.1 coordinate 37,135, forward strand.
TCTTGGCTTTGGTCACGATAGGCTTTTGGCCGGTAATCAAAGTCATATCGTTGACGGCGCCGCCAATACGCTTGGTATCCGTCACCGCTTCGCCGACACCCATATTGACGACGATCTTTTCGAGCCGAGGCACCTGCATGGGGTTTTCGTAACCGAAATCGTCGACGAGCGACTTCCGAACGTCGCCCAGGTAGTGTTCCTTTAACCGTGGAACGTATGTTTCCGTATCTGTCATCCTAATACCGCCTCCTATCAGCGGTCGATTATTTCGCCGGAACGCTTCGCATAGCGCACCTTGCGATCGCCTTCGATCATCCTGAATCCGACCCGCGTCGGTTCGTCCGTCTTCGGGTCGATATGCGACACGTTCGACATGTGGATCGCCGCTTCCTTTTCCACGATGCCGCCCGGGGAAGTCTGCGTCGGACGGGTATGCCGTTTGACGACATTGACGCCCTGCACATAAATGCGCGCCGCGCTGGGTTCGACCCGCATGATCTCACCCTTCTTTCCCTTATCCCGGCCGGTCATCACTATGACCGTGTCGCCCCTTTTAAACTTGGCCGCCATATCCGCATGCACTCCGAAATTCGTTGCCCGACGCCTAAATCACTTCCGGCGCGAGCGAGATGATCTTCATGAACCGTTTCGCCCGCAATTCGCGCGTCACCGGACCGAAGATGCGCGTACCGATCGGCTCCCCTTGCGGGTTGATCAGAACGGCCGCGTTCCGGTCGAACCGAATGGCCGATCCATCCTGCCGGCGAATTTCCTTCGCGGTCCGTACGATGACCGCACGATGGATATCGCCCTTCTTGACCCGACCGCGCGGGATGGCCTCCTTGACGCTGATGACAATGACGTCGCCGACGCCGGCCGTTTTCCGCTTGGAACCACCAAGCACCTTGATGCACTGAACCCGGCGGGCGCCGGAATTGTCCGCAACATCAAGATTTGTCTGCATCTGGATCATTGAACCGCTCCTTTAGGCCGACTACGCCGCTTCGCCACTGGCCGCATCAGCTTCGGTCACGACTTCCCAGCATTTCTTCTTGGAAATCGGACGGCATTCGCGGATCCGGACGATATCGCCGTTCTTGTACGCATTCGCTTCGTCATGTGCGTGATACTTCTTCGACTTGCGAATGATCTTATTGTAACGCGGATGCATGATCCGGCGTTCGACCAACACCACCACGGTCTTGTCCGGCGCATCGGAAACCACTTTTCCCTGCATTACTCGCCTGGGCATTAATCGCTCTCCTTCAAGCCGACGCGCGGCGTTCGTGTAAAACGGTCTTGATACGCGCGATATCGCGGCGCACCTGACGCACCCTGGACGTATTTTCCAACTGTCCGCTGGCGCGCTGAAAGCGCAAATTGAACGCTTCCTTTCTCAAATCCAGAGCTTCCTGGTTGAGCTCGTCATCCGACTTCTGGCGCAGATCTTCGACCTTCATCCTTCAACCCTTCTCAATCGCTCGCTCAGCCGCCGAGGCGCTGGATAAAGCGCGTCTGCACGGGAAGTTTCGCCGATGCCAGCGCGAACGCCGCGCGGGCGACTTCCTGATTGACGCCATCCAGCTCGAACATGATCCGACCCGGCTTGACGCGGCACATCCAATATTCCGGCGAGCCCTTGCCCTTGCCCATGCGGACTTCGGCCGGCTTTCCGGTGACCGGTACATCCGGGAAGACACGGATCCAGACCTTGCCGGCACGCTTCATGTGACGTGTGATCGCCCGCCGCGCCGCTTCGATCTGGCGTGCGGTAATCCGGCCCGGCGTTACGGCCTTCATGCCGTAAGTACCGAAATTCAGCGTCGTGCCGCCCTTGGCCAAGCCATGGACGCGGCCCTTATGCTGCTTACGATATTTCGTGCGTTTGGGTTGCAGCATTTTCGTTCACCTTCCCAGCGCGCCGCGTCAGCGGCTTACCTGTTGCTCCTGAAGCTTTTTGTCCTGCGCCATCGGATCGTGAGCCAGAATCTCACCCTTGAAGACCCAGACTTTTACGCCGCAGATACCGTAGGTCGTGTTCGCACGCGCGGTGCCGTAATCAATATCGGCACGCAGAGTGTGCAGCGGGACGCGGCCCTCGCGATACCATTCCATACGGGCGATTTCCGCACCGCCGAGTCGGCCACCGCAATTGATCCGGATACCGCCGGCGCCAAGCCGCATGGCGGATTGCACCGCCCGCTTCATGGCGCGCCGGAACGCCACGCGGCGGGTCAGCTGTTGAGCGATGTTCTCGGCGACCAGTTTCGCATCGATTTCCGGCTTCCGGATCTCGATAATATTCAGGTGCACCTCGTTGCCCGTCATGCCAGACAGCGTGCGGCGAAGCTTCTCGATATCCGCGCCCTTACGGCCAATCACCACACCCGGCCGCGCGGTTTGAATGGTGATGCGGGCCCGCTTCGCCGGCCGTTCGATCACCACCTTGGTAATTCCCGCCTGACTCAGATTGTCGAACAGATATTCGCGGATACTCAAATCTTCATGCAGCAGCCTCGCGTAATTTTTGTCCGCATACCAACGCGAATCCCATGTCCGGTTGATTCCGAGGCGCAGGCCGATCGGATTGACTTTCTGACCCATTATTCGGTCTCCTCACGTTCCCGGACGATGACGGTCAAATTGCTGAAGGGTTTCTGGATGCCGCCGACGCGGCCACGCGCCCGAGCCCTGAACCGTTTCAACACCATGGTCTTCCCAACTGTGGCTTCCTTCACGTAAAGCCGGTCGACGTCTAACTGATGGTTGTTTTCCGCATTGGCGATCGCCGATTCGAGTACCTTTCGCACCTCACCCGCGATACGCCGGCGCGAGAAGGCCAGCGAAGCCAACGCTGCGTCCGCGGACATTCCCCGGATCGTCTGCGCGACAAGATTTAGTTTCTGAGGGCTGACCCGCATCGATTTTGAGAAAGCCTTGGCTTCCGTTTCATCGAGGCGACGTTCCGTCTTACGCTTGCCCATCGACTAGCCCCTCCGCGCCCGCTTGTCTGCCGCGTGCCCGTAGAACGTCCGCGTCGGCGAGAATTCACCGAACTTGTGACCGATCATGTTCTCGGTCACCAGAACCGGAATAAACTTCTGGCCGTTATAGACACCGAACGTCAATCCAACGAACTGCGGCAAAATCGTCGAACGGCGGGACCAGGTCTTGATCACATCGTTACGACCCGCGGAACGTACGACTTCTGCCTTCTTAAGCAGATAGCCGTCAACGAACGGACCTTTCCATACAGATCGAGCCACCGGCTTCTCCTCTATTTCTTCCTGGCGTGACGGCTGCGGATGATCAGGCGGCTCGATTGATTCCGCTTTTTCCGCGTCCGCTTGCCTTTGGTCGGCTTGCCCCATGGCGTAACCGGATGACGGCCGCCGGAAGTCCGGCCTTCGCCGCCGCCATGCGGATGGTCGACCGGGTTCATCGCGACGCCGCGCACAGAGGGGCGTTTGCCCAGCCAACGCTTGCGTCCCGCCTTGCCGATCTTGATATTCGCCTGATCCGGATTGGACACGGCGCCGATTGTCGCCATGCATTCGCCGCGCACCATGCGCAACTCGCCCGATGTCAGTTTCAACTGTGCGTACCCTTGGTCGCGCCCGATGAGCTGCGCATAAGTACCGCCGGCGCGCGCGATTTGGCCGCCTTTGCCGGGTTTCATTTCGATGTTGTGGATGATCGTACCGACGGGAATACTGTTCATCGGCATCGCGTTGCCCGGCTTGATATCCACACGTTCGCCCGAAATGACCTGATCCCCGACGCCCAAGCGCTGCGGCGCCAAAATGTAATTCTGCTCGCCGTCCGAATAGGTAATCAACGCGATGAACGCGGTCCGGTTCGGATCGTACTCGAGCCGCTCGACCGTCGCCGGGACATCGAACTTCCGGCGCTTGAAATCGACCAAACGGTATTTCCGCTTGTGGCCGCCACCGCGCCGACGTGCCGTAATCCGTCCGAAATTATTACGGCCGCCTTTGCCGATCAGCCCAACGGTCAGCTTCTTGACCGGCTTGCCCTTGTGAAGTTCCGAATGGTCGACCAGGACAAGGTGCCGCCGCGTCGAGGTTACTGGTTTGAAATTCTTCAGTGCCATGGCCCTACAACCCCGTCGTCACGTCGATCGACTGACCTTCGGCCAACCGAACGATCGCCTTCTTGGTATCTTTTTGCCGACCGGGAACCCCGCGGAATCGTTTTGTTTTACCTTTTCGTATCAAGGTATTGACCGAAACGACCTGGACTTCGAAGAGTCCCTCGACGGCACTTTTGATTTCCGGTTTGGACGCGTCGAGCGGCACCTGAAACGTCACCTGGTTATGCTCGGACGCAAGCGTCGCTTTTTCCGTGATCACCGGGCTGCGCAAAATTTCGTACAAACGCTCGCGGCCGGGTTTCTTTTTATTAAGATATTTCCAACTCATTTCAAACGCGCCTCCAACGCCTCAACCGCATCGGTCGTCAGAACAAGGTGTTCGCGGCGCAAAATGTCGTAAACGTTTGCACCTTGAGTCGGCAACACGTCGACATTCGGTATGTTCGCTACGGCGCGCGAAAAATTCGCATCGACCTCCGCGCCAGCGACGACCAGCACGTTATCCCATCCCAATTTCGCCAGCTTTTCCGAGAGTTCCCTCGTCTTGGGGCTCTTCAGCGAAGCGTCCTTAAGAATAACCAGCTTGCCTTCGGCCTGTTTCGCCGAAAGCGCCGTACGCATCGCCATGCGGCGCACTTTCTTGGTCAGTTTGTGGCCGAAGTCCCGCGGATGCGGCCCAAACGCCACGCCACCGCCACGGAGGTTCGGCGCCTTACGCGAACCCTGCCGGGCGCGGCCGGTGCCCTTCTGGCGAAATGGCTTGGCAGTCGTGCCGCGAATATCGGACCGTTCCTTTGTACTGGCAGTACCGGCGCGCCGCTTGGCGAGCTGGTAATTCACCATTCGCGCCAAAATGTCCTTGCGCATCGGCGCCCCAAAGACCTCTTCCGAGAGATCGATCTCGCCGGCGGCCTTGTTTTCGAGGGTGATGACCTTGCTCTTCATCGCCGTCAATCCTTCTCCGCGTCGCCGGCCGCTTCAGCTTCGGGCGCGACATCTTCGGCAGCCGCCGCATCGTGAGCGGCAGTTTCCTCCGTTGGCGCTTCCTCGACAGCAATCGCTTCTTCCGCTACGGCACGCAATCCGGCCGGAAACGGCAGATCGTCCGGCATCTTGCGTTTAACGGCATCCTTGATCGTGACCCAACCGTTCTTGGCCCCGGGAACCGCGCCCTGAACCAGGATCAACCCCCGCTCGTCGTCGGTAGAAACGATTTTTTGGCTCTGCACCGTGACGCGCTTGTCGCCAAGGTGGCCCGCCATCTTCTTACCCTTGAAGACCTTGCCCGGATCCTGGCATTGCCCCGTCGAACCGTGCGCGCGGTGCGATACTGAAACGCCATGGCTGGCGCGCATACCGCTGAAATTGTGCCGTTTCATGGCGCCGGCGAAGCCCTTACCGATACTGGTGCCCGTTACGTCGACAAACTGACCATCCGCGAAATGTGACGGAACGAGTTCCTTGCCGACATCGACGATCGCGTCGGCGCTGACGCGGAACTCGACAAGCTTCCGCTTCGGCTCGACATTCGCCTTGGCGAAGTGGCCGCGCATCGCTTTCGACACCCGCTTGACCTTCGCGGTACCGACGCCCAACTGGAGCGCGTTGTACCCGTTCGCGTCTTCGTTGCGAACGGCGACGACTTGGCAGTTGTCGACCCGCAACACCGTCACCGGCACATGGTCGCCGGAATCGGAGAAGACCCTGGTCATTCCCATCTTTTGAGCAATAAGGCCTGAACGCATATCGCCAATCCCTACAACTTGATTTCGACGTCGACTCCGGCGGCGAGATCCAGCTTCATCAGCGCGTCAACCGTTTGCGGCGTCGGGTCGATAATATCGAGGAGCCTTTTGTGCGTGCGGATCTCGAATTGCTCGCGGCTCTTCTTGTCGATGTGCGGCGACCGCAACACTGTGTATTTCTCGATACGGGTCGGCAATGGAATCGGTCCGCGCACCCGTGCACCGGTGCGTTTCGCCGTCTGCACGATCTCCCCCGTCGACTGATCCAGTACGCGGTGATCGAACGCCTTCAGACGAATTCTTATATTCTGGCTATCCATGCCGTCCTCGTGCTCAATTGAAAACCGGTGCCAAGATGGCGCCGGTACTGTTTATTTTCTATTCGACGATGCTTGCGACGACGCCGGCGCCGACGGTGCGGCCGCCTTCGCGGATCGCAAAGCGCAGGCCTTCGTCCATCGCAATCGGCGCAATCAGCGATACTTCCATCGCCACATTGTCACCCGGCATCACC
>JAKZTB010000302.1:0-6789 GCA_047517345.1 Alphaproteobacteria bacterium
GTGTCTTCGACTCCCATCGCGACATCCTCGATCACTGCTGCTTCGCATGGAACAACCTCGTCGATCAGCCGTGGCGCATCATGTCCATCGGAATGCGCGACTGGGCTCATGGGTTTTGATCAATGAGACTTGGTATAAGCCGTTGATTTCAGAAGCCTACCGTGCCCAGCAGCAGAATTTGCACACCAATCCTGACTAAGGTGTCGCTTCCGTGAAGTTTGCGCCGTTGGTTGCGCAGGTCATGAAAGAGAACAATTTTCGCGAGGTCCTTGACTACGGTGCCGGCAAAGGGCGCCTCGGCGCATGCCTTGATGAACTGCTCAACCCTTCGCCCATCGTTCACCACTACGACCCCGCGATTCCCAAATGGGCGGCCGTACCGCAATCTGGACTTGACCCGTTTCCATGGACACCTGATCAGTTGTGAGAAAGGAGTCCACAATGTCGATTACGCGTCCGCCTTATGCAGCTGAGTTCCGGGAACAGATGGTCGAGCTGGTTCGATCGGGTCGCTCGCCGGAAGAATTGGCTCGGGAGTTCGAGCCGTCCGCTCAGGCGAAGGTATGATCGGCCGATGAAGGTGTTCACCAGTTCGCGTCCTCTGCCCCGCATTTTTTGGCCGGTCGCCAATGGCGCGAACGGGCCTGAACACGGATATCGGCATTCAAACCAATTCATGCCTCGCAATCGACGGAGAATATCTTCCGGTTGACGTTTCGGATAGCGGCGCCCGAAGGAACTCTTAGCGATCGGTTTACCAAATATCGACGACAATCACATCGACTGGCTCCTTCCATGGGACCGAAACGTGCGGGGTTCGCTGTGTGCCGTTGGCTAGCCTATTCGGGGCCGCCTGTCTTCCTCGACAATGTTCTTTTCAAGCCGGAGAACTCGTTGATTCGGCAGAGTTTGCGGGCGCTTGAAGGCGGGCACGTTACCAATGGCGACGGATTCGGCGTCGGGTGGTATGGTGAGCGCCAACAGCCCGGCTTGTTCCGTGATACGCTGCCGGCATGGAACGATGAGAACCTGCACAGCATCGCGGAACAGATCAAATGCGGGCTGTTCATGGCCCACGTGCGTGCCTCCACGGCTTCGTCCACCGCGCGGGTCAACTGCCATCCTTTCCGCCACGGAAAATGGCTGTTCATGCACAACGGCGAAATTGGCGGATTTTCGACGATCCGTCGTTCGTTATCAATTCAGATCGCACCCGAGTTGTACGCCGAGATCCAAGGCGCGACGGATAGTGAAATATTCTTCTTTTTGTTGCTCAGCAACGGCATCGACTCCGACCCACTTGCGGCGCTTCGCCGCGCCATATCGATTGTTTTGCGGGCGCGGTCCGATCACGGTATCGATGAACCGTTCTCACTCGCGGCCGCGTTCAGCGATGGCCACACTGTCTACGCGGTCCGTTACGCCAACGCAGGTGATCAGCCGAGCCTGTATTACGGTTTCGGCGAGAAGATGGACGCGACCCATGTGGATCCCGAAGCCGATCGCGAAAAAGGTATCTTCATCCTGTCCGAACCGTTGGATTTCAATTCCGAGAACTGGCTTGCGGTCCCCCCATCCCACATGGTTGTGGCGGGCGACGGCGCGGTTGCCCTGTTGCCGTTTGCGATGGAATAGCCTCCCGTCGCTCGTAACGAGCCACGATATGGGGACGGTGTACCTGATCCTTGCTGAGAGTGGGCGTGCAAGCGCGGGTCGGTCGATCAATTAGGTCTGCCGTCACCGAAAATGCGTTCTCGCCTCGGCGGCGGCCGATGTGGGACCGCTGGCGCAGCCGCTGGCGATGCGTTGTCGTTATCCGTTTTACAAGATGCTGGTCGATTGGAACGGCGACGTGCTGTTTTGCTCGAACGATTGGGGCCGCGAGATTATCGTCGGCAACGGCATGACATCGAGCGTGCGCGAGCTCTGGCTGTCGGAACGCATGTTCGAGGTGCGGCGTTCGCTGATGAAGGGCGATCGGTCGTTCAGCCCGTGCAACACCTGCGATGTACAGGGCACCTTGTCTGGAGGGCCCAGTTTCGAGCGGCTCACCGCCCACTACCTTTCGTCCGGCCTTATGACGAGCGAGGAGATGCCGGCCGATCTCGCCTAGGAATTTTCGGCCGGTGGTACGGGCGAGGCGCCGATCAGTTCGCCGAGGCCCCGCGGTAGAGGCCCGGCTGACCATCTTCGAGATTGAGCACGGGTTTATCGGTTCGTTCTTCCCATTCGGGAAGGTATTTGGTCATTTTCTGGTGGACGTTGAACGCCTTCCGGCGCGCCCATGCCAAGCCGATCGGCGAATTTTCGACCCAACGCGTATCCGCGTACCAATCCGCGAAATCCGATGTGTTCACCTTCGACCCCGCCACCGGATCCAACGAGTAGCGCGGCCGCGTCCAGCCCATGTGCGGTTCGATCAAGGCATGGTAAACCTTGCCCGGGGCAAGGTGTGCGACCATGAGATTGGTGTTTTCGCTCTGGACCATGAACAGCCGGTCGCCGGGTTTCGCGTAATACGCCATTTTCGCCTTGGGGGCGACGAGTCCCACGAAGACGTTTCGGCCGTCCACGACTTCAAATACGGCCGGCGACGCACGCCCTCCCGTCGGCCGCATGAAGACGACCAGCACCTCGTCGGGTCGTGGCGCATAGTTCGCTTTTTGAGGCGCGACATCGAGCGCAAATTTGCTTGCGGTGTTGGCGGCGCACGCCCCGAGCAGAACTACGAGAAACAACGCGGCGGCCCTGGCCGTGGTGTGGATCAGTCTCTGCATATTGGCCTCAATTTCAATCGGGGATTGCCATGGAGAACGCTCGGACGGCGGTAAAAATGGCCCACGATCGACCAACAAGCAACACCTTCGGATACCACGAATACAGGCGGCCGCCCAATAGGTTACGCTGTTGTCGCGGCGGTCTGGCCCGAATTTCCCGGAGCGGGACATAAAGCCGACGGGGTTCGCGATGCGTCCACCGACCGCTGATGGCCGAAGCGGTCGAAGAACTCTGAACCGGTCGGATTTCGGCTTCCGTAATTGAATGAAATTCCAATTTGGCCGAACATTCGGATCAAGAATTCAAACAATTCCGATGCGAGGAATCAGTTTCTACGATTTGGCCTCCAACCGACAAAATCGAACGTTCTTCAACGGCCCCGGCCAAAAGCGGGATATCCCCGCAACCACGACAAACAAACACGAAATGTATACTTTAGCCGCGACCGAACGCTCAACCGATCGCAATCCGCCAAGCTGTCCTGCCACGGGGTATACGAGATGCCGATTCTGATCAAAAACGCCCGTATCGTTTCAATGGACGACCACATCGGCGACTTGTCTTCGGGTGATGTCCTGATCGACGGCGACAGTATCGTTGCGGTCGGCGTCGATCTGGAATTTCCCCCTGGCACCGAAATCATCGATGCGACCGGAAAAATCATGATTCCGGGCTTGGTCAACGCACATCTGCATGTGTGGCAGACCGTGTTGCGCGGGATCGCTATCGACTGGACCATGCCGGACTATGTGAAGGGCATACATGCGGGCCTGGCGACCCTCTTTCGGCCACACGACATTCATGTCTCGACCCTTGTCGGCGCGCTCAACCAGATCGATTGCGGGACAACGACCGTGGTCGACTGGTGTCACAACAACCCGACACCCGCGCACACCGATGCCGCCATTGCCGGGCTCGAGGAATCGGGCATTCGCGCGCTGTTCCTGCATGGCTCGCCGAAGCCCGATCCTGGGCCGGGGCAAAAGCATTACAGCCAGGTGCCGATGCCGCGCGACGAGGTTGAACGGCTGCGCGGCGGCAAATTCTCATCGGACGATCGGCTGGTTACCTTCGGCCTCGGCATTCTGGGGCCCGCCCGTTCGACCTATGAGACGACGCGCGAAGACATGGCCCTGGCGCGCGAGCTGGACCTGATCGCCAGCATGCATGTCGGCGGTGGCCCGATGTTGGCCGCCAACGGATTCGAACGCCTGGCCGCCGAGAATTTGATCACCAGGGACGCCAATATCGTGCACGGCAACGATCTGTCCGGCGACGTCTTGGATTTGATCCTCGAAGCCGGCGGCAATCTCACCGTCACCGCCGAGTCCGAGCTGCAATTGGGCTTTGGCAATCCACAGACCGGCAATTTGCGTGATCGCGGCGCACCGATCTCCATCGGTACGGACCTGGAAAGTGTTGTCAGTGGCGACATGTTTGCCGCCATGCGCTCGGCCCTGCAGCATCAACGCAACCTCGACAATATCGCGGCGGCGGACGAGAACGGCCAGGTCGGGCCCACCGCTTCGATCAGCTGCATGGAGGCGCTACGCTGGGCGACGATCGACGGCGCGCGCATGGCCCGCTTGGACAACCACATCGGCAGCATCACGCCGAAAAAGAGGGCCGATATTGTCTTACTCAGCAAAGGGCTGAACATGATGCCCATCGATGACCCGGCCAGCGCCATCGTCTTGCACGCCCACCCAGGCAACGTCGACAGCGTCATCGTCGGCGGCAAATTCCGTAAACGCGATCACATGCTGGCCCAGGAGAATCTGGATAGCCTGGTTGGCGCCCTTACGGCATCGCGCACCCGCCTCCTGACGGAGTTCAAGGACCGACTTTCGACCTAACGGCAATCCAGCATGGCCGCTTCGGGTCGATTGCGGCTGGCCGGTGCACGCCAAGTTTGGTCCGTAGTACCTCCAGGGGCAGAAATTCAGCGCCCGAGTTTCCGGAGCTGGAAGTGAAGCCGAAGTAGATCGCGATGCGCCGCTCCGTCGCTTGTAGCCATGTGTGGACGGCTCCCTGTTGGCAAGAGAGAAGTTGACGTTGATGCAGTGCGGTTGGGTGCTGCCATGTGTCCGGCCTTTTGGTGCGGCACTCATGGCCGCTGGCCTTAATGCGATCCGCGGGATCGGGTCCCAGTTAAAAGCTCAGGCTCTTAGCTCCGTGGCTACGGCGGGTTTTCCCGACCCTCGGGTCGACCGATTTTGCATTACGTCACATTCACTCCGCCAATCTCGAAAGTTCCTTCCGCTGCGGCCTTACGCAGTGGCCATAGCAGGTTTGCGATACATCCCACCATGTCTCAACAGAGCCCAGGCGATGCGCGCGTTCTTGTTGGCAAGCGCCACGGCCGCGACCTTGAGAGGCTTGTTGGCGACGATCTCGGCCAACCAGGGATCGGCTGTGCCGCGTCGCTTGACTTGCTTGATAACCGACATGGCGCCGGCGACAAGCAGCCATCGAAGGTACTGATCTCCTTGCTTGGAGATCCGCCCCATGCGTTCCTTGCCGCCGGACGAGTTCTGTTTCGGCACCAGACCGATCCAAGCGGCCATCATGCGACCCGATTTGAAGACCTGCGGATCGGTGATGGAAGCCACTAGCGCGCTCGCGGTGATCGGCCCGATCCCAGGGATGGTCTCGAGCCGCCGACTATTATCGTTTGCCCTGTGCCAGGCGTGGATGCGCTTCTCGGCCGCGACGATCTCTCGCTCCAGCGACAGTAACTGCCGTGCCAATCCCTTCAGGCACATCCGCGCCAATGTTGGGATGCGATCATCCCCCTTGTCGGCGATCACCGCGAGCAGCTCCTTGACATGAGGCAGACCCACCCGTGACACCACACCGAACTCTGCCAGGTGCGCCCGGATCGCATTGACCAGCATGGTTCGCTGGCGGACCATGAGTTCGCGTGTCCGGTGCAACATCAGAACGCTCTGTTGCTCCGCACTCTTCACCGCGACGAACCGCATCGTCGGGCGCGTCACCGCCTCGCAGATCCCTTCCGCATCCGCCGCATCGTTCTTATTCCGCTTCACATAGGGTTTGACGTAGCGCGGCGGCATCAGCTTGACCTCATGGCTCAACGCCGTGATCTCGCGTGCCCAATGGTGGGCGGTCGCGCAGGCTTCCATGCCGACTAGGCACGGCGGCTGTTTCTCGAAGAGAGCCAGAACCTGACGACGTCTCAGCTGCTTGCGGATCACAGTCGTGCCCGACATATCGACGCCATGGATCTGAAAAACGTTCTTCGCAAGATCGACACCAATCGTAGTAACTTCGCTCATGGTCGGCTCCTATTTCCCTGTGGTTCTTGAAAACCACAACTTTGGCACATCGCGATGCTGTTGGGGGAAGCCGTCCACCGCATCAAAAGCGGAATCTCGGGGATCTCTCGTGCACACGACCTCGCTTCGCGCCGTGCAAGAATCGGTGTATTCTTTCCATAATCAACCGTGAAGGTTGAACGGGGAGTGCGATGATGCGTGGACCCGCTCGAATGGGCTTGGGCGCCATGGTGGCCGGATTGCTGGCGGGCTTGGTGCTCGCGGGCGTGGCGGTGGCTGGACCAAACCTGCCCCCAGCCCCCTATAAGCCACTGCCGGTTGGAACAAAGCTCGATTACGGCTGGTGGAAGTGCACCGTCGAAGCCAGCGACGGGTTCGAGACTGTATGCTCCGACGGAAAGCGTCGCGCGCAGTTCTTCGGTAAATTTATCGTTCACGGCGAACAGGATAAAGACGGCTACGGCGGCGAAACGTCCGAGGCGCCGGTCAGTGGCTTCAGAATCCAGGAATTACAGATTTCCCAAATCTCGATGACCTCCGATGCGCGACGCGCAATGCGGAACCTCTGGCCGCTAGAGCATTTTCCGATCATTCTGGTTCATATCCTGAGTTAGCGAAGAAGTTGGCGCATTCGGTTGGTGTGAAGAGTTCGATGATCTCGGCGATGGCATCCCATAGGTCATCGACGGTTCGAGCGGCGGCCTTTCTGAGC
>JAKZTB010000303.1:0-5911 GCA_047517345.1 Alphaproteobacteria bacterium
ACCATGCGCGCGCCCTGGATGACGTTGAGGCCGATGCCGCCGAGGCCGAAAACGACCACGTTCGCGCCCGCTTCGACCCGCGCCGTATTCATTACCGCGCCCAGTCCGGTCGTGACGCCGCAGCCGATGTAGCAGACCTTATCGAACGGCGCGTCCTGGCGGATTTTCGCGACCGCGATTTCCGGCAGCACCGTGTAGTTGGCGAAAGTCGAGGTTCCCATGTAATGGAATATCTTCTCGCCGCCGATCGAGAACCGGCTGGTGCCGTCGGGCATGACGCCTTGGCCTTGGGTTTCGCGGATCGCCTGGCACAAATTGGTCTTGCCGCTGGTGCAATATTCGCACTGCCGGCATTCCGGCGTGTAAAGCGGAATGACGTGATCGCCCTTCGCCACGCTGGAAACGCCCGGGCCGACGTCGACGACGACGCCAGCACCCTCATGCCCCAGAATTGCCGGGAATATGCCTTCGGGATCGGCACCGGACAGGGTGAATTCGTCGGTATGGCAGATGCCGGTCGCCTTGATCTCGACCAGCACCTCGCCGGCCTTCGGCCCCTCGAGTTGAACCGTCTCGATCGTCAAGGGTTTGCCGGCTTGCCGGGCGACGGCGGCGCGTACGTCCATGGTATGATCCTCCCCGATCAGCGTTGGGTTTGCTTGGCCTAGAAACTGCCCCACAGACGCCGCCATTTCAAGGCTGACTGCTGGGGAATAGCACGCGCTGGCTCGGTTGACGGGGACACGCCCTGGGCATACGTTCCCGCCACCTGAACGGACGAGGTGCGAACATGCGCGAACTGGCGGAACAGGCCAATGCGTGGCCGTTCGTCGAAGCGCGGAAGGTTTTGAAGCGCGTCGGCGGCAAGGTCCCGGAAAAAGGCTATGTGCTGTTCGAGACGGGCTACGGCCCGTCCGGCCTGCCGCATATCGGAACCTTCGCCGAAGTGCTGCGCACGACGATGGTACGGCGCGCCTTCGGACGGCTCTCCGACATTCCGACAAAGTTGTACGCTTTCTCCGACGACATGGACGGTCTGCGCAAGGTGCCGGACAATGTTCCGAATGGGGAGCGGCTCGCCGAATTCCTGCACCAGCCGCTTTCGACCGTGCCGGATCCCTTCGGCACCCATGAGAGTTTCGCGGCCCACAACAATGCCCGCCTCCGCGCGTTTCTCGACGAGTTCGGCTTCGAATACACCTTCGTAAGCGCCACCGAATGCTACAAATCCGGGCGCTTCGACGCGGCGTTGCTGAAAGTGCTGGAATGCTACGACGCGGTGCAGTCGATCATGCTGCCGACCTTGGGCGAGGAGCGCCGCAAGACCTACAGTCCCTTCCTGCCGGTCTGTCCGGAAACCGGGCACGTGCTGCAGGTGCCGCTCGTCGAGCGCAATGTCGATGCCGGCACGATCGTCTATCAACGCGAGGACGGCAATAAGATCGAAACCCCGGTCACCGGCGGGCACTGCAAATTGCAATGGAAGCCGGATTGGGCCATGCGCTGGTATGCGCTTGCGGTCGATTACGAGATGTCGGGTAAAGATCTTATCGACTCCGTGAAACAGTCCAGCCGCATCGTGCGCGCGTTGGGCGGCCGGTCGCCGGAAAGCTACACATACGAACTTTTCCTCGACGAAAACGGCGAGAAGATTTCCAAGTCCCGCGGCAATGGCTTGACGATCGAAGAGTGGCTTGCCTACGCGCCGAAGGACTCGCTGGCCTACTTCATGTTCTGCAAGCCCACGGCGGCGAAACGGCTGTATTTCGATGTTATTCCGAAGACGGTCGACGAATACCTGTCCCACCTTGCGAAGTTCGGTAAGGAAGACGATGCGGCACGGTTGAAGAACGGCGTATGGCATGTCCATGACGGCGAGCCGCCGCGCGAAGACGTGCCGCTGAGCTTCAATGTGCTGCTCAACCTGGCGAGTGCCTGCAACACGGAGGACAAGGCGGTTCTTTGGGGCTTCATCGGACGCTACGCGTCAGAAGCGTCGCCGGCTTCCCACCCGATACTCGACGATCTGGTCGGGTTCGCGATCCGCTACTATTCGGACTTCGTTAAACCGACCAAACGCTATCGTGCCGCCGACGGCAGGGAACGTTCGGCGCTGGAGGCTTTGGTCGCAAGCCTGGAGAGTCTGCCTGCCGATGCCGGCGCGGAGGATGCTCAGAACCGCGTCTACGAGATCGGCAAGCAGTTCGAATTCGAGCCGCTGCGCGACTGGTTCCGGGCGCTTTACGAAATTCTGTTCGGCCAAGAGCAAGGCCCTCGCCTGGGATCGTTTATCGTGCTCTACGGCGTCGGCGAAACCGTGGCGCTGATCGAACGCGCTTTGTCCGGCGAGGATTTAAGCGCAGCCTAGGTCGGCGAGGTATTACTGCGGCGGCGCCGGCATCTCGCTATTCAGCAGGGACTTCTGGCCGCCGAAATTATCGAACGCCCGTTGTTCGACCTGATAGGCCGTTTGCGCGTCGTCCGCGATCGAATATTTGAACTTTTTGAGCTTGTTCCGACCGAACATCTTCGAAATCAGACCGCCCGAGAACCGGCGCCGCGCCGACTTGATCTCACCGTTGAGATCTTTGTCCGACCGGCCCACGACCTTGACCACGAATTTTCCCTTCGCGTTTAAATATCCAAGCGCAAAGTTCCCGATTGCCGTTGCGCTGATCTTCTTGTCGACAATCTTATCCTTAAGGTCGAACGGGCCATCCATATCGAGTTTGGGCATGTCGGGTCTATCTGTAGCCGTTGCGGACGGCTACTTTGCTTCGACCTCTGTTAAAATGCCGTAAACAAACGGAATACCGTTAGCGATGCGCGAATTCCCAGTACAGCTCTCGCGCCCGCTTGTATATCGGCCCGGCCTGCATGTCGCGGTCTTCGTAACGGGTGATGGGCTGGACCTTGGCATGGTTGCCGGACGCGAACATTTCGTCGGCGGTTTCCAGTTCCGCGACGGTGACCGTGCGTTCCTGCACCTCGATTTCGTCTTCCCGCAGGAGAGAGATGACGCGTTGCCGCGTGACCCCGTTCAAGAAGGTGCCGTTCGGAACCGGCGTGTGGACGACGCCACCCTTGGCAAGGAACAGGTTTGCCGTTGCCAATTCCGCGACATGGTTCAGCGGGTCGCGGACGACCGCATTGTCGAAGCCCTTTTCAGCCGCCTCGCGCAGTGCGCGCGATGCGTTCGGGTAAAGGCAGGACGCCTTCGCGTCCGTCGGCGCCATATCTGGCGCGGGCCGGCGGCGCGAAGACAGGCAAACGGCGAGCCCGGTCGGTGCGGGCAGCGGAGACAGGTAGACGACCATCGCGAAACGCGTGCTATCCGGGTCGGGGTCGACCCAACCATCTTCCGCCCAGAACATGGGACGAATATACAGCTCGGCGTCGTTGGGGAATTTGCGAATGCCGTCCCACGCCAGCTCGAAGATTTTCTCCGCCGACACCTTCGGCTTCAAGCCGAAAGCCAACGCGGATCGGACGGCGCGCTCGCAGTGCTGGTCCAAGTCGGGAGCGACGCCTTCGAACGCGCGCGCACCATCGAAAACGATCGACGAAAGCCACGTCGCATGGGTCCGCGCGCCCAAAAGGGGCGGGTTTCCTTCCAGCCATTCGCCGTCGATATAGGTTAATGCGTCCATTCCTGCGCCCCGCGCCGCCATCGTTTCAATCGTTGGCGCACTATACCGCCGCCTATCGGTTAGTCCAGCGGGGCAGGCGTTCGGATCGGCATCGTTCCACGCGCGATGCGCTGCATCCCAGGGTGCCCGTTAACGATCGACTTAGCGGGTCTCCGGGGGAATGCTGCGCAGCATCGCCATGTAGATCTCCCATGCCTTTTGAACGCTGACGCCGCCTTCGCGGCTGCCGGCGGTCAACATGTCGAGGCTTGGTTTGGCGGGTACGCGAATCTGGTCCAGCAGGGGCGTGATATCGAGAGCGTTGGACTCCGAATCGAGCAGCGCCGTGTTACGAAGTAGCTTAAGCTGTGTGGTCATGCGAATAACCTCTGAAGACAACTCCGAAGTTAATCACGCAAAAGCTGTGCCATTTGGGAATTCCATATTCGTTTGGATTTTTCTCGATAACATATTGATAAATAAACATGTATCCACAAACGTTCGGAGAGTGAGTTTCAGTAAAATTCGCGTATTGGGAATAGCCATCTGCATTTTGCAGAACGAATTCGAAAATTGTTCAACCGCCACGGCCTGCACGTCCTGCGAATTTCGCCGTCAACGACAACAATCGAACCTTGAACCGGAAGGGGCTCGATGAGCTTTTTCGACCCTGCGGTTGCGCTGCTTCGCTCGTTCGACCCCGAGCACGCGCACAATCTTGCGGTTTGGGCACTAGCCCGCGGATTGGGACCGCGATGGGACGGAAAGGATGATCCAATTCTTGCAACCCGGCTTTGGGGACTGGATTTTCCCAATCCGGTAGGGCTTGCGGCCGGCTTCGACAAGGACGCGGCGGCTTTTCGCGGCGCCCTTCGTATTGGCTTCGGTTTCGTCGAAACGGGAACCGTGACCCCGCGCCCGCAACCGGGAAATCCCAAGCCGCGACTTTTCCGGTTGCCGCAGGACGATGGTGTGATCAACCGCTACGGTTTCAACAGCGCCGGCGTCGAAGTATCGGCGGCGCGGTTGAAACGACGCGGCGCCGGTATCGTTGGGGCGAATATCGGCAAGAACAAGGAAAGCGAGGATGCGGAATCCGATTACGTGATCGGGGCGACGCACCTCTCGCCCTTGTCCGATTATCTCGTGATCAATGTCTCGTCGCCGAATACGCCCGGTCTGCGCGCCTTACAGGATCCCTCTCAGCTGTCCGCGCTGATCGCCGCCACGCGCCGAGCGGCCACCGAGGCCTGTGGCGGCGAATCGAAACCCCTGTTGGTAAAGATCGCGCCCGATCTCACCGAGGAAGACAAGCGCGATATCGCCGTCACGGTGTGCGAAACGGAGGTCGATGGGTTGATCATCTCCAACACGACAATAACCCGGCCACCGGGGCTGGAAAGCCGCGACAAGGATGAGGCGGGCGGCTTGAGCGGCGCGCCGCTTTTTCCGATCACGCTGTCTCTTGTCGGTGAGATGTATCGGTTAACACGAGGAAATGTACCGATTATCGGCGCCGGCGGTATCGGTAGCGGCGCCGGCGCCTACGGCATGATCCGCGCCGGCGCGAGTCTGGTACAGATTTACAGCGCGTTGGTCTTCAACGGTCCAGGCCTGATTCCACAGGTCAAGCGGGAACTTGCCGCGCTGCTCCGCGCCTATGGGTACGAAAACCTAACCGATGCGGTCGGCGTCGATCATCCGCGATAGGCTTGCCCGGCGTAACGCACCCGCGTAACGTCGCCGAAGCGCGTTTCGTGGGAAAAGGCGGGGCATTTGCCGATTTTCTGGCACATCGTCATTGCAGTGACTTATGCCGCGTTTGCGGGATTGGTCACCTTAGGTCTGCTATGGTGGGACAAGGGTCCGGCGCTGTGGACGGCAGTCGCTTTGGGGCTCGCTTTGTTCCTGTGCGGCGCTGTCATCCAGGAGTGGGCGGCGCGGCGCGACGTCACGCGGCGCCTGACCCGGCGCTTGCGCGTGTTGCGCAAGGCGTACGTCCAGAACCGCAACGACTTGATTCGGGCGCGCGATGAGGTACGGCGCATTTATGAAACGCTCGAACGGGCCGGCCATATGGAAACCGGCGCCGACGGCATTGGTCTCCGGCAGGTTGCCGCCGAGGTAAAGGTGCTTCATTCCTTGCCTATTCGGTTTACACCCACACCCACTAGGGCTAGAATGGGCGCAAACCGGATATAGGGGAGCGCGCCATGGATGTTCTCGACCGCGCCGATCTCCCATTCCCGCATTCGCTACCCGAGTTCCAGCGACTTTTCCCC
>JAKZTB010000304.1:0-11636 GCA_047517345.1 Alphaproteobacteria bacterium
AACTTGAGCTACCGTATGGTGGCTTTTTTTTATTCGAGAAAAGATCCCTGGCCGTAGCGGTAACCGACCTCCTACGAGTCGAATTCTCTTTGACCTCAAAACGCGACACGGTTACACTTTTCGGCAAGTTCAAGTTGGACAGGTATAATAATAATCATGGGACCGCCGGTAAAAGGCGGCCCATTTTTTTTGGCCGCGCTGCACGCGGCTTCATGCATAATTTTGTGGGGTGCGCAGGGATGGTGAATCCTGATTTTCTGAAGTTTTCGACCTTGGCGCTACACGCGGGTCAACAACCGGATCCGGCAACAGGCGCACGCGCCGTTCCGATTTATCAAACCACGTCCTACGTATTCGACGATACGGATCATGCCGCCGCGCTATTTAATTTGGAGCGAGCCGGCCATATCTACTCGCGAATTTCAAACCCGACCGTTGCCGTCTTGGAGGAACGGTTGGCGGCTTTGGACGGCGGTGTCGGTGCGGTTTGCACGGCCAGCGGACAGGCCGCGCTTTATCTCGCCATCGCGACATTGATGGATGCCGGCGGCCATATTGTCGCTTCGGCGTCGCTGTATGGCGGATCGATCAATATGTTCGCCCATACGCTGCCGCGGTTCGGAATCACGACAACGCTCGTCGATCCACGCGATCCGGAAGCGTTCAAGAAAGCGATCCGCCCGGAGACGCGGTTGCTGTTCGGCGAAGTCATCGGCAATCCAGGGCTAGAAGTACTGGATGTCGAAGTCATCGCCGGTATCGCGCATGACGCCGGCGTACCCTTGATGATCGACTCCACCTTCACACCGCCTGTTCTCTGCCGGCCGATCGAGCATGGCGCCGATATCGTCATGCATTCCGCGACGAAATGGCTCGGCGGGCACGGTGTGGCAATTGGCGGCGTGCTAATCGATGCGGGTCGGTTCGATTGGCAAGGGTCAGGGCTTTTCCCGCAAATGACCGAGCCGTACGAAGGTTACCATGGCATTGTTTTCACCGAAGAATTTGGACCGGCTGCTTTCATTGTGCGCGCCCGTCTGGAAGGCCTTCGGGATTTCGGCGCCTGCATGAGCCCGGCGAACGCGTTCTATATCATCCAGGGCGTGGAAACCCTGCCGGTCAGGATCGAAAGGCATGTCGCGAACGCCGAAAAAATCGTTTCGTATCTCGATAACCACGAAATGGTTTCCTGGATAAACTACCCGACCCTGTCGCAACATCCGGACCGCGAACTGGTCGAAAAGTATCTGCCCAACGGTGCGGGGTCGATGGTGAGCTTCGGCGTTAAAGGCGGCCGCGCCGCGGGCTCTAGGTTTATCGAAACACTCCAGATATTCTCGCATTTGGCCAATGTAGGCGACGCCAAATCGTTGATCCTGCATCCAGCCAGCACAACCCATCAACAGATGAATGCGGAACAGCTCGCCACGGCAGGAGTCGGCGAAGATATGGTTCGCATGTCCGTTGGTCTCGAAGATACGGACGATTTGATTACCGATCTCGACCGCGCGCTTCGTGCCGCCGGGAGGGTCTAGCCATGAAGTTTTCGGTAGTCTAGTCATGAAGTTTTCGGTAGATGGCCACGACGTCTTCGCAGCAACGGGCGGGAGACCGTTCGATCCGGAACTGCCGCTACTGATCTTCGTACACGGCGCCGGGTTCGACCACAGCGTCTGGCAGCAGCAGACCCGCTATTTCGCGCACCACGGATTCACCGTGTTGTCGGTCGACTTGCCGGCCCATGGCAACAGCGCCGGCGAGCCGGTCTCCAGCATTCAGGAGTTGGGAGATTGGATCGCTTCCGCAATCGAAAGCGTTGGGGCAAGTTCCGCTACGGTCGTCGGACATTCGATGGGCGCTTTGGCCGCGCTGGAGGCGGCGGCCCGGCATCCGGAAAGAATCCACGGCATTGCGGTGCTCGGCGTTGCGGCCAAGATGCCGGTGCATCCGGAACTATTGGACGCCGCGATTGCAAACGATCACAAAGCAATCGATCTCATTGTCGGATGGGGACACGGTGCCCGGGCCCACAGGGGCGGCAATATCGCTTCCGGCATCTGGCTCATTCAGACAGGAGCACGATTGCTCGAACGCGCGCGGCCGGGAGTGCTTGCCAACGATCTGACTGCAGCCGACGCCTATAAAGATGCGTTGGCCGCCGCATCGCGCATCCAATGCCGGGCGCTATGCCTTCTCGGTGCACAGGATAAAATGACACCGATGAACGCAGCCGCACCGCTCGTCGACGCCATAACCAACGCAACGCGTGTCGTTCTGCCAGACGCTGGTCACATGATGATGGTGGAAGCGCCCGGTGCAACGCTCGATGCGCTCATCTTGTTTTTGGCGGGTTAAGAGACGGGCGCGCGGAATTCGATCCCGACGCGCCCGTCTCAAACTGTTCAAAAGCGGATTACGCGGCTTTGTCGCCGATCGCTTTCACATTACTGTTGATGGCGATAGTGCGCGGCTTGATCGCCTCGGGCACCTCGCGTAAGAGGTCGATGTGGAGCAATCCGTTGACGAGGTCCGCGCCTGCTACCTTGATGTGATCGGCCAGGTTGAAGCGACGCTCGAAAGCGCGTTCGGCGATTCCGCGGTGCAAGTATTGCTTGTCCTTATTGTCGTTTTCCGACTTCTCGACGCGTCCGGTGACGGTCAGTTGATTATCTTTCATCTGAACGTCCAGGTCCGCTTCGGCGAATCCGGCGACAGTCATCGTAATACGGTAGGAATCTTCCTCGACCTTCTTGATATTGTAGGGTGGATAAGTCGGGGTTTGGTCGGCAGCGACGCCGTCCAACAATCGGACCATCCGGTCAAAGCCGACGGAATTACGGAATAGGGGAGTCATATCGAAAGTGCGCATTGCCATATCCTCCTTGCAAGCGACATGGATTTTATGGAGTTCGCCATCATGGCCGAACTCCGACTAAATCGCGCCGAACCCAAATTTTGGCATCCCGCGCACCCATCATGTAAGTATGCTTTCCGTCGGTTCAAGACCTTGCGCCGAGATGAAGTCGGTAGGTTCAAGCTACTGCGAATTAACTATAAATTTTCGTTTGTTGGGAAAATGAAGCAAAATGTGCTATGGTAGCAACGAGATTTGATAATTAAATTTGAATAGCCCCAGTCCAATATGGTTACGACATTATCGACGACATATTTCACTGCACTGCACGATGAAGCGTATTCGCTTCTTGTCGAATCGCGAAATTACATCGCCGCGTTACGTCGGCAAGAAATTGCCGGTGAGCGAAACAAGTCCGACAAATTGGATGTAACGCTGGAGACGATGCGTCTTACGACACGGTTGACCCAGGTGATGGCCTGGATATTTGTACAGAAAGCGGTACACAATAATGAATTGACGCCGGACGAAGCCGCGTCGCACCAATACCGTCTTTCCGGATATACCGTTTGCATGGACAACGAGCCGGGGCAAGCGGGCCACCTGCCGGCCCAACTGCGCGATTTGCTCCAGCACAGCTATGAATTGTACCGTAGGGTCAGCCGTCTAGAAGACCAGATTGGCGTTCGTTTGGCCACCGGCGGCCCAAAAACAACTCCCCCGACCGGCGAGGGACCTTACTTGAAGCCGGTTACGACTTCAGACCAAAACCCTCGAAACGCCTATTGAACTTGGCGAGTTGTCCGCCTGAATCGATCAGGCGGTGAACGCCTGTCCAAGCCGGATGCGACGACGGATCGATTTCGAGCTTTAGCGTTGCCCCAGGCCCTCCCCAGGTCGACCGCGTTTGGTAAGTCGTCCCATCCGTCATCTCGACGGTGATCTCATGATAATCGGGATGAGTATCTTTTTTCACGGTTTGGCTCCCGGCAAAACAGAGCGCGGGTATAGCGGAGGCAAAGGGCTTACGCAAGAGGTCGTTACCCGCTTAGCGCTGATCCAGCTTGAGTTCGATACGACGGTTTCTACGAAACGCGAATTCGTCGTTTCGGGCATCTAAGGGCTGGAACTCACCGAAACCTGCAGCCGCCAAGCGATTTGCCGGGATACCCTGTGAAATCAGAAATTTTACGACGGAAATCGCTCGCGCTGCGGAAAGCTCCCAGTTCGAAGGAAATCTGAGTGTTTGGATCGGAACGCGGTCGGTGTGCCCGTCGATCCGCAATACCCAATTGATATCTGATGGAATGGTTACGGTAATACCTTTCAGGGTCTTTCCCAGTTTCGCCATCTGTAGCCGACCGCTCGGTGCCAGAACATCGGATCCCGAGGCAAACAAAACTTCAGATTGGAAAACAAACCGATCGCCGACAATTTGGATATCGCGACGGTTTCCCAGTACCTTGCGAAGACGTCCGAAAAATTCCGAGCGATAGCGCGCAAGCTCTTGCACTTTACGCGCTAGGGCGGCGTTAAGCAGCTGCCCCAAGTTAGCGATTTTGACCTGTGATTTCTTGTCGCGCACTTCCGAAGCTTCAAGCGCGTTGTTTAACGTCGCGACCTGGCGGCGCAAAGCGGCTAATTGTCGGTTTAGCAGCGCAACCTGCGCTTTTGCCGCAAGCGAGATTTTGCGCTCTTCACTCAAGGATTTCGCGTTATCTTCCGCATCCCGCAGCGCCCTATCGACGCGGTTGCTCAATTCGTCGCGGAGCGCCTGCAAAGCGATAATATCCTGCTGCAAGGCCGCGAGTTCAGCCAACTGGACCTCTATCGTCTCCTTGTCGACGGAAATCGTTTTATTGGCGTCCTCAAGGCTTTTGTAGGTCTCCTCAAGCTCGTCGGTCAGGGACGAACGTTGCGCTGCGAAGTCGTCGCGTTCTTTTTGCGCTTTGGCGAGTTCGGCCTGCGCTGTATCAAGGCTCGCTCGGATACCCAGCAGGTTGCTCAACTGCGAAGAAAGATTGTCCCTTTCCGCAAGCGAGCTCTGCAGTTCGGCGGAAATCTGCGCGACATTGCTGCGCAAATCGCGGCTTGCCCGGCGTTCCAGAGAGAGCAACTCGGCGAGTTCGGCTATTTGCAGATTGAGTTTGTCCAGCGCTTTATCACGCCCAATGAGCGCGTCGTTTAGATAAAACTGCGCCACAACGAAGATCATCAGCAAAAATATGATGACCATAAGGAGCGTCGCGAGGGCATCGACAAATCCGGGCCAGATATTCGTTGCGCTACGCGTGCGCCGGGACTGCGCCAGCATGGGGCTATCATCCTTTATCGCGTCTTGCGGGCATCCGGTCGGTCAGTCTTGCATTAACGCTCTGGTTCTTCTGCCAGAGCAGCGATTGTACGCGCGAGGAGCCTGATTTCACCACGAATTTCTTGAACGGAATCGACGCGTCCAGTCCCCAATTCGTCGTGAATTCGGCTAAGATAAACCTCAATATTGCGCAGATATGCTTGTGATATTTCATCGGAACCCGAGCGATTCCCGCTATCGGCAAGTTTGCCCAGAATCGGGGTCAATTCCGATTGGCTCTCCGCAAGTTTGAGCATCAACTTCTGCTCCGTTGCCATCTGAGTGGAAAGGGCGCCGATCCTTTCGGTAAGCTCGAATATATTGCGGCTGTAATCGGTCCGGTTCTCTTCGCTGCGCGCCAGCGCGCGTTGCATGCCTTCCAAACCGTCCGCGGTCTGTTCCAAAAGGGCTTGGATGTAGGCCGGTACCGATTGATCGCCGACTTCGATTCCCCCGGTCGAACCGCTGCCCAATCTGGTCACACTGGACAGCCATTCTTCTAGTTCGTTGTAGAAGCGATTCTGAGCCTGTCCGCCCTGCAGTTCAAGAAATCCAAGAACAAGGGAACCTGCAAGTCCAAATAACGAGGAACTGAATGCCGTGCCCATACCGGAAATTGGCGCCTGTAGGCCTTTTTTTAGGTCGTTGAATGCCGAACCTAGATCTCCACCGGCAATATTCAGGCCGCCAACAACGCTGCCGATCGCCTGAACTGTTTCCAATAATCCCCAAAAAGTACCGAGCAGGCCGAGAAAGACCAACAGGCCGATCATGTAGCGAGAAATCTCGCGGCTTTCGTCGAGGCGCGAAGCGATACCATCCAACAGGCTTCGCATAGCGATGGTCGATAGACTGATCCGGTCGGAGCTCTCGCCGAGCATCGTCGCCATCGGCGCGAGCAACTTCGGCGTCGCGGTACTGCTCACGGCCACACTTTCGCGACGAAAACTTTCGATCCATGCGATCTCACCGCGAAGCATCGTTACCGTCCGAAACGCGTGAACAATGCCGATCAGCAAGACGCCCAGAATGACACCGTTAAGAACTGGGTTTGCTACAAACGCGGCGCGCAGTTGGGGGTAAAGCAGCGCGACGGTCGCTGCGACGACGCCGAGAAAGAACGCCATGCGCGTAAGGAAACGGGAGGGCTGAGTCACGCGCTGAATTTCCATCAGGTCCTCCGTCGGCGGGCTGAGATCACGCATCGAGCCATATCGGCCGATTTCAAGACTTCTGGATTATTACATCGACCCGATTGGCCGCCTCGCCATCGTCTTTTTTTCCGAGCGCTCGCACATCGATACGCGTGCTGCGGACTCCCTTTTTCATCAAATATGTCCGCACGGACAATGCTCGGAAAAGCGATAAACGGCGCGCCTGACTTGGCGAATCGCTCTTTCCATTGGCATAGCCGTGCAACTGGACACGCAGACCCGCATCGCTCGCCATTCGCGCGACGAGTTTGTCGAGAGCGCCCGTCGCCGACGAGGGAAGATCCGAAGATTTTTGGTTGAAGCCAATTCGTATGGTGCCGTCCGGTCCGGTGTCGGTCGGCGGCGTCTTTGCCGCAATCTGTGGCGCCTTGGATTTCACCGTCGGCGCAGGCGGTACGTTTGGTTTCGGATCCGGTTTGCTGGCCGTGCTCGGGCGCGCCGGTGCCGGGACTCTAGGCATGGCGGGTTTAGGCATCGTCGGCCGTTTCGCCACAGGCGGCGGAGGCGGAACTTTCGCGGGACGTGGCGGGCTAACCTTTGGCGCGGCCGGTGGAACTATTGTCAATTTTTGCGGCACCGGTACAGATGGCTTCACCACCTTCGGTACAGAAGGTTTTGCCGTTACCGGCTTACGCTTTGGCGGCGGCGGCGGCGTAACTTTGGGCGTCACCCGCGCTGTTTGAGCTGGTGCTGGTGCCTTTGGCGCTGGAGTGGATATTTTCGGTGGCGGCGCAATTTTTGGCCTCTCCACCATTTTCGGCGCAACGGGTTTAGGCGGCGACACGGTCGGGGCGGCTGGGATAGACCGGCGTGGTTGCAGCGCCGCAATTGCGGGTTTAGGCGAAGTGTCATTCGTTGGCGTCCGTCGCGAGGCAAATCCTTTTGGCAAAGATAATTGCGATCGTGGCGGTTCAACTGGCGGCGGTAAAAGCCCACCCTTCGACGCCGACGCAAGCGGGGGCCGTCCT
Source organism: Alphaproteobacteria bacterium (assembly GCA_047517345.1). Classification (GTDB taxonomy): domain Bacteria; phylum Pseudomonadota; class Alphaproteobacteria; order UBA8366. Next base: position 7,390 of record JAKZTB010000304.1, read on the forward strand.
GAACGAAGCATGCCGGGTAAGGTGGGTTCCGGCCCCAGCTTGTCCAACACGCTCAGATCGACAATGACGCTCGGGCGGCTCGAACCCGGCGGAAAGACGAAATACTGTTGCGCACCGACCGGCAACGCGGTTGCCGACAGTACGCAAGCCATAACGCCGACTCGCCAAGAAAGAATGCCCCGGTACCGTCCCAAATTCAGAACACGCATTTCCAATTTGGAAGCCTATTCCTTAGTGTTCTATCGCGCGTGATGCGTGACTTTTATTGTAACAAGACCATAACCCAGGGCAGAACCGCAGACAACAATTAGTCCAAAGTCTCGGCACCGCGGAGAAGTTTACGCAAGGGTTGATGGAGTTGATCGTTACCAGCACAAATTTCAGGCGCACCCAATTCGTATCGGCGACCGGCAATATCCGTGACCTGACCGCCTGCTTCTCTCACCAGTAGAACGCCAGCGGCGACATCCCATGGGTTAAGGCCGTTTTCCCAATAACCCTCGTACCTCCCTGCGGCCACATAGGCGAGATCGAGTGCCGCCGATCCGAATCGACGAACACCCGCGCATTCCGCCATGACACCGCCGAGTTGAGCGAGAAACTTTCTGTGCCCTTGACCGTCTTGGATACCCAGAAACGGTATACCGGTCGCGAAAATTGCCTCCGGCATTCGCCCTCTACCCGACACGCGAAGGCGCCGGTCGTTGACGTAGGCGCCAAGACCGCGCTCAGCCCAGAACAATTCGTCTTTGACAGGGTCGTAGACGATACCGGCGACAATTTGCCCGTCGCGTTCCAGCGCAATCGAGATGCAGAAGTGCGGCAAGCCATGGAGAAAATTCGTCGTGCCGTCGAGCGGATCGACAATCCATCGGTGCCGGCTGTCCTTGCCTTCCGTCGTGCCCGATTCTTCCATTAGCATGCTGAATTCCGGATGCGCCTGGGAGAGAGCGTCGCGCAGAATCCGTTCGGCCCGCCTATCGGCGCTGGATACGAAATCCGCAGGGCCCTTTCGGCTCACCTGAAGCTGCTCTACTTCGCCGAAATCTCGGACAAGACGCCGGCCGGCTTTATCCGCGGCCATTGCCATGACGTTGATGATCGCAGATCGCAACGCCATGCGCGTCTACCTCTTACTATAAAACGTGTTTTCGAATCTAATCTTTAGCCCGACCGACATAGGTGGCGTCGGCCGTATTCACCTGTACCCGCGTACCAGCTTCTATATGCGGCGGCACCATGATTTTGACCCCGTTTTCGAGTAGGGCAGGCTTGTACGAAGATGAAGCGGTTTGTCCTTTGACAACGGGGTCGGCTTCCGTGATTTCCATATTCACGGACTCGGGCAGCATCACACCGATCGTCGATCCTTCGAACGATTCGATCTGAACGGTCATCCCATCCTGCAGAAACTGGGCGGCGTCTGAACCGATGAACTCTACATTCAGCGTAATCTGGTCGTATGTTTCATTGTCCATGAAGGTATAGTCGTCGTCACCCTGGAATAAGAACTGATACTCCCGCTGATCGAGGCGCACGCGCTCAACGGTCTCGGACGAACGGAACCGTTCGTTGAGTTTGGTGCCGTCACGAATATCTTTCAGTTCTACCTGCAAATAGGCGCCGCCTTTACCGGGCTGCGTATGCTGGATTTTGGTCGCGCGCCACAATCGGTTCTGATGCTCGATCACATTGCCGGGGCGAATGGCGTTCCCATTTATTTTCATGGTCTCGATTTTCGGTAATTGAATTGCGGCGGCGTTATAGCGGCTTCGGAGTACTCAAGCAATCTCCGCCATAATGGCCTCATTGAATTGCCTCACGGCCACCGCAGGGCCTTCGGGATGGCTCCAGACGCCCGCGACGACGGAAAGAAAATCGGCACCGGCGGATACGAGTATTGGACAGTTTTCGATCATGATACCGCCAATCGCGACACATGGCGTTTCCATTATTTCCTGCCACCAAGACAGAATACCGGGGTCGGCCCTGTATTTCGGTTGCTTGGTCCCCGACGCGTAGAAGGTCCCGAATGCGACATAGTCCGCGCCGCTCTCCGCCGCGCGCATCGCGAGATCGCGTGAATCGTGGCAGGTCACACCCACGATCGCATCCGGACCGACGAGACGCCTGGCATCGTCATAGCCGGCATCTTGCTGGCCGACATGGACGCCGTCGCATCCCGTTTCGACCGCCAGATCCGGACGGTCATTCATGATAAACGCAACATCGCGTTGCTGAGCAACCGGCTGCAATAATTCGGCTGCCGCGCGAACGGCATCGTCGTCGACGTCCTTGAGCCGCAGCTGGACGCAAGCCACATCCCCCGCGTCGAGCGCCGCGGCTAGCAGTTCCGCAAACGCCGCCGGTTCAATCCGCGGCGGCGTTATCAGATAGAGCCGGCAGCGGTCGGTCGAGTTCAAGCCTTGCCCTGATAGATTTTCATGATTGTGCCAAGGAGTTCCAACGCTTCGGCTTTCGGGCGTTGAAACGAATTCCGTCCGATAATCGAACCGGATCCGCCGCCATCGCGAATTTCACGGATTTCGTTGAGCAAGCCTTCCGTATCCTTCGCCGCGCCGCCGGAGAAGACGACGATGCGCCGCCCGTTGAATGTGGACTGAACGACATGCGCAACACGCTGTGTCAGGGTTGAAATTTGGACGCCTTCCGCCTCATAGATTTTTTGGGCGTCCGCCTGCTCGATATGGGCAGTTGGCGGTTTCACCTTGATGATGTGCGCCCCAAGAAGCGCGGCCAGATGCGCCGCATAGGCCGTGACGTCGATTGCCGATTCGCCTTCCTTGGAGAGGTTTCCGCCACGCGGATAAGACCACAGCACGACCGTGAGGCCTACCGATTTTGCTTCGGCCGCAAGTTCTTGGAATTCCTCCATCATCTCGAACTGGTCGTCGGACCCGGGATAGATGGTAAAACCGACCGCGGAGCAGCCGAGCCGCAGCGCGTCGTCCACGCTCCCGTAAACCGCTTGATCCTTGTATGTCGCGTGGCTATTGGAGCTATTGCATTTCAAGATCAATGGCACGGCGCCGGCGAAGGTGTCGGCGCCGGCTTCCAGCGGGCCGAGCGGGGCGGCATAGGCCGAAAGGTTGGCGTCGATGGCAAGTTGGAAGTGGTAGTGCGGATCGTAACCGGCCGGGTTCTTGGCGAAACTGCGCGCCGGGCCATGCTCGAAACCTTGGTCGACAGGGAGGATCACGAGTTTGCCGGTGCCGCCGAGCCGGCCATGCATGAGAATACGCGCAAGATTTGCCTTCGTCCCCGGGCAATCGCTCTCGTAGTTGGACAGGATTTTCTTTACGCGTTGCGTAATTCTCATGACGGCCGCTCCTAATTTGATCGTTCGGAAGTCAATACTCGACGCCTGCCGATAATTCAATAAAGTACACGCGGATCAGCGCGGGTATGACCGTTCGACTATAACACCGTCGATGTTACGATTGGCTTGATGATGGAAAAAGAGAACCTATCCAGCGACAAACGCCTCCCGATGGGCCCGGAATACGGTGCCGCGGAAACCGCCGCAGCGCACGCGCCGTTTATAAGGATCGTCGGGTACGTTCTGCTCGCCCAAACGCTCGGTCTGTTGAGCTGCTTCGCCATATATCAGCAATACGCCGACACCGAGAGCGTCCAAATCGTGATGCTGACCTCGGGGATGATTTTCGCGATTGGCCTGGTACCCGCAATTCTTTCCTATTTCATTTTTCGAAGCGTCATCGCGATGTCGAACGAAGCTGCCGCGTTGTCGAAAGAAGTGGTCGAAGAGGGGAAGAGCGCATCCATGGAGGACGACACGACTGCCGAGGCAATGCGGCGCGCGAAAAATGGCTTCAAATTGCTCAGTTTTTCAGGCGTTTGCTTCGTTGCCAGCACGCTGATTGGTATCAGCGGTCTGCTGTCCCTGTAGCTGGTTTCGCATCAGGATAGGTTTTGCAGGTGGGCGAGGTTTGCCTCGCGCAGCTCGGCTTCCGTCAATCCCAGATCGTAAGCCGGCGACAGAATGAATTCGGTTGCCGTAACGTCGATCTGGATGACGCCCGCGAAACGGTCCATGTAATCCGACCATTTCTCGGTAAAGGCCGCCCTTAGTGTCCGTCCGGGGACTTTATGAGTCGGATGAATCGGTTATCCGGCGCCCCCTCTTGAAGAGCTGAATCAGCTGTGATTCTCTGGGGTGGTGAATTTACTCTTGAGGTGCCCCATGTGGACTGCCGACAACCGCC
>JAKZTB010000305.1:0-13283 GCA_047517345.1 Alphaproteobacteria bacterium
CGGTTCTACCCGTTCAACGCCTTCCGCTCATTGCTCGGCATCGCGGGCGACACCTCTGCTCCAACCTATGCCGAGCTTTACTCGGGAGAGTGGCGGCACCCTACATGTAGCGGTCATGGGCGTTAACCGGATAAGCAAGAAACAAACCTCCCGACGACTATGAAATTCTACCGATATTCCAAATAAAAAGGTTTCACCCCTTTAGTTTCGGAAACTTCCTTTGATTACGACTATAATACCAATATTGTTCACAAATGGTAGATTTTCATCCCTCAAACGAGGTATACTCTGATCTTATTTAGTGTCTATTTTGATATATTATACTGAATATCGTTGCATCTCATTGTTTCGTTAACACATTTCCGCGCCGCTCGTCGGTGTCACATCAGATACAAAAATCGCTCGACACTTTGCCTTTGAGCTATGCAATTCCAAGGCCAGAGATGTTAAAATTGGCGCTCATTTCGTATGCTCTCATGCCAAACCGCTGGGACCCTTCACGATGCTGAAAGACAGTCAGTCCAAGGAAGCTGCCGCGCGCATATGGGATTGCTGGCAGAACGGCACGGTCATCGAAGCCCTGCCCGCCGACATAAGACCGGTGGACCGTGCCGACGGTTATGCGGTCCAGGCGCATTTCGAAGCATTGAGCGGGCGACCGATTTTCGGCTGGAAGATCGCCGCGACCAGCACGGCGGGACAACAGCATATCGGCGTTGACGGTCCAATCGCCGGCCGGCTTTTGGCGGAGCGCGTGTTCGACGACAGTGCTGTCCTGGCGATCGGACACAACCGCATGGCCGTCGCCGAGCCGGAATTCGCTTTCCGCCTCGCCGCAGACCTGCCGCCGCGCGACACCGAATACAGCATCGATGACGTGCTCGCAGCGGTAGGCGACCTGCATACCGCAATCGAAGTACCGGACTCCCGTTTCGAACCCTTCGAGAAAGCGGGCGCCGGACAGCTGATCGCCGACAATGCCTGCACCCATGATTTCGTTATCGGCTCCGCGATGCCCGAGATATGGCGCGAGATGAATTTATCGCGCCACACGGTTGATTTTTCCGTCGCGGGAAAGGAAACGACCGAAGGCATCGGTTCGAACGTGCTCGGCGACCCGCGGAAAGCGCTCGCCTGGATCGCCAACGAGCTCTCCCGTTTCGGTCCGGGGCTCAAGGCCGGCCAGGTGGTGACGACGGGAACCTGCGCGACACCCCTGCCCGTTGCGCCGGGAGATCGTGTGACGGCCGACTTTGGCGCATTAGGATCGGTCAGCCTGCGCTTTGAAAACGCGGCCGCGGCCTGATAAAATTCGCAGCGAAGGCGCGTCCAAGGAGAAAAAGTACGATGGTATCGGAGGCAAAGAATTCGGACAAACGGTCCGCGGAAGTCGATACCACTTTTGACGCCGTCATCGTGGGCGCAGGGTTCGCCGGCATGTATATGCTGCACTGCCTGCGCAAACTGGGCCTGTCCACACGCGTTTTCGAGACGGGCGGCGATGTCGGCGGCACCTGGTATTGGAACCGTTATCCGGGCGCGCGCTGCGACGTTGAAAGCATGCAGTATTCTTATTCTTTCGACGCGGAGCTCGATCAGGAATGGCGCTGGTCGGAGCGCTATTCGCCGCAGTCCGAAATCCTCGCCTATGCGAACCATGTCGCCGAGCGGTTCGATCTGCGGCGGGACATCCGCTTCGACACCTGCGTGACGTCGGCACGATTTGACGAGACGGGGAACCGCTGGATCGTCGAAACCGACCGTGGCGACAAGGTCACCGCGCAGTATTGCATCATGGCAGTCGGCTGCTTGTCCGCCGCGAATACCCCGCCCTTCGAAGGCATAGACGATTTCGAAGGCCCGATCTACCACACCGGACAGTGGCCGCACGAAGGCGTCGATTTCACAGGCCAGCGGGTCGCCGTCATCGGTACGGGCTCGTCGGCGATCCAGTCGATCCCAATCATGGCGCAGCAGGCCAAGACGCTGACCGTTTTCCAGCGGACGCCGAATTACGCTGTGCCCGCCTGGAACGGCCCGATGGACCCCGACTACGAGCGTGAGGTCAGGGCGGACTATCCAGGCTTCCGGGCGAAAGCGCGTGCGCGTCCGACCGGCTTCTATTTTCCGTTCAATATCAAACCGGCCTTGGAGGCAACGCCGGAGGAACGCGAACAGAAATATGAGGAATTCTGGGCCCGCGGCGGGCTGCCGTTCCTCGGCGCTTTCGGCGACCTGCTGTTCGAGAAAGACGCCAACGAAACGATCGCCGAGTTCGCGCGCGCCAAGATCCGCGCCGTCGTCGATGATCCTGCCGTCGCGGACCTGCTCTGTCCGGACAACATCTTCGGCTGCAAGCGTCTCTGCGTCGATATCCATTACTACGAGATCTACAACGAACCCCATGTAAAACTGGTCGACGTCTCGGAGAAACCGATCGAACGGTTTACGAAGCAAGGGGTCGTCACGGACGGCACCGAATACGAGGTCGACGCGGTGGTCTGCGCCACCGGCTTCGCCGCGATGACGGGATCGTTCGATAAAATCCAGATTACGGGACGCGACGGGCTAACTTTGGCCACAAAATGGGAAGCGGGGCCGCGGACCTATCTCGGTCTGTCCACCGTCGGGTTCCCGAATTTCTTCATGATTACCGGACCCGGCAGCCCGTCGGTGCTGGCGAACATGTTCCCGTCGATCGAACAGCATGTCGACTGGATGGTCGATTGCATCAGCCATATGCGGGATATCGGCGCGCAAACCATCGAGCCGACCTTGCCCTACGAGGACGATTGGGTCGACCATGTGAACGAGGTCTCGAAAATCTCGCTCCGGTCGACCTGCAGCTCCTGGTATGTCGGCGCCAACATTCCGGGCCGGCCCCGGGTCTTCATGCCCTACATCGGCGGCTTTCCGATTTACGTCAACAAATGCAACGACGTCATGGAGAACGGCTACGAAGGCTTCACGCTGGACGGCGCAAACGACAGCAACGCGACGCCGCGGATTCGCTGGACCGAACGCTGGCGGATCGAGCTGGATATGGAAGTGATGTCGCCCGCCGCGATCGCCGCCGGGCGCGTACCGGTGGTCTGACTCTATTTGCGTTTACCGACAGGCCGCGAACGTACACGGAATCGCGGCACCCAGAGAATCGACAACGATCGTCGCGAGCGGCGCACGGTCGATGTCGTCCCGGTTTTGCCGTACCGCGCGGTGGATTTCCCAGGCCTGCTCTATATGCAGAAAGCGGCCCGACGCGGCCTCGCTGGACGCGCGGCACACACCCGCGCTGCCGTTCAAATGACGGCCCTGGACGTTGGTTCGCGCGCAAAGGGTCCGGTGGCTGTAACGTTCGTCTTCCGGGTCCTGGCAACTCACCGCACGCTCCGGTAGGCGGAACCAGGCGCGGATACCATCGCACCCATTCTTCAATTCCGGCAGCGCGGGAAGACATCGCGGCCGAGCGTTTCGATGAGAGCCTTCCGCCCTTCGACGAAGCCCGTAAACAGGATTTTATGAAAACCCGCCGCCCGGATTCGCATGATCTGCTCCGCACAGGCGTCCGGCGTCCCGAGAACCGCGAACCGGTTCGCCATGTAAGCGAGCAGTGCCGGATCGGCCATCAGCTTAGCGTTCGGCGACTCGCCAAGGTCTTCATGATGGCCGGCTGGTATCCTGACTGGACCGCGCGTATCGCATCGGTCATTTCGGGAGGCACCAGTTTGCCGTCGAGCGTGAAGCGGAAGGCGTGATGTGCGGTGGACGCCAGCTCCATCCGTACTTCGTCCGTCAGCGCCGCCAGATCGTCGCCGACATTGACGCGGGCCAGCGTCCAGATATCGATATCGTCCAGGCTGCGCCCCGCCCGCTCAGCGCCGATCCGCAGATGATCCAGCGACAGCGCAACGACCTCCGGAGACAGCCCCATGCCGCAGAACACGCCGTCGGCAACCTCGCCCGCCAATTCCAAGGTTTTCGGTCCTTCCGCGGAGATGTAAATCGGCACGGGCGGGTGATCGAACTGGCCCGTCCATCGCGCATGAACCTCGCGTCCTCCGAACTCGGCCGTTTCGCCAGCGAGAATCTTACGCAGGGTCAAGATATAGTCGCGCAGGCCAGCCAAACCACGCGGCCGCTCGTTGATGTTGTATATGGCGCTGTCGCCGGTCCCGATGCCGAGCAGGGCCCGTCCACCCGACACCTCCTGCACGGTCGCAATCGCACTCGCCATGACAGCGGGATGCCGCGTAATCGGATTGGTAACCGCCGTCCCGATCGTGACTTTCTCCGTCGCCTGTCCGATCAGGCCGAGCGTGACGAACGGTTCGCGGAACAACGATTGGGAGTCGGCGACGCCGACAAGATCGAATCCTACGGACTCGGCCAGTTTGGCATAGGCGACGGCCCCATCGGCGCTGCGCGGGATTTCGAGTATGCCGAACTTCGCTTCCATCATCGTCTCCCGGAAATTGTCTGAAGGCTGCCAATCTGGCCTGCCCTTCCCAAATCCACGCCTGCGACGCTAGCATCAGGACTGTCGAATCGCACCTGTCCCGAGGGAGCCAACTCATGCGAGTCAGTATTTTCGCCCCGGTCATCAGCCCCCAGAACGACGCTTCCTATCTGAAAGCCCTCGCTATCGGAGCCGAGGAGCGCGGCTTTCACGGCCTTTGGCTCGGTGAGCATGTCGTGCTGTTCGACGACTACGACGCGCAGTACCCCTATGCGGACGACGGCCGTATTCCGTTGGGCGGTGCGCATGGATTACTGGAACCGATAACGGCATTGTCGTTCATCGCCGCCCATACGGAGAAGATCCGGCTCGGGACCGGCGTCTGCCTCGTGCCCCAGCGCAACCCGGTCTACACGGCAAAAGAAATTGCCGCCTTGGATTACCTTTCCAACGGAAGGGTCGACTTTGGCGTCGGTGTCGGCTGGCTGGAAGAGGAGTTCAACGCGCTGGAGGTTCCTTTCGAACGGCGCGGCGCGCGGTGCCGGGAATATCTCGGAGTCATCGCACGGTTATGGCGGGACGACGTATCGTCGTATAGCGGCGACTTCTACGAATTGCCGCCGTGCCGCCATTATCCCAAGCCGGTCCAACAGCCCGGACCGCCGCTTTATTTCGGCGGCGAGAGCAATCCCGCGCTGCGGCGCGTCGCCGACTTGGGTCAAGGCTGGTACGGTTTTAACACGAGTGTCGACGAGGCCGAGGAATGCCTGGCACGGTTGGACGATATGCTCGAAGCGCGCGGGCGGAAGCGGAGCGAGCTGGATATCGTCATCGGCCCCTATCGCCACAAGCTGACCAAGGACACCGCCGTGCAGTACGAAGACGCCGGGGTCGACACTTTGGTGGTCATGATCGTCGGGCGCGACACCGACGAACTCTATCGCTGGCTCGATCGGTTCGCGGCGGACTATCTGTAAAAACCGCCGGGCCCGCGTCAGAATAATGTCATTTGGGCGGCCGCTTTCGCTTTTCCCGTGATCGATTTCCAGTCATTTCGAGCGATATCGTTAGCTGTTGCGACCCAACTACCGCCGACGCACACGACGTTGGGTAGCGCAAGATAATCGGCAACGTTCGCCGGCCCGATACCGCCCGTCGGACAGAATGCGATGTCGCGGAACGGCGACACGAAACTTTTCAGGAGCGCGATTCCGCCGGCGGCTTCCGCGGGGAAGAATTTCATGAAACGAAACCCTTCGCGACGCGCGCGCATCACCTCGGTGGCCGTCGCCACACCGGGCAGATAGAACAGGTCGCTCGCTTTCGCCATCGTCGCAAGCGACGGGTCAAAGCCCGGACTGACCGCGAAGGCCGCACCGACCTCTTTCGCCCGCGCCATCTGATCCTCGTCCAGAACGGTGCCGACGCCAATTGTGGCTTGCGGATGCCGATCCATGATCGCGGCCAAGGCATCCCATGCCGCGTCCGTCCGCAAGGTGACTTCGAGAACCGAAAGCCCGCCCTCGATCAGCGCATCCGCGGTTGGGACGGCGGCTGCCGCGTCTTCGAAGATCAATATGGGGATCACTTTCGCCTGCTCGAATGCGTGCTTCATGAACAGCTCTCCGGCATCGCGTCGCGCGGCATGATCGCACCTGGATGCATAATGACTTCGCCGGCCAGCCGATGTGCCCGCCGCGCTGCTGCAACGGTATCGGCTCCCGCAAGCCTTGCGGCGAGATAGCCGGCGTTGAAGGAATCTCCCGCGCCCGTCGTGTCCATCGGACTCGCACGCGGTGCCGTTGGCACAAATTCTCGCACACCCTCCCGCGAAACCAGGCATCCGTCCGCATCCAATTTGACAACGACTTCGGCAACGCCGAGGCCGTGCAGTCTGTTCGCGCAAGCCTCCGCATCCGCATCGCCAAAAACCTGCCGGTCGTCATCGAGCGTCGGCGCGGCAAGATCGGTGCGTTTCAACAATTCGGTCATGACCGCGCGGGCGTCCGCTGCGTCGGCCCAGCCGCGCGGACGATAGTTGCTGTCGAAAGCGACCTGGCCGCCATGTTCCCGCACGGCGTCGAGCAATTCGTGCAGCCGAGCTCTCTGTTCCGGGCTATACAACGAGAGTGTGACGCCGGTCAGACAGATCCAGTCATAATCAACCAGTCGCTCGCAAAGGCCTTCGCACCCCTCCAATGAAAACAGATCCCGCGCCGGCGCCCGGTCGCGCCAATAGAAAAACCGGCGCTCGCCGTCCGCATCCGTGCGAATTGCATAGAGACCCGGCACACGGTCCGCCGCCCGCAGGACAAGCGCCGTTCCGACGCCTTCGGCACGCCACTGCTCGATCATCCAATCGCTGTACGGGTCATCGCCAAGCGCGCTGACGTAATCCACCGAGACGCCGAGGCGCGCCAGATAGATCGCGGTGTTCAGCGTGTCCCCGCCATACGACATGGTCATGGATTGCCTGTCAGCGCCACTGAGTTCAAGCATGCATTCGCCGATACAGGCCACCCGCTTCATAAAATCCCCTCCTCCTCCTCGATCCTGCCCGCTTTGAATACGATCTAAACACCATGCCATTCCGAAACCTGTCAATGCGCCGAACGGCAGCCGATTTGCGACAGAGCGGCATTGCGTTAAGGTTTAGGTCGATTATGAAACGAACGACGGGAAGAGGCTCGATATGACGGATAACACCGATGTCTTCGAAATCATGCACACGACACGCGCCATGCGCCGCCTCAAACCCGATCCGGTGCCCGACGAATTGATCCGCAAGATACTTGATGCGGGAATCCGTGCGGCCAGCGGCGGCAACAACCAGACGTGGCGCTTCCTGGTGGTCAAGGACCCCGAGATCAAAAAGGCGGTTCAAATCCACTACAAGAAGGCGTTCGACGAAGTGATCGGGCCGCGCTATGCCAGTGCAGCCCCGCCGCCCGGTTCAACGAAAGAGAAGTACAACCGGCAGCATTCGGCCGTGGAATATTTGACCGATCATTACCACGAAGCGCCGGTTTGGATCGTGGCGTGCCTCGAGCATGGCGACGGCAAACCGAATCGACACTCGGGCGCCTCGATCTATACGGCGGTGCAGAACATGCTGTTGGCGACCCGCGCGCTCGGGCTCGGTTCGACCCTCACCACGCGCCATCTCATTTTCGAGAAAGAAACCGAAGAAGCGCTAGGCCTGCCGCCGGGAGTGCATTCCTACGCCATCCTGCCGATCGGCTATCCGATGGGTAATTTCGGGCCAGTCGGCCGCGGCGACCTGAAAAATTTCGTCTATCAGGACCGCTGGGGCGAACCGGCCGATTGGGTTTAGGCGTAATTTGCGAATAGCATCACCTCGGCTCAATGGCATCGACCATCGATGTCGACGACACGCAGCTATTTCACTGTGATCGTGATCCGCTTTGATTGTACCAGTGTCTGATGGGGAAGCGGCCTCGCCGAACCGTCACGCTAGCGATCGTAGGGGAAGCAATCCTTGCGATCGAGTGTCAGTCCGTAATGTGAGCCAAGCGATTGAATGGCGTCGCTATGTTCGGAATACGGGTCGCTGTTGCCTTTAGCCACAATAATAATCCTGAATTTAGGGTCGGATTTTCCGCCCGGCGGCAGCATCGCCGTGGCAAGGCACTCGCCGTCATTGTCACGGAGCGTCACGAAAAGCGGCGTCGCCCGCTGGATATGCGCCTTAAGTCCGATGTTCTGTTCGATATAGACCGTCGACGTGGGCGTGTAGCTCGCGATCGCGGCTTCCTGTTCGCGCCGAAAATGCTTTGCGACGGCATGATCCATTAGCGCGGTTTCCTGTTCGGCCTCTGTCTCGGTTTCGATGCGAAACCAAGTCTTCCCACCGCGCGCCTCGCATACAAAGTCCATAATGCCGTCGGTACTCCCTACACGGCCGTAAGCGGCTCTTGCCGGACATATTGAGATAGCCCAAGACCGCTTTCGATTATTGGTAACAGCCTGACTGCCACGACACGCGGTCAGTTGGCCTCATTTTATTGAAGTGTCTCTTCCCAAAATCCGTTTCAAGACGCCGGCCCCAAAATACATCGCTTTTTGTCGATCTATTTTGCTCCGCCGAAGCGCGCCTCCAACGCGTCGAGCTGCGCCATGCCTGTGATCTCATTCAGTTCCTCGAATGAGATCATCAGATCGGCGCGGTCGGGCGTGCCATTGTTGGTGATTACCTCTTCCTTGAACGCATCCATCGCATTCATCATGCCGCGCAACGCGGCAGAAGTCAGCAGGCGCGGATAAATTACCGCCGCCACGCCCATAGCTTGCAGGTCCTTGGGACCGATCAACGGCGTCGTGTCCCGGGCGCGAATACCGAAACCCATATTCACCGAAAGCGGCTTCGGCACGCTGCGCGCGACTTCTTCGATATCCTCCGGCGTCAACAGCGCGTCTGCGAACAATAGATCGGCGCCGGCTTCCGCATAGAGGTTCAAGCGCTCGATAGCCTCGTCGACACCCAGTACGCCGGCGGCGTCGGTGCGCGCCTTGATGACGAATTCGTCGCTACGCCGCGCGTCGACGGCGGCGGCGATCTTGTCGCGCGCTTCCTCGCGCGAAATGACGTCTTTGCCCGCCATGTGGCCGCAACGCTTGGGCCAGGTCTGATCCTCCAACATGACGCCGGCGAGGCCCGCCTGCTCGAAGGCCCGGACGGTGAAATAGACGTTCATCGCGTTGCCGTAGCCGGTGTCCCCGTCTCCTAGGAGGGTCAAATCGGTGCAGTTCACCATGTCGCGACAGGCCGTTAGGTTCTCCTGCAACCCCATGACCCCGCGGTCGGCCCAACCGAGATGGCTTTCGGAAATACCGGCGCCCGATATCCAGGCCACGTCGAACCCGGCGAGTTCGACGATGCGGGCGCTGTAACCGTCATGCACCCCCGGCATGATGGTAATTTCCGGTGCAGCCAGGCGTTCCTTCAGGTTAATCGTTTTGTCAGGCATGGTTTTCCTCGATCTTGAATTTTCCCAAAGATTATTCTAACGACGCGCCGCGCCGAAACCCACGCGTCAAATTGGAAAAATCTCTGGGAAAGAAGCAGCTGGGCACTGCGGATTGCAGCGTGCGGCATTTCCGCTAAACTCTCCTGCGGCGATATTGCGGAGAGATTCAATGGCGAGATTGCAGGGCAAGGTCGCGCTGATCAGCGGCGGCGCGCAAGGACAAGGTGCCGTGGAGGCCAAGACTTTCGCCGCGGAGGGGGCGAAAGTCGTCTTCGGCGACATCCTCGACGCCGAGGGCGAGGCGGTCGCGGCCGATATCAAGGCCGACGGCGGCGACGCCCATTACAGGCATCTCGACGTGACAGTCGAAGAAGACTGGCACGCCGCGGTCGAACTCACGACCGAGCGGTTCGGCGGTCTCGACATTCTGATCAACAACGCAGCCGTCCTGGTCCCGCGCGTACCGATCGAAGAACGCACGGCGGAGGAATGGGACCGGGTCATGGCGGTAAACGCCAAGGGCGTGTTTCTCGGCACCAAACACGCGATCCCCGCGATGCGGGCGCGCGGCGGCGGTTCCATCGTCAACATTTCGTCGATCGCCGGGATCGGCCAGTCGACGCATCAGGAGCCGGCCTACGCCGCGAGCAAGGGCGCCGTCCGCATCTTCACGAAGGTCACGGCCTCGCAGCATGCCGTTGACAATATCCGATGCAATTCGGTCCATCCCGGTCCAATCGACACGGAAATGTTCCGTGCCGCGTTCCCGACCAACGATGCCCTATCCAAGCGCCTTTCCCGCGTGCCGATGAACCGAGCGGGATCGATCGACGAGGTTGTCGCCGGCGTTCTGTTCCTCGCCTCGGACGAGTCCTCCTATATCACCGGTACAGAGCTGGTCATCGATGGTGGCGCGCTCAGTATGTGACGGGTCGTCGAGGGGGTTATGATCCTTACATCGACCCCAAATTGCGGTAGGATTCATTGAAACAAGCCCCGTTGATTGGAACCGAAAACAGGGCGTGAAAACGGGTCTATTACAACGAACTCACAAACGTTCGGTCGGCATTTTGCACGCGGTTATCGCGAAGTGTCCAAAGGCCAGGGAGCAGATATTGTGAAAAAGCTGATTATCGGATTGGTCGCCGTCGTTGTTTTGCTCGTCGTGGCCGTACTGGCCATACCTTTCTTCATTCCGCTCGATACCATCAAAGCCGAGTTGATCGCCCAGGCCGAACAGGCGACGGGACGCGATGTCCGCATCGACGGCGAATTCAAGCTATCGATCTTTCCAAACGCGGAATTCGTCGCCGGCAAAGTTACCGTCGGCAATGCCAAAGGCGGCAAGGCCAAAAACATGGTCGCCATCGACCGAGTGAATGTGAGCGTCGGATTGATGCCGCTGATAACGGGCAGCGTGCAGGTCAATTCGTTTGTCATCGATAAGCCCACCATCAACCTAGAGATCGACAAGAACGGTAAACCGAACTGGGAGTTCACCACCGCCGGTGGCGGTGAGGCAAAACCGTCCACGACGGAAAGCAAGCCCGCCGAAGGTGGCGTCGGAAGCCCACTGGCCGGTATTACGCTGGACGACGTCCGCCTGGTCGACGGGACCATTACCTATTCCGACGCCCGAAGCGGCGTGTCGCATCGTCTCGACGCGATCAATTGGAAGGTGGCGCTTCCTTCCCTGTCCGACCCCACCGCAATCGACGGCGATTTTGTCTGGAACAAGGAAAAGATCAACATCGCGCTGAAGTTGGCGACACCGGACACACTTCTGAATGGTAAGAAAACCGGCGTCGAAGCGAACATCAGCGCAACGCCCGTAAAGCTTGACTTCAAGGGATCCGTGACAAACGCCAAGACGCTAAGCGCGGGCGGCGCGGTGACCTTGGATGTTCCGTCGATCCGCAAACTGGCTGCCTGGGCCGGCGCGCCGATCGAAGCGCCGGGATCGGGATACGGGCCGTTGAAGATCACCGGCACGGTGGCCGTCGACGGGTCGAAATATGCCTTCAAGCAAGCCAAGCTCGCGGTCGACGAGATCGAAGGATCGGGCGATTTCGCCTATGATGGCGGCGGCAAAATCCCAGCCGTCTCGGCGGTCATGAAGCTTGGCATGCTCGACCTCAACCCCTACTTGCCACCCGAAGAGAAAACCGAGGACAAGCCGGCCGCGCAGACCGCAAGCGGCGGTTCGTCAAAGCCGGCGGACTGGAGCGACGACCCGATCGACATGTCCGGTCTGAAGGCCGCCAACGCGAACCTCGATTTGACGGTCGCGGGAATCCTGGTGCGCAAGATCAAGGTCGGGGAAACGAACCTAAAGGTCTCCCTGAAGAACGGCGTGCTGGTCACCGACCTGACGAAGCTAGCGTTATATAAGGGCAGCGGCACCGCGAAGATCACGGCGAACGCCGCGGGCTCAAAGCCGAAGATAAGCGTCAATTTCCACCTGAAAGGATTCGACGCGAACCCGTTCCTGAAGGACGCCGCCGGATTTGATCGCCTGGAATGTACGGCAAACGCGGACCTCGCCATCACCACCTCTGGAGCGACCGAACGCCAGCTTGTCTCGGCACTCAATGGCAAAGGCAAGGTTCAGTTCCTTGATGGTGCGATCGTCGGAATCAACCTGGCGGCGATGCTGCGAAATGTCACCACCGCGTTCATGAACAAGGATTCCAGCAAAACGCAGAAGACGGACTTCGCTGAGCTGAAGGGCACCTACACCATCAAGAACGGGTTGGTGACCAACAACGACCTCTCCCTGAAATCACCCTTCATTCGCGTCACCGGCAAGGGCACTTCGGATTTGCCGAAGCGTACGGTCAACTATCATGTTACGCCCAAAGCGGTGGCGACGTCGAAGGGCCAAGGCGGTTCCGGTGATAGCGGCGGCATTAAAGTGCCCGTCGATGTCACAGGCCCTTGGCATGATCTAAGCTACAAGCCGGACCTGACAGCCATCATTGGCGATATCGCCAAGGACCCGAAGAAGGCGCTCGAGGCGGTCAAGAAAATGGTGCCCGGCCTGCCCAAGCTGGGCGGGTCGAGCGGCGGCTCTATTCTGCCGAAATTGGGCGGTTCGGACTCGGGTGGCGGTTCGGCCATGCCGAAAGCCGACGACGCGGTAAAGGGGCTCAAGAAGCTGTTCGGGCGGTAGGCAACTGTTCCGAATTTGCTTTGGGTTTTAGTTCTTGTTTCAACGGGTCGTCATCTGGATCGGCTTGCTCCTGATATCGGCTGCGTGCGCCACGGTGGAAAACGTCAAGATGCCGACGGTCAGCCTCGTCGATATGGCGCTGGGTCAGCCGGGTTTCCTCAATCAGGAACTGATTTTAACTTTGCGCATCGGCAACCCGAACGATTTTGCCATCCCGCTCGAAGGGCTCTCTCTGACAATCGACGTCAACGGCCGAAAACTGGCGGACGGATTGAGCGACGATACCGTGACCCTACCCCGTCTCGGCTACGCCAATGTCGAAGTTCAGGCCACGGCGAGCACGCTCGGACTGGTACGCGAACTAATCGCACTCGGCACCGAAGCGCGGATCGACTACCGGATATCCGGCACGGCTTATGTCGGTACGCCGTTCGGGAGACGCGCGGTGCCGTACGACAAGAACGGCACCTTTTCGATATTTCCACCAGACCCACGCAAACAGGAACAGCCACCTTCGAATCGAAGTGGCGAGCCAAAGATATTCAAGACGATTTAGTGCGATTTGAAAGGGGCCCAACATGAAGAATTCCATCAGTCCCCCTGCGATGCCCGAAACCGCGATCAAAGCGTTAGACCGTGTATTAGGGCCTATCGGTTCGGCGCATGG
>JAKZTB010000306.1:0-2895 GCA_047517345.1 Alphaproteobacteria bacterium
ATTCCACCGAATGGCGTAAACATTCATCGTCCGTCTTTCTAAGTCCCGCTGGCGGGCGAGATTATCCGCAGCGTCCCGCCCTGTCACACCTTTCGGGGGAATCACCCGCAAATCAAGGAAAGTCCTCGAAAGCCGAACCACTATTTTCTTCAATCTTCATCAATCGCGGAACAAACGACGGGCCATACAATCCTATTGTTTCCAAAATTCCGACAAACGACCCATCGCTGCTTCAAGGAGTCAAATGATCAGGCGTGTCGGATGCCATGGAAGCGCGTACCGGTACAATCTGTGCGAATCAGGCTGAGGCCGGCCCATCGAACTAGTCGCACACTTCCGCTAACCTATTGAAATTATGACGGTTGAGTTGTGCTGGTACCGGCTCGCTTGTGCTTTCCTCGGTATAGGCACAACTGATTAACGGCAACCGTTTACGCTTGGTGCGATAACGGCACGGGCTTTGCATTTCTTCGCTAGAACGCTCCTTTCGTAAAAATCAACTCTGTGACGGACGTCACATCCATAAAAGGCGAATAAAAATATATTTACATTTAGAGAAAATTTTAACTAAATGAGCTTAAATTTAAACAAACAATGACCCTATCGACGGAAATCGGCCAAGGACTTATGCCAAAGAGCAGCGTTATGGTGCCGGAATATCTATATTATTTCGACCTCGACGCGGATTCAGATCGATCTGACGGATCCGACGATGAGCGATCGCCGGATGATTACGAGCTTTCACTCGCCAATCGCCTTCGCCATGCAATTTTTTCCGGCTTGGCGAAAATTTGCCTCGTTGCGATGACATTGTCCGCACCGCTTGCCGCACAAACCGATACGCCAGTTCGCGAAGCAGAACCCGCGCCAAGAGCACGCGGCGTCGATACGCTGAAAGCCCAGATGAACGCGCTGCAAGGCGGATTGCCCAATTTGCGTAAATTGCGTCGTTATTTGGGCGAGGCGGGCCTCGACGATGAATCCGTTTTGGCCCGCGCACAGCAGCTGATCGAATCGTTGCCGCAACATGACGAAGCCGGAGAGGCGGCTTGGCGCATTGCAGCGGTTGCATCGTTGACGTTGAAATCGGGGGCACTTGCGAACCTCAGTGTCGACAATGGCTACCGTCTGGCGCGCGGTTCAATCGGTTGGGATTTCGGACCGGAAGGTTCAGACGTCCATGCCGGATTTACGCCCATTACGCCGTCGGCTCTCGATAGTGAAATCGCACCGCCCGCAATTTCCGGCGCGACGGCGATGACCGATGGTATCGTGGCGGTGAAATCGTTTAACGCCACCTTACCCAATGGCCTTTACCGCATATTGATCGTTCGGGATGCGCAAATTGGCACCGCGACGGAGGAAGAACCGTTTGGCGGCGATATCGTCATCAATGGTGCCCCGATAAAAAGCACTGGAAATATGGCACGCGATCGTCGGAACCTCACCGGTAGCGACGAGCTAATCGCGGCGAATGTACAGCCGGCGGTGCGGCGCAAGGGTTTGGGGCTGGGCGTTGAAGGTTGGGCCATCGTCGAGAATGGCGCGCTTCGCGTCGATTTTGCGGCACTCCCGGAAGGGCGGGCGATTACCGCCATCATCGCCGAACCATTCGAAATCGATAAGGTCGCGCTCGAACCGGTCGTCGCGGAGACATTGGCCGAAGCATTGGGCGGCATCGCGCCAGCAGCCGGGCCCGAGCCTCGCGCAACCCGGCGCGGCCCGCAATTTGGACGCCGCGGTGGCGGAAACGCTGCACAGTTTGGTGCTTCGAACGGTTCGCCGAACAGCGGGGATACGAATCCGGGACGGGCGACCAGGCCAATCGCGCGAAGCGGCGCTGGAAATGGGTTTGCCGCTAATAGGCGCATTTCTTCTTCTACAAGCGCTGTTGCTGCGGCTGACGCAACACAACAGGAAGACGCGATCACAGGGTTCGAATCGGTGTCCACAGGCAGCGAGACGCCACTCTTCAAAGATCGTGAAATACTGGTGAAACGAAGTGCGGGACCGGGCCCCGATAGCACGGGAATGGCAATCGATCTCGGCACATCGCTGGACGAAGCGAACGCGACGGGCAATTTTATGTGCTCTTCGGACTCTTGCGACGACCTATTACCGGTCGCCCCGGAACCGGACCTGGGTGCGGCCGCGCTGTTGCTCGGCGACTGGCTCGACGATCCGGATACGCTCTCGGATAGTTGGGGCAACCTGGAGGCCGTGCTTGGTGCACGCGCGCTGGGTTCGGAGACAGCCATCGTCTATGAGTTCGACGTCGACTCGACCGGCTGGACCGATGTCGAATTGCGGATCAGCGCCGGCAGCGGCAGTTTCGTCTGGCTCGACGGCGAGTATATCTTCGGCGCGTCGCAAGCCGGAGCGTTTGTCGACGATCTCGACTTCGAGTACAGGATCGAACTCCTAGACCTCACCAGCGGCGACCACTATCTGCAGATCCTCAGCGAAAGCCATATCGACGATCAGGGTTATGCCTTGGAACTGCGCGGAACACCCGTCGGCAGCGCCAAACTTGCCGTGACGGCCGTCCACGAACCCGGAAGCGTCGCTTTGCTGAGTGCCGGTTTGTTCGGGTTGGGATTCCTCGCCCGTCGGCGGCGCCGCTAAACAGCTATCCTCCGATTGGGAGAACTTTGGAACTGGCGGATGGGGTTCCGTATTGTGCCAATTCCAGCGACTGTTATTTTTTCTTCTATCATCTGGCTCCTACAGCAGACGCATGGTTTAGCAGGCCTACAGTTGTAGCGCACCCGGTTCCTTGGACACAAGTTTGTCTCACGCGGCGGGCCTGATTGAGATCGCGGCGTGCCACGCCTGACGAGCTTGAGCGGGGCTCAGGTAGCCGTTCTTTTCGACGATCCACTGGGCATTGTAGAG
>JAKZTB010000307.1:0-11947 GCA_047517345.1 Alphaproteobacteria bacterium
CGAGGTCAGGCTTGTCGCCCTGAACGTCGATTCCAAGAACCTCGCAAGTTTCATGAACAAGTTGGGAATTGCTTACGGCGTCGGTGTCGCTGCAGACCCGGCCGCCGAGGCGCCGCAATCGACGCGCGACGTCGCGTCCTAACACAAGAGGTCTATGCGAGACGCACCTTTGCCGCGCCGATCGCATCGCTGAGTGCCCGCGGGTCGACCTTGAATACGGTGTCAGGCGCTCCCGCAGCGGCCCAGACAAATTCGAAGCCGAACAACGTTTCGTCGATCCAACAAGGCAACGGATGGGTGTATCCAAGCGGTGCCACGCCACCGATCGCGAATCCGGTTTCTTCGCGCACGCGTTTGGGATCGGCGCGAGTCAATGCCTCACCCGCCGCACTCTGCGCCAGTTCCATATCCGCCTGATGGCGACCCGATACGAGCAATAACTTTAGCGCGCCGCTCTCCGCGCCTTCGAACACAAGCGACTTGACGATCTGGGCCACGTCGCAGCCGCACGCCGCTGCGGCGTCCTCTGCGGTGCGCGTCGTGGCCGGCTTTACTTCAATCGCTCCGCCTTCACCTTGATCCCCGCCTCTTCGCGGTCCCAGGTATCATCGGTAATCCCGTCGGCGCGTAGCGGGGCCTTCTGGATTTTCGTCGTCGGTGTCTTGGGAAGCTCACCCATAATACGGATGTAACGCGGCACCATGAAATGCGCCATGCGCGGCCGCAGAAATTCGATCAATGCCACGGGATCCACCGTCTCGCCTGGCTTGGTCGCCAGGACCACCATGACCTCGTCCTCGCCGTATTCGCTGGGCACGGCGATGGCGGCGCACTCCTGTACCGCGGGATGCTCGCCGACCTGGGACTCGACCTCGATCGACGAGATGTTCTCGCCGCGGCGGCGGATCGCGTCCTTGATCCGGTCGATATAGAAGAATATTCCGGCGTCGTTCATGCGGAAGGCGTCGCCGGTGTGGAACCAGCCATTGCGCCAGGCCAGGGCTGTCGCCTCCGGGTTCTTGTAGTAACCGTGATTCATCGCCCAGGGCTGGTCGGTGCGCACGATCAGTTCGCCGGTCGTCCCCGGCGGCACCTCGATGTCGTTCTCGTCGACAACGCGCAATGCGACCCCATCGCGGGCCTTGCCGCAATAGCCGGCTTCCGTCGGATTCGGCGGCGAGATGATCGGGCAGGACAATTCCGTCATGTTGAAGATCGTGTGGACGGCCACGCCGAAACGGTCGGCCAGCTGGGTCGCTTCCTCGTTGAAAGGGACGACCATGATGGTCTTTAACGGATGCTCCCGGTCATCCTCGCGCGGGGGCGCCTTCAGCAGGAATGACGCCATCACGCCGAGCAGGAAGACGACCGTGCTCTGTGTCCGGTGTACTGTCTCCCAGAACACTTCCGTGCGGAACCCCGATGTTATCGCGATCGATGCGCCGCGGCAGAGCATCGAATAGAGGATGAAGCAGCCACCGATATGGAACATCGGCATATTGATCATGTAGCGGTCGTCGTCGCTGACGCAGGTCCAGACGTTGCGGTTCATGCCGGCGTAGTTGTGCAAGTAGGATGACAGCACGCCTTTTGACGGCCCGGTCGTGCCCGACGTGTAGATGATCGCCTGGGTGTCCCAGGGTTCGATCTCGCGGCTTAGGTCTGTTAGTTCACCGGATTCCGCAAGCAATTCTGCGTAGGTGAGGGCGCCAAGGTCTTTGACGCGGACCGCTTCCGGCCCGGTTGTGACGATCGTAGCCAACGCCGCTGTGTCGATCTCGCCTAAACGTGGCGCCAAATCGGGATGCACAAGCGCGAGTTTCGCGCCCGCATTGTCGATGACATGCGCCAGCAGATCGCCGCGATAGGCGACGTTTACCGGCACGCAGACCGCGCCGATATAGCCAAGCGCGAAATAGGCCTCGAGGCACGCCTCGCCGTTCGGCAGCCAGACGACGACATGGTCGCCCTCCGCAACGCCCATCGCCTGCAAGGCCGCACCCAGCCGCCGCGTCCGCACTTGCGTTTCCGCATAGGTCCAGCTTTCGCCGTCCTCGAAGATGGCAAAAATCTGGTCCGGCTTCTCCGCGGCCCAGCGGTCCAGCACGTAGCGCAGGACGCATTCCTCGCGCGTCGGGATCGTGCCGGTCATGTTTACGCTCCTACCTGATACCAACGAGCGTCGATAATGACTCATGGAGACGGCTTGGCAAAGTATTCGGCAAGGAGCGCGCGGCGCAGCGATGCGATGTATCGGGAGGAGTGCGCGACGCTTGCGAAAGCCTTGCCAAGCCGCCCTTCGGGTCGCCTACGCGATCTCCAGGGGTCATTATCGGCGCTCGTTGGTATTGTTCTCAGCCGCGCTGCATGAGGCGTCGCGCTTCACGCGACCGCCTAATTATTGGAGCGAAAAGGTCAACGAGACCCAAAGGCTCTCCCAGTCGGCGTCGGTGCCAGGTGAGGGTTCGAACATATGGACGGCGCTTACAAGATAGGCGCCGGTCGTCGGCAAAGCGATGAGGGCTCGGCCCGCGGCGTCGGTCACGGTTTGCGAAGGGTTCTTCGGGTCGCGGTCGTTGAACGTCGTGATCGTGAGGCCCGCCATGGGCTCGCCCTTATACAGCAGGCGCACCGGCAGAGTAGCACCCGGTTCTGTTGTGTAGGGGTTTTGCTCGGCAATTAGTTCCAGCGGCAGGCCGAGCGCCCGGTCCGCGCCGGCGGCGCCTCCCTTCGCTGCACCGACCCCAAGCAGCAACTTGGCATTGCGCGTATAGCTTTCCCGGATATTCGTTTCGGGTTTACCCTGCTCACGATGGCGCCGGACGATAGCGCCGAGACCGACCTTGCGAATATAGGTTTCGAATGTATCCAACGTCTCGAAGGCGAGGATATCGGGCGTGCCGTGATAGGCAAAAATTCTGAGCCCAGGCGAATCGAAACGTGTCGTTACCGCCGGCAGATCGCCATCGTAGCCCCTTACCGAGCGTTCGCCTTTCGCATCGGCGACCACGTAGCGTCGGTTCCATTCGCCGAGGAACGGCAAGTCGTCGCCCGAAAAATTCTGGCCGTTGAAGTGGTAGATCTCGACGTCGTCGCCGGGCGCGGGCGTGAAATTATCTGGCTGCAGCCAGAATTCATGGGCGGCGGCGGGTAACGTCGGTAGGCCCCCGATAAGCAGTAGCGTTGCTGTCGCTAATTTACGGAGATGCCGCATCCAGATATAAACCTTTATGGAAACTCCTGTGACCCCCGTCTGGGCGGCACCCTATCCTACTCCAGGCGACTGGTATACCGACACATGATTGGACGATCTCTCCCCTTGTGGGTCTTGTGCGCCGTTTTGATGTTGGTATCCGGAACCGCTGTTGCGCATAAGATTACGCCCGCAATCGCGACCTTGACGTTCGACGGTGCGGGCGGCTACCGGATCGACGTTAAAACCAATGTGGAGGCTCTGATCGCGCAGATCAGCCCGGCACTCAAGAATACTCAGGATTCGCCTCGCGCCGGACTTTACAACGCGTTACGCACCCTCGCGCCGGAGGCTCTGCGGGGCCGCTTCGAGGCCTTCTCGATACGCTGGCTCGAAGGCGTTCGCGTTGAATTCGACGGCGTGCGGGCGATGCCGCGACTGGAAGGTGTGACCATCTCGCCAGTAGGCGACGTTTCGCGGGCGCGGCGATCGACCGTGCGGCTGACGGGCCAGGTGCCGGACGGCGCAAAGACCGTTAGCTGGAGCTATGACAAGGCCTACGGATCGAGCATTCTGCGACTGATCCATGCGTCAAGCGGCGAGATGACCACGGCCTGGCTCAAGGACGGCAAGCCGAGCGAGGCCATTCCGCTTGCCGGCATGATCCCGAAAACCGTCTTCGAAAATTTCCTCGAATATACAGGTCTCGGCTTCACCCATATCGTTCCGCTCGGCGTCGACCATATCCTCTTCGTGCTCGGCCTTTTTCTCCTGAGCGTGCGGATTCGGCCACTGCTGGTTCAAGTGACGGCGTTCACCATCGCTCATACGGTCACCCTGGCGCTGGGGCTGTACGGCGTGGTGCAGGTTTCGCCCGCGATCGTGGAACCGCTGATCGCGATCTCGATCGTCTATGTCGCAGTCGAAAACCTTTTGACGCCGAAGCTGACGGTCTGGCGACCCTTCGTCGTGTTCGGTTTTGGCCTGCTGCACGGCCTCGGTTTTGCCGGCGTCCTGCGAGAGATCGGCCTGCCGCGCGACGATTTTTTGACCGGACTGATTTCCTTCAATGTCGGTGTCGAACTCGGCCAGCTGGCCGTCATTACCATCGCCTGGTTCGCGACCGGGCTCTGGTTCCGCACGCGGCCCTGGTATCGCGCCCGCATCGTCTATCCCGGTTCGGCCGCAATCGCATTGGTTGGCGCGTATTGGACGGTTCAGCGGGTATTTTTTATCTAAATGGTGTGCCGTCACTCCGCATGCTGTACGCCATCAAGATGGGCGATCCAATGTTCCGGCAGACCATGATCGCGGGCGCCGTCGCGCAACAGGGTGATGTAGCGTAAGGAGGGATTGCCGTCGCTGGGCTTGCCCTCGGCCATGTAGGCAACTGCTATCAACGCGTTTCCTTTGTCGTCCTCTACGGGCAGGTTGAGAGGCTGATAGCGCGGGCCGGGAATGCCTTCGGTCAAGTTGAGATGAACCAGCTCTCGGAGGGTGATGCGGTACAATACGCCCCAGACTTCGTTTCCCGGGTCGGCACTGATATTGGCCGGCGCGGTACGCCCCTTCGGAATTCCGTCGAGATTGAACCGCAGGCGATAGCCGGGGATGCGTCCGACGCGCCATTCCGTCGGCCGCATGCGGCGGCGCTTCAAAAACGAGCTATCGTGCATGTTGGCGCCGTACGCGAAATACCAGACGGTGTCTTCCGGGTTTCCGTCGAGACTGAGCCCCCAACTCCGGTACCACAGTTGCGCGAGCGGCCAGGCGCGTGTCGCGACGGACACCCAGAGCCGCCGCACGGAACGCGGGGTGCGATACCGCAATAAGCGGCGCCGTCGTTTGCGGGGTTTCGCGGCCATCGCTTTGGGATAGCCGATTGGCGCCAGTTTCGAAACCCGAGGCGTTTCCATTTCCGTAACGAACCTCTATTTTCCGCTCGCAATTGGATCGATTCAGGAGCATCAGATGAAAAGCCGTATGTGCGACATGTTCGGCATCGAACTGCCGATTTTCGCCTTTTCCCATTGCCGCGACGTGGTCGTCGAGGTGTCGAAGGCCGGCGGCATGGGCGTGCTTGGCATGGCCCGCATGAGTCCGGACCAGGTCGAGGCGGACCTCGACTGGATCGACGCGCATATCGGCGGCAAACCGTACGGCATCGATGTGCTGATGCCGCAGCGCATCGACGACGTCAGCGACATGAAATACGACCCGGACGAGCTTCTGCCGAAGGAGCATGTCGAGTTCGTGCGCAACATGCTGGACGCGGCGGGCATTCCGGAACTGCCGGAGGACGAGGCGGCGGCACTCAAGCGGGAAATCGTCAAGGGCATGAATTTTACCCCGCGCGAAAGCCTGGAGATGGTGGAAGCGTGCATGAAGCATCCGATCAAGCTGATCGTGAACGCGCTCGGCTCGCCGCCGAAGTCGCTGGTCGAAGAGGCTCACGCCAAGGGCATCAAGGTCGGTGCTCTGGCCGGCAAGCCGCGCCATGCGATCAAGCATCGCGACCTGGGTTGTGATTTTGTCGTCGCGGTCGGCACCGAGGCGGGCGGCCATACGGGCGATATTGCTTCCATGGTCCTGTGGCCCAGCATCGTCGATGCGGTTGCCCCGATGCCGGTGCTGGGCGCCGGCGGCGTTGGCCGCGGCCGGCACCTTGCCGCGGCCTTCGTACTGGGATGCGAGGGCGTTTGGGCCGGCTCGTTATGGCTGAAGACGGTGCAGAGCGAGGTGACGCCTGAGATCAAAGAGAAGATGTTCGAAGCGGAAGCGAGCGACGCGATCCTTACAACGACGGTGACCGGCAAGCCCTGCCGCACATTGGACAACGCGTTCTCGCGCGCCTACGAAGCCCCCGGCGCGCCGAAAACCCTGCCGGCCCCGGCGCAGAACTATCTGTGGTGGCAGGAAGGCCGCACCCGGGTCGAACGGGTCCGCGCGAAGGATTTCCTGACCTATCCGGTTGGCCAAATTGTCGGCGATATGGCCGAGGAAATCTCCGTCAAGGAAGTTGTCTACGAACTGCTCAACGAGATGCTCGATGCCAAGGATCGGCTCAACGACATGTTGCGTGATTGACGCTTCTATTTCTTCGCCGCGCGTCCTTTTTCCGATCGCGGACCCATCGGCTCCGGCTGGAAGGGGCCGTCGCGCATCTGCAAGTAGGCCCGCACGCCCTCGGTGCGCTGCTTCTCGAACAGTTCTTCGCGGTAGTCGGTGTGCGAGGCATGGGCAAGCGCGCCCAGCGTACCTTCGAGCAACAGTCCCGCATGGGCGCCTGAGGCTAGCATGCCCTGCATCGCAATCGCCTTGTTGAGACGCACCGCTGGCTCCGGCACAAGGGCGATGCGGGTGGCCAGCGCGCGGGCACGGTCCAACAGCTCATCGTGCGGCACGACCTCATTGACCATGCCGATGCGGTAGGCTTCCTCGGCGTCGAAGTGGTCGCCGGTCAGCGCCCAGCGGTTCGCCGCTTTCCAGCCGCACAGTGCGGTAAATAGGTAGGTCGTGTTGGAGACGTGCCGGACTTCGGGTTGCGAGAATACGGCCTTTTCCGAGGCAATGGTGATGTCGGCAGCCAGTTGGTACCAGAAGCCGCCGCCCATCGCCCAGCCATTCACCGCGGCGATGATCGGCTTGCCGAGCTTCCACATGTGGCTCCATTTTTCGACGTTCTTGGCGTCGTTGCGCTGCCAGGTTTCGAGGTACTCGGCGATCGTGAGGCCGGTCGGATCGGTTTTCTTTCGCCCGGTTTCGCCGCCGCCCTGGTCGTAGCCGGCGCTGAACGCCGCTCCCGTGCCCGTCATGATGATCACACGAACGTCCCGGTCGGCATCAGCATCGTCGAAGGCGCGGTGCAAACTGGCCTCCATCGCCGGGGTCAAGGCGTTCATCGCCTCCGGGCGGTTCAGGGTGACGGTCGCGATGCCGTCCTCGACTTCGTAGAGAATGTCTTCGTAACTCATCCCCAATCTCCTCAGACCTTCAGCCCATTGAAGAAGGCGCCGCGCGCCTTGCCGCCGGCGAGGATGAAGGACATGTCGGCGCCGCCGAGGAAGAAGCGCATGCCGCGGTCGACGAAATCCGGCAGGATCGCCTCGTCGTAGACACCGCCGAGGCCGGCAAATTTTCCGGCACCCTGTGCCGCGGCAATGACCTTGTCGATGGCGGCCAGAAAATCGGGGTTTGTGGATTCGCCCGGGATGCCCATTGTCGTCGACAGGTCGGAACCACCGACCAGCAGCACGTCCACACCGTCGACCGCGGCGATTTCGCTGGCGTTCTTCACCGCTTCTGGCGTCTCGATCATCATGACGACCAGGGTTTCCTTGTTGCCACCTTCCGTCGCTTCCTTCGGCGGGATGGTTTCGTATTCGAGCTGCGGCCCGCCATAGGTCATCGACCGCACACCTTCCGGCGGAAAACGGCAGGCCGAGTTGAAGGCGCGCGCCTCGTCGGCGTTTTGCACATGCGGGAAAATGATGCCCTGGGCACCCGCGTCGAGAATGCGGGCGGCCCGGTTGGTATCGCCTTCCGGCACGCGGACGATCGGCGAGATTCCGACAGGCAGGGAGGCCGCGCAAATCTGTCCGGCCGTGTCCAGGTCCATCGTCGAATGTTCCAGATCGATGAACAGCCAGTGAAATCCGCAGGCCTTGGCAATCTGCGGCGCTTCGACCGTGCGCAACCGGCTGAGGTTGAAGCTGGCGGCGATCTGTCCTGATTGCAGGCGCCGTTTGACGGTATTTTCGACGACGGCCATGTCTGAGTCCCCCTTTGTGGATGTTCCAGTGAAAAGTTATATCACGGCGTTTCGCATCCTCGTGCGATTGAAGATACGAACATTCCTTCGCCGCCGCGTTGGATTGGGATTATTCCAACTTCCAATTCGCAAGCCGAACGAAGAGATAAATCTGAAAGAGGGCTGCGCTTGCCGCCACAACGAACACCGCTGCGAGGGAGAGGACGTCCGCAATCGCAGCGCCGACTAGGGGTAGGAGCGCCGCCGGGGACGCGAGAGTGTTGAAATAGGCGGAATAGGCGGGGCGCCGCTCGTTCGGCGATATCTCCATCAGGTATCCCAGGTACCCGATTGTCATTCCGTTGACCAGCGCGCCGACCGCGAAGAACAGCACCGCGCAGAGCAAAAGCAACTCCTGATGCGTCCAATATTCGTTTAGCAGAATTGCGATCATGCCCAGCGGTACGGCGATCCGAAGGACGCTGACGCTTTGCAAGAGTCGCAATTTGCCGAAGCGGTCCCCGACATGGCCCCATAGCGCATTGGAAGAGAGTGAGCCTGCGGTCTGGGCCGCCAGCAAGATGCCGACATCCGCCAGACTCAGACCGATCGACGTCGCGGCAACGACATAAAACGGCAGTGCCATCAATGTCGCGCCGGCCAGCCATTGCGTGTAAAGGAAAATGCGAAACCGGTCGTCGGACAGGAAGGTATCGAGCCCGTCCCGCAGGAATGCAATGAATCCGTCCGACTCTGCGGTGCTCGCGGTGGATTCCGGGATCGGCGGTTCTCCCGCGGAGACGAAGCAGAAAGATGACAGGTACATCAGCGCGGCGGCGAGAGCGAAAATCCAAGCGTATGCAGTGAGAACGACGCCTTCGGACAGCAGCCGGTGGACGATCGCCGCGACGCCGAGCGCTAGGACTCCACCGCCGAAGAAACGCCAGGCGAGCAACCGGCTGCGCGCATCCGACGGGATGGCGCGCGCGACGATATCGTTGTACGGCACCGCGACGATGCCGCTGACAAAGGCGTACAGCGTCCACAACAATAGGAATCCCACCGCAATCCAGAAGTCGCTCCCCTCGTTTGCGAGCGCGAACAACATTGCAATTGCCAAGAGGCAGGTGGCGCGTCCATAAGCGCCGACAACATAGTAAGGCATGCGGCATTGGGAGCGCTGCGCCAGGAACTCGACGATAAGTTGTGTCGAAAGCCAACCCAGGCGCAGTATCGCACTAGCCGCTCCGACCGCATAAACGTTCCCAGTCAGGTGAATGACCAGGGTTGCGACGACGGTCGCCGAGTCGACGGCGGACGAACCCGCCTGGAACGAAGCGCCCGCAGCGGCGAACTTCCAAAATGCAGGTCCTTGCGATGACTGGTCGGGTTTATTTTCCGCCATGTTCAGATCATCTCGTTTCGCCGGCTGTCCTAATATCGATCCCACTGCGGGCGAAGAACATCAGACCCAACCCCACGACCAGGACGATGCTTAACACGTGATTGAACAAGATCATTGCCAGGGCCTGCTCGTCGGGGACGCCGAGAAGTTTGAGCGCAAAGCCCGACCCGATAACGAAGCCGCCGGGGACGCGGACGAAGCGGGCGAGTACCAGCGCAAAGCCGGCAAAAACCATGAGAAACAGATAGTCCACGACACTTAATACGATGCCGACGGCGAGGCCGGCCCACAGGAAATGCGATGCTGCGACGATTTTCATCGCGATGCTGGCGAACACCGCGCCGCCCTGCCGTCGCCTCTCGCGCGGCCAGACGATGCCTTCTTCGATTGCGGCTCTCAGACCGTCCAGCCGTCTCCCGCCTTTGCGCGCCAGCCAATCGATCCACACGCTTAGACGGGCGCCGTCCCGCTGCAACGGTGCGCGCCCGCGGAACAGAATGTAGAGCAAACCGGAAAATAGGATGAGATTGATCGTGCCAGCGGCGACGAGACCGTTTTGCACATTGCCTTCGATCTCCGGAATTTGCGCGGCGAAGGCTACAAATGCAGCGAAGAATGCGAAGACAATGCCGTCGAGAAAGCGCTCGATCGCGGTGGTCATCAATACGCTAGCCAATCTCAGTCCTTCCAGACGCGCAACCAACCAGGAACGGACGAGCGGGCTGATGCCGAGCGGAACGAGTACGGCCGCGCCGTAGCCGGCCAGAACGGCGCCAAACAGGCGCAAAGTCGATACCGATCGTATGTCGTATAGGATTTGGCGCCATTTCCAGGCACGGATCAGTTGTTCGAGAAGGATGGTGCCGCCGAGTACGATCAACCACGCCGGATTGCTGTTCGCCAAAGCACTCGAAAATCGTTCGATGTCGAGATCGCGGTACAGCCAGAAGAGCAGCGCGATCGCCGCAGCCGTCCCAAGCGCAGGAACGACCCAGCGGAAAACGGAACCGGACGATGTTGGCATTTGGCTTCCGCTCGTTTCACTAACCGACGATGAGTATCCGGAGGCTAAACCTTCAAGCACCTGTCGTGTCAATCGTCTTTGCAGTTAGGTTTTCTCGCGGTCGGGATGCTAGCGTGGCGCGCGATTTTAAAGGCAATGCTGACGAGGAAAATATTTATGTCCGACAAGAGAATCGAATTCGGCACGACCTTGCGGTCGGCATACGACGTCGCCCGCTTGGCCAAGCAGATCGAAGACCTCGGCTTCGATTTTCTCGGCTGCGGCGAGCATGTCAGTTTCCATGGCGAGACGGCAAATGGAATCGTTTCGCTGTCGGTGGCGGCGGGCGCGACGGAGCGCATCAAGCTGATGAGCGCGATCACTTTGGTCCCACTCTATCCGGCGGCCTTGCTGGCCAAGATGGGAGCAGCGCTCGATGTCGCGTCGGGTGGGCGCTTTACGCTCGGCGTCGGGGTTGGCGGCGAGTTCCCCAACGAGTTCGAGGCCTGCGGCGTGCCGGTAAAGGAGCGCGGCTCGCGCACCGACGACGCGCTCGAGGTAATCACGCGGACCTGGACGCAGACCGACGTGACCTATGAAGGCCGCTACACGACGTTGAAGAATTTCAGCCTGAAGCCGCTGCCGATCCAGAAGCCGCGTCCGCCGATCTGGGTATCGGGCCGCACCGACGCGGCGATGAAGCGCGCGGCGAAATATGCGGATGGCTGGCTGCCCTACATGTTCACGCCGGAGCATCTAGCGAAGAGCATCGAGAAGATCAAGGCATTCGGCGAGGAGTTGGGCACGGACCTGTCGGACTTCACTTTCGCGATCTATATCTTCTCCGCCGTGCATGAGGACAACGATACGGCCGTCAAATACGCGGCCGAGCGGCTCAGCAAGCAGTACGCGCAGGATTTCAGCGAGCTGGTGCACAAATACGCGCTGGCCGGCGATCCGGACAAATGCAAGGCGCGGCTGCAGGAATATATCGACGCCGGCGCCAGCGCGGTCTTCGTCTCCTCGGCCTGCCCCGACGATTACATCGACACCAACCTGGAGATGCTCGCGAACGCGGTCATCCCCGCCTTCCGCTAACCGGAGAATTCACCGATGAAACTCGGTATGACAACGGGCGGCGGCGGCCGCACCGTCAGCCTCGACATGGAGATGATCCTGGAAGCCGAACGGCTGGGCTACGATATCGTGCGGACGTCGGAATCCTATGGCGGCGACGCTGTCAGCGCGGCGGCCTGGATATTGTCGAAGACGACCCGAATCCATGTCGGGACGGGCATCATGCAGTTCGCGGCGCGCACGCCGGCGATGACGGCGATGACGGCGATCAGTCTGGACCACCTGTCCAGCGGCCGGTTCCGGCTCGGCCTCGGTTTGTCAGGACCGCAGGTCATCGAAGGCTGGCACGGGCGGCGTTTCGGCAAGCCGCTTGGCGTGACGCTGTCGCTAACACACGATATGACCGGTCTATGTAACAGATGATCTGTCCGGTTTTAGATTTCCTCCAAATCTGGAGGAATCGGATGCGCCGGACGGAGCAGTTGCAGGGACTGAGATTGATGAAGTTCGAGGATGTCT
>JAKZTB010000308.1:0-10254 GCA_047517345.1 Alphaproteobacteria bacterium
GGGTTCCGTCCGATGCGCCGACCCATTCGCCGTCGATGAGCATCTGGTAGCTACGGATATCCGTCATTTGTGCGGCTCTTTCCGTTACCGGTTCTTCTTCCGCCAGTCCTCAATGTATTCGATCACCGTGTCGGCATCCGAGATGTCCGCGTAGCGTCGGCCCACGTCGCGCAGATTATCCCGATGCGGGCCTTCGTCGTGGTCGCCGACGCAGTCTTCGGGGACGACGGTGCGGAAGCCGTGGCTGAAGCTGTCGATGGTCGAGGCGCGGATGCAACCGCTGGTGACGCAGCCGGTCATGATCACCGTGTCGACCCGTTCCTTGGCGAAGAAGGCGGCGACCGGGGTCTGGAAAAAGATCGACGGGCCGCTTTTGCACAGCGCCATGTCGTAGTCTTCGTCGTAGATGCGCGGTTCCAACTCGGTGCCGGGCGCGCCGTGGATGAATTGTTCGCGCACCGCCTGGACCTTCCAGTGCGGCATCTCGCGGGTGCTGTGGTAGCTGGTCCAGCAGGTCGCGATCGGCACGCCGGCACGCCTTGCCACGTCGAGCAACCGGGCGCTGTTTTCGACGCCACGTTCGATCAGCGGCGCGCCGCCAAGCGGGTATTGCTTGTCGGTGAAGGCGGTCATGTAGTCGACCACGACGATGCCGGGCTTCTCGCCGAAGCCGATCTCGCCGCTGTTGTAGGTGCGCTGTTCGTAAATGTCCGCCATGCCCAATTCTCCCTTTAGGTTATGGACTCATAAACCGTGACGGTCTTGACGACAAGATTTCGTTTTCTGGCAAGGTGTTAGGAGCGGAGCGATGCCTGAGCATCGTGACCGATGACACGACGCTGCCCAGGAAGCGAAAGCATGCCGCCCTGAAGGGTAGCTTTTTGGGATGTTTTCGGGGTGTCGAACGTCCTCACCGGGCCTCAAGGCCCGCTATCGAACGCTCTCCTGCCGAAAACGTCCCAAAAAGCGATCAAGACCATCGCGGTTTATGAGTTCATGACCTAGGCGATAATTCGCCGCCGCGGCTCGCGCCGCCCCGTCTCGTGGATTATAAGAGTGCCGCGATATCACGAAAGGGCTTTCGGTGGAATACACGCAATTGGGGAACACCGGCCTGCGGGTCGGCGTGGCCGGGCTCGGCTGCGGCGGGGGCAGCCGGCTCGGCATGAACCGGGGCCTGAGCAAGGCGGAATCGGTCGCGCTGGTGCGCACGGCGATCGATCTCGGCGTCAACTACCTCGACACAGCGGCGAACTACGGCACCGAGGGCATCGTCGGCGAGGCGATCAAATCGGTGCCGCGCGACGGGATCGTCGTCGCCACGAAATCGGGCATCCGCAAGGGCATGGAGCTGATCCCGGTCGCGGACGTGCTGGCCAGCCTCGACAACTCCTTGCGCGAACTCGACACCGACTATGTCGATGTCTTCCAGTTCCACGCCGTGCCGCCGGCGCTCTACGACCGCATCCGCGCGGAGTACGCGCCGGCGCTGCTGCGCGAGAAGGAGAAGGGCAAGTTGCGCCATCTCGGCCTGACCGAGACGCCGCCGAACGATCCGGCCGGCGAGATGCTCAAAAAGGCGTCGCAGGACCCGGTCTGGGAAGTCGTCATGCTGGGCTTCCACATGATGCACCAGGTGGCGCGCCGCACCTGTTTCCCCGGCACCATGGCGAACGGCATCGGCACCGTGCTGATGTTCGTCGTGCGCAGCATTTTTAGCATCCCGGGCCGGCTGGAGGCGACGATGGCCACGCTGGCGGCGGAAGGAAAGGTGCCGGACTGGCTTGCCGAGGGTGACAACCCGCTCGAATTTCTGATCCATGAAGGTGGTGCGGAGAGCATTATCGACGCCGCCTACCGCTACGCACGGCACGAGCCCGGTACTGACGTGATCCTGTTCGGCACCGGCGTCGAGGAACATCTGCGCACCAACCTGGCGTCGATATTGCGGCCGCCGCTGCCGGCGGAAAACGTTGCTAAATTGAACGAACTGTTCGGCCATCTCGAAGGCGTCGGGCTCGACCTGCCCGAGAAGCGATCCTGAGAGAGGACAAGGGGAGATACACCATGAAACTGGTCACCTACCGCGACGAGCGCGGGGAAAGCTACGGTGTCGCGACCGTCGACGGCATCGTCAATGTCGGGCGCGCGCTTTACTACGCGGATCTGCGCGCCGTGCTCGAGGCGGACGCGCTCGACGAAGTGCGCGACTACGCTGACGGCCGGGCGGCGGATGCGGCGCTCGATGCGGTTACCATGCTGCCGCCGGTGCAGAATCCGGACAAGATTATCATGGTTGGACTGAACTACGCCACGCACGTCGCGGAAGGCGGGCGCGACACACCGGAATATCCGATGCTGTTCCCGCGCTACGCCAACACGCAGGTCGGGCACGGTCAGCCGATGATCCGCCCCAAGGCGTCGGAGAGGCTCGATTTCGAAGGCGAGCTCGCTTTCGTCGTCGGCAAGGCCGGCCGCCACGTGGCCAAAGAGGATGCCTACGATTACGTTGCCGGCTACGCCTGCTACAACGACGGCAGCGTGCGCGATTGGCAGCGCCATACCGGCCAGTTCATGCCGGGCAAGAACTTCATCGGCACCGGCGCGTTCGGGCCCTGGCTGGTGACGAAGGATGATATCCCGGACCCTGAAGTCATGTCGCTGGTGACGCGGCTGAACGGCGAGGAGATGCAGCGCGCGACGATCGACGACCTGATCTTCGGCGTGCCGGAGTTGATGGCCTACATCACGACCTTCACCGAACTGGTACCGGGCGATGTAGTCGTCACCGGTACGACGGGCGGGGTCGGCGCCTACCGCACGCCGCCCGTCTGGATGAAGGAAGGGGATAGCGTCGAGATCGACATTTCCGGCATCGGCGTGCTGCGCAACCCCATCGTCAACGAATAGGCAGACAAAAGCATCCATGGAAGCTCCCACAGCGCTGCCGGACTCCTGGGACGAGACCGCGGACATCGTCGTGGTCGGACTCGGCGCGGCCGGCTTCGCCACCTCCGTTACGGCGCACGAACTCGGTGCCGACGTCTTGATTTTGGAAAAGGCGCCGGAAGGCGAAGAGGGCGGCAATACGCGCGTTGCCGGTCAGGGTTATCTGAACACGTCCGACCCGGATAGCGCCGCGGCCTACCTGACGGCGCTGTGCGGTCCCTACAAGGTGCCGGAGACGATGATCCGGACCTGGGCCGAGGAGATGTGCCTCAACAACGACTGGCTCGCCGGCCTGGGCGCGGATCCGCAGGAGCATCAGCATCCGCCGGAAGGTATCGAGTTTCCCGACCTGCCCGGGTCCGACTGCGTGCATAAATTCCATGACGGGCCGACCTACGGTTATTCGCTGACCTGGAAGCGCTTCGAGAGCCTGGTCAAGGAGCGGCCGATCCGCATCATGTACGAGACGCCGGGCAAGGGGTTGATCCAGAATGGTCAAATGGGCGAAATCCTCGGCGTTCGCGCCATCCGCGACGGCAGGACCATTGCGGTCAAGGCGCGCAGAGCGGTGGTGCTGACCTGCGGCGGGTTCGAGAACAACCAGAAAATGATCCGCAATTACCTGCCGGATCTGCCTTATTGCTACACCTCCGGCTCGCCCTACAACGAGGGCGACGGGGTCTCGATGGCGCTCGCGGTGGGCGCGGACCTCTGGCACATGAACAACTACGCCGGCCCGACCTTGGCGTTCAAGGCAGAGGAGGTGGCGACGACCTTCTCCATGCAGGCCTTCCATTTCAGCAAGGAGATGGTCGGCGGGGCCATCGCGGTCGGACCGGACGGCAAGCGCTTCACGGACGAGAAATATAAGAATCGGCACGGGGAGGTGCCGCTGCACGGCACCTGGAAGAAGATGCCAACGCCGTGCCCGATGCACATGATCTTCGACATCATGCACATGACGGCCGGTCCGTTGTGGGACCATACACCGCGCCATGGCTGGACTCAGATCATCGAGAAATATGACTGGTCTGACGACAACAGCGCGGAGCTCGCCAAGGGCTGGATCAACTCGGCCGACACGGTCGAGGGCCTGGCGGAAACCATCCGGCTCGACCCGGCGGCCCTGGCGGCGACCGTCGAACGCTGGAATATCGGTTGTGCGGCGGGCGATGACCCGGAATACGGCCGCAGCATGATGCTGAACCCGATCTCCGAACCGCCCTTCTACGCCATCGAGATGTCGCCCTCGATGCTGAACACACAAGGCGGACCGCGGCGCAACGAGAAGGCCCAGATCGTGAGGCCCGGCGGCGCGCCGATCCCGCGCCTGTACAGCGCAGGCGTGCTCGGTACGATTTACAGCTACCTCTATCAGGGCACCGGCAATATCGGCGAATGCCTCGTCTTCGGCCGCATCTCAGCACGCAACGCCGTCGCGGAGCAACCCTGGGACGGAAACGGATGACCCGCCGATTCGGGACGTAGCACCGGTTTGGGCCTTTGCGGCGTGATGAATTTGTTAACTATTCAGCCCGATAGTGGAGTCAGTAAATCAAGCAAAAAATTGCCGTGGACGGAGAGGAAACAATGCGGGCGCTTCTCATCGAGGACCATCGGGTCGTCTCCGACAGCATCCGCATGATGTTGTCGCAGGAAGATTTCGAATCCGATACCGTCGCCTTCGGCAAGGACGGTGTGGCGACCGCCCGCACGAGCGATTACGACGTCATTATCCTGGACTTGATCCTGCCGGATATCGACGGCTACGACGTGCTGCGCCACCTGCGTGACGCCGGCGTTGCTGCACCGGTTTTGATCCTTTCCGGTCTGGAGGAGAGCGAAAACAAGGCGAAAAGCCTGAAGTACGGCGCCAACGACTATCTGGCGAAGCCGTTCGATCGAAGTGAGCTCGTCGCGCGCGTCACCGGGCTGACCCATCAGGACAGCGGCGACGAACAGATGCCGTTCGGGATCGGCCGCCCCACGGTCAATGTCGACACCAATACATTCCTGATGATGTATCGCTGACCGTTTCGCGGTCCGGCTCGGGGCGTGTTGCCAAGCGGGCGTGGCGGTGAGAGGGTAGCGGAACTCGATGGGTGCCCGGTAGCGGCGGCCGACAGGGAGCGCGCTATGTTGAGCCGCGAAGACAATGAATACCTGACCCGGACCGGCCCCGACACGCCGATGGGCAATTTCATGCGGCGTTTTTGGATGCCGTTCATGTTGCGCGAGGAAATCTTAGAGCCCGACTGTCCGCCCGTTCGAGTCCGGTTGCTCGGCGAGGATCTGCTGGCCTTCCGCGACAGCAACGGGCGCGCTGCGCTGGTCGACCGGTTTTGCCCGCATCGCCGGGCCAGCCTGTTCTTCGGGCGCAATGAGGAGTGCGGCATCCGCTGCGTCTATCATGGCTGGAAGTTCGACGTCGACGGCAACTGCGTCGACATGCCGTCCGAACCGGCGGACAGCAATTTCAAGGACAAGGTCAAGCTGAAATCCTATCCGGTGCGCGAGAAAGGCGGCGTCGTCTGGGCCTATATGGGACCGCCGAATGTCATGGGCAGCATGCTGGAGCTCGAGTGGATGGACGCGCCCGATGACCACCGCTACATGTCGCGCTGGTACCAGGAATGCAACTACGCCCAGGCCGTTGAAGGCGAGATCGATTCAGCCCATGTCAGCTTCCTGCACAGGAAGATCGACAACGATGCGCAAAACAAGGCGGCGTTGACCGGCGCCTATTTCTCAGGAGACACGGTGCCGAAATGGAAAGTCGTGGAGCGCGAATTCGGCATGACGCTTGGCGCGCGCCGGCGGGTAGAGGGCGACCGCTATTACTGGCGCATGAACCAGTGGCTCTACGCGTTCTATACGATGATCGCGCCGGTGCCCGGCGAAGCCCGGACCGTGCGGATGTGGGTCCCGGTCGATGATGGCCACGTGAACATCGTCTGCATCTCCTACCGCAACGACCGGCCGGTATCCGAGCGGGAACTGCACAATTGGCGCAACGGGCTGTCGTCGCACGCCGCGCGGGTTCCCAGCACGCTGATTCCGGCGGCGAACCGCGGCAACGACTACAACATCGACCGCGGCCTACAGAAGACGGAGTCCTTCACCGGGATCGTCGGCATCCGGGCTCAGGACGCGGCGATGACCGAAAGCCCCGGTCCGATCGTCGACCGGTCGCTGGAACATCTCGGCACCTCCGATACTGCGATCATCAAAATGCGCCGTCTGCTGATCGATGGCGCGCGCGACCTGGAGAAAGGGATTGAGCCGCTAGCCGCCTGCGACGGCACGCTTTATCGAGTCCGCTCCCACTCGGCGATCATCGACGAAGAAGACGATTTCGACGAACTGCCGGATATTCTGGAAGGCATGCGGATCGCAGTGACTGAACCGCAGGCCGCGGAGTAGCCGGTATAATCACTTTCCAAACCTACGCTCTATTGCTTCGAAATGTCTCGATCGCTTTCACACAGTTGCTGTGCCAATGGTGGACGTCGAATGACTGCAATTGATCTATCATTCGTACCCAGCGGCTCCGGCGTTCCTCCAGCGGCATGGTCAGGGCCTGATTCAGCGCCTGCGCCATGCCCGACAGGTTGTAGGGGTTGACCAGAAGGGCGCCGTCCATTTCCTCCGCGGCGCCGGCAAATCGCGACAGGATAAGGACGCCGGGATCGGCCGCCGATTGCGCAGCGACGAATTCCTTGGCGACCAGGTTCATGCCGTCGCGCAGCGGTGTGACGAAACCGACCTGGCTGCGGCGGAAAAATCCGGCGAGTATCTTGCGGCTGAACCCTTTGTTCAGATAGCGGATGGGCGCCCAGTCGAAATCGGCATAGGTGCCGTTGATGTGGCCGGCTTCCGCCTCCAATTCCTGACGGATGTCTTGGTATTGTACCACCTCGCCGCGTGAGGTCGGTGCGATCTGCATGAAGGTCGTGGCGCGTTGGTGTTCCGGATATTCCTGCAACAGATGTTTGTAGGCTTGAAACCGGTTGATCAGGCCTTTCGAGTAATCCAGCCGGTCGACGCCCAGGATAAGCTGGCCGTCGCCCAGG
The DNA here is from genome assembly GCA_047517345.1 of Alphaproteobacteria bacterium. Classification (GTDB taxonomy): domain Bacteria; phylum Pseudomonadota; class Alphaproteobacteria; order UBA8366. Next base: position 7,023 of record JAKZTB010000308.1, read on the forward strand.
CTGGCTACCAGCCGGCGGACATGGTTCGAATCCTCGGCTTCGTCGGCCAGTTCTCCGAACTTCTCGGTTTCGATCGAGATTGGGAAGTGCTGCACTTTGGTCCTTCTGCCGGAAGTGAACAGAGAACCGTCCGGTTCCACCGTGCCGCCGAGCTCGCGCACGACATAGTCGAGGAAGGCGAGGACATAACCCTTGGTCTGGAATCCGACGACGTCGAATTCCAACAACGCTTCGACCAGTTCGCGGTGGTTCGGCAACGCCATCAGCACTTCCCGCGCGGGCCAGGGAATATGCAGGAAGAAGCCCATCCGCTGGGTACAGCGCCGTTTTCTTAGCTCCCGGGCCAGCGGCATGAAGTGATAGTCGTGGACCCAGACAATATCGTCGTCCTGCAAATGCGGCTTCAGCGTCTCCGCGAAAAGCTCGTTTACCCGTATGTAGGCGTCGTAGTTCGGGCGCGAATATTCGATCAGGTCCAACCGGTAATGCATCAACGGCCAGAGCGAACCATTGGCATAGCCATTGTAGTATCGTTCGTAGTGGGTTTGCGTAAGATCGAGGGTAGCGTAAGTGATGTTGCCGTCCTGGAGGAGGTCCAATTTGGTGGGTTCCTCGTCCATCAGATTGCCGCTCCAGCCGCACCAGATGCCGCCATTGCGGCCCAGCGCGTCCAATACGGCAACCGCGAGCCCACCCGCCGCTTCCTTTTTGCTAAGCGTCGGCAGCATGACCCGATTGGAAACGACGACAAGGCGGCTCATGGGGCTGTTTCCCTAGTTTCCGATCACCACCTTCTCATCCACGACGAAGCTTGTCACCGTTTCGATGAACAGCGTGCCGTCGTCGAACATGGCGCGCGCTTCGGGACTGCCGAGCGCTTTTTCCATGGTCTCGCGGTCGTCGAACCACATCTCGACGACACCGTCGACCTGCTGGGTGCTCGGCGGCAGGTTCGGATGGCGGGTCGCTTCGGCGATGTGGTTCTGCACGTAACGGCGGATGCCGGGCACTTTCCGCGCCAGGGGGCCATGGATTTCCAGCCAATGCTTGGCGAAGGCCTCCGGCGAGAAGGACGGCTTGCGGGTCAGGATCGAAACGCGCTTGATCATCGGAAGTCGAAGCCCTGTGTCTTCAGCTGTTCGCGCAGCTTGTCGCGCAGCGGCGGGTGGAACTTCCTGTCCATGTCGCGCGTCCAGCTATCCGGCGTCGTCTCGCGGCCGCTCGCTTTGTAATGCACCGCCAGCTCCGCGTCGTAAGCGTCGAGCGAGGCGAGCGTCGCTTCCGCGTCGTATCTCTCGTAATGGATCGTCGTGCCGATATCCATGCGCGGCTTCTGCGGCGGCTGCTCCGCCGGCCAGCCGAGGCACATGCCGAAGACGCAGTACACCCGGTGCGGTAGGCCGAGGATATCGGCGATCTCGACCGCGTCGTTGCGCACCCCGCCGATCATCAGGCCGCGCAGACCGAGGGATTCGGCGACAAGATAGGCGGCCATGCCGACCAGTGTCGCGTCGATGCTGGATACCAGGCCGGTCTCCATATTGTTGTCGTGAAGATTGTGCTGATGCTTCATCAGTGCGTAGTCGATCCGGGTCATGTCGGCGCAGAAGGCGATGAAGACCGGTGTCTCCGCGACATGGCGTTGGTTTCCCGTGGACACTGACAGCTTCTGCAAAATCTCATGGTCGCGCACGACGACGGCGGTGTAGGATTGGATATTGGAGGAGGTCGGCGCACGGAACGCGGCGCGCAGTATCGCCTCGATCATGTCATCAGGGACCGGCTCGTCGATGTATTCGCGGACGCTGACCCGGTTTTCCAAAAGACGGATGGTCTCGCTGGTGTAGGCGTCGTTAACGCTGTCGGGCATCGATGCTTCCAGTGTTTGCATGTGCGGCTTGGCCTTGCATAGCATGGACGGTGCCGCCGGGTATAATCGGCGCGCGCGACAACCGGTGTGCGCGGCGGATTAACCGGGACGGCAAACGTGAAGGGCTAGGACACAGATGACGGCACAGCAGGACACCGACGCCTCGCCCAAGGCGCTCGACGGCATTCGGGTACTCGACTTCACCTGGGTCCGGGCGGGGCCGTGGTCGACTCGCTGGCTCGGCGCGCTGGGGGCGGAGATCATCAAGGTGGAATGGCCCGCCAACGAGCGCGGCCGCATGATCGCGGTGACGCCGGAGGGCATCCAGCAGAGTCTCAATTCCTCGCCGACCTTCAACGACACCAATCCCAACAAGAAAAGCATCACCGTCAATATGCGCAGCGAGAAAGGGCTGGACGTCATCAAGCGCCTGGTCGCGATCTCCGACGTGGTGACCGAGAATTTCAGTCCCAAGGCGCTGCGCAGCTGGGGCCTCGGCTACGACGTGCTGCGCGGGATCAAGTCGGACATCGTCTACGTTTCGCATTCCGGCATGGGCCATACCGGCCGGCAGAGCGACTACACGATGATGGGGCCGACGGCGCAGGCCTTCTCCGGCATGACCCATTTGTCGGGCCTGCCCGGCAAGCCGCCGGCCGGCTGGGGTTGGTCGATCCTCGACGATCTCGGCGGCACCAACATCGTGAACGACGTGCTGAGCGCGCTGCACCGGCGCAACCGCACCGGGCTTGGGCAGCATGTCGACCTGTCGCAGATGCTGAACGGCGTCAGCCTGACCGGACCCGCGGTTCTGGACGCGACCGTGAACGGCCGCGGTTCGCGGCGCGAGGGTTTTCCGCCCGGCAACCGGGCGCATTGGCCGGGCACGCCGATCCTGAACAACTATCGCGGCCCGACGACGGCGCCGCACAACGCCTACCGCACCGAGGGCGGCGGCTATAACGACTGGTGCGCCATCGTCTGCCACAACGATGCGGAATGGCGGAACCTGGTGCAGGCGATGGGATCGCCCACCTGGGCGACGGACCAAACGTTCGCCCTGCTGTCAGGGCGTCTCGAGCATCAGGAGGAATTGGACGCGGGCATTGAGGCCTGGACGAAGACCCTCGACAAATACGCGGTCATGGAGGTCTGCCAGGCCGCAGGCGTCCGCGCCATGCCGGTGCAGAGCAGCGAGGACCGGATCGAAAACGATCCGCAATTGGCCCATCGGGAACTTTTCACGGAGATGGCGCATCCGGTCCTCGGCAGCCACAAGTTCCAGAACGCGCCGTTCAGATTGTCGGCGACGCCGGCGGTGCACAAGAGCGCCGCGCCCTTGATCGGCGAGCACATACAAGA
>JAKZTB010000309.1:0-2796 GCA_047517345.1 Alphaproteobacteria bacterium
GATCCAGGCCACGCCTTCGCGAACGAGAGCGTCCATGTCGTCCTCCGTCGGTTCGACGGGGTCGATACAGATGTTGCCGCCGGGATCGCGAACGAGGTGGCCGTTGAAGTTGTAACCGTGCGGCTCTGAAAACCACGGCCAGGTAAGGATATCGCTGACGACGTCCCGCATGCTCCGCTCCTTTTATCTGCTCAACCTCAGCAAAACTAACGTATTCTACGGAGCGGTATAAGTCACGATGGTCCCGCGACGAGATCGGCTGGTGGAATGGTTGAGACCTATGGAGCCAACTTCGAGGCGTCGGACGTGCTCCGCATGTTCCCGACCTTTGTCTGGAAGGCGCAGGTGGCGCCCAGCGTCCGTCAGGGGATCGAAGACGACGTTCTTGCGAAACTCGATGAGTTGAGGCGCGACGCGGGCGAGCCGATGCCGGGCCGCGGCTGGCAGTCGGCAAAGGACCTGCACCATCTGGACGAATTTCGCCGCCTTGTCGCCTGCATCCGTGACGCGGCCGAGGGCGTCTTGGATTTCCTGAAGACCGGGGACGGCGCGTTCGAGTTAACCGGCCTTTGGGCCAACGTGAACCCGAAAGGCGCGGCGCACCCCATCCATAGCCACCCCAACAATTTCCTGAGCGGCGTTTACTATCTGCGCACCTACGACGGTGCCGATACCGTCAATTTCCACGATCCCAGGCCGCAGACGGGGATCATCCGGCCGCCGGTCACGGAGCTCACCGCGGAGAACACCGATCAGGTGGTGGTCACGGTCGGCGACGGCACCCTTCTCATGTTCCCCTCCTGGCTGCCCCATTCGGTCGACGCCAGCGCCAGCGACGAGACGAGGATCAGTGTCAGTTTCAACGTCATGCCCTCTGGCTATACGGAAAGAATGAGCAAACCCCTGTGGTAAGAGCCCGCGTGTTGCAACCGAAGAAAGTTATTGGTCAGGCAGCAGCGATGCCTAATCAGGCCGACGGCACCAGAACAGGTACATGCCGTAGAAGGTCTGCGGATGGGCTTGTTCGAATGTCCACCAATTTTCGAGCGCGCCGGGCGGCTCATCGTCAGGAAAGGCGTCCGCATAGGCCCGCAAGGTTTCGTCCGGCAGGCTAAACCCGTGAAAGTCGAGTCCTTGGGCGGCCATGAAGTCGCGAATCTCCGGGATCGCGCAGTGCCGTTCGCTGACATGCAGGGCGAGATCGCGGAAGCCGCTCTTCGTGAAGAAATCGGGCGATTCGGTCAGCGCGAAACCATCGTCGCCGGACCCGCGGCCCATCAGCGTTCGGCGGTAGGCGCGCAGCCCGTCATCGTCGGCGGCCGAACCGGGCCAATCCGGGTCTTCGGACAGCCCGCGGATGACCCGGCGCGAAACGGCGCTGTACAGCCCGATCAGCATCAGCCCGCCGGGGCGGAGCCGCTCGATCAGCGCGCGCCACCCGTCAAACGGATCGGCCATGTGGTGCAGGACGCCGACGCATTCGATCACATCGAAGCGGTCGCCGGTCTCGTCGAGGCGCAGGATGTCGCCGATCGCGAAGCGCAAGTTCGACACCCCCAGCGCTTCGGCCATGCGCGCGCCGTAGGCGAGGCTCGGCGCGCTCAGGTCGATCGCCAGCACCCGCGACCCGGCACCGTAACCGATGGCCGAATTTACCGCTTGACGACAGGTTCCGGCGCCGGCGATCAGAACCTCGCACGGGCCGTCGATGACGGCGAGCGCATCGGCGGAGAAGTGGCCGCGCAGGCGATCCTTGGCGCTTCCCGGTTGCGGCGCCTGCAAGCTGAGCCAGCGCGGATACGGGTCGTCCGCATATTGGTCGGCGACCCGGCGCGAGGTTGCGTCGGTGACCGCCGTCAACTGGGGCAGGCAGTCCGCATGCCCGGTGCCCACCCGGCGGGCGTCCAGTTCCTCGTGCAGCACGGCGCGCAGGGGCCGGGGCGACACCTTGTCGGCGGCGCGCCCCTCATGACCGACCGTTTCGTGAATTGGACGGTACAGCGACAAAAGCAGAAACGCGCCACCCGCCGCCGCGGCGCCTTCGAACATCGCGTCGATATCCTCCTTCAGTTCGCCTAGACCGGCCCTTTCCTCTTCATCGGCGAAGAAAACGTACTCGTTGTTCAGGCACTGCCGGATCAGCACGCAAGCGAATTCATAGACCGGCCGCACCGCGAGCAGCGTCGGCGACAGCAGCAGGCGGCGGCGCAGCGCGGTCAGCAGGAATTCGATCTCGACGTCGGCGACGACGCCATGAATCAGAGCGGCCGCGAACAACCTGTTTCGCAACAGCCGCGCACCCTTGCGGGTGAGCAGGGCCGCCGCGGCGTCCCAGCCGTCGGCCCGGCCGCGCGCCAACGCGTCGGCGAGGGGCGGGCGACCTTTCAGAAAGGCGAGCGCGCCGTTGCACAACGCCTGCCGGTCGACATCTGGGAACGCAAACGCGGCCTCCAGACCGTGCGGCGAAATGTCGATCTCGGCGCCGAATTCGTAGCGCTGCAGCAGTGCGGCGAGCAATCGCGCGGCGTCCGGATAATCCGGCCGCGACGCAAGCGCGTGCGAGCACCGTTCGACCGCTTCCGCCGCCTCGGGTCCCGTCAAGGGTGCATTCACCGTCAACGCCTTACCTCCCGGGGGTCGAGCGTATGGTTATGCCATCAGCGCATCAATGGAGTGGATGATTATTCCTTGCCTATCCGGTTTACACCCACACCCACTAGGGCTAGAATGGGCGCAAACCGGATATAGGGGAGCGCGCCATGGATGTTCTCGAGCGCGCCGATCTCCCATCCCCGC